>CAZEXM010000031.1:0-22358 GCA_964515915.1 uncultured Victivallaceae bacterium
TTCAATGTTTGATCGTTCGTTTTTCGCTCAAATTTGAACTGCAAAACTTGAGTCAATATTGTTGATCGTCGCGACCCATACCCCCCGCATTTCCTGTTTTTTGGATTTGTAGTATTTGGGTATTTTAACCGGCGCGTCCGACAAGTTGCCGCCGTAGCGCAAGGCTTTGCCGCTTTTGTAGTGCCTGAGAACTTCAGTAGGTCCCGCTAAGGTGATAGTGCAGGTAATTATAATTAAAAACAGAACAATCAGCCCGGTATAAAGATATTGCTGAGGAAAAGATAAAATATAATCCATTACACCACCATTATGAAATTAAAAATAAATCAAAGTAATATATCACCGGGTAAGAATTAGTAAAGTTGCACGATAACATTGTTTCTAATATTTAAAGTTAAAGCAAAGTGAAAAGCATATAAAAAAATAAGCTTGACCGCTTTGTATTTCACGGCAAAGCAATTAAGTTATAGTCTCGATAAAACAGCAATTGCAGATGACTGGTGATTTAGCGGATATGAGCACAAAAATAAAATTTTTTAATACGATGGATCGTAAACTTGAAGAGTTTAAGCCCATCCGTCCCGGCGAAGTCCGCATGTATACCTGCGGACCGACGGTTTACAACTTCGCGCATATTGGCAATTTTCGCGCCTATATGTTTGAAGACCTGCTGCGCCGTACACTCAAATATTTCGGCTACAAAGTTACTCAGGTAATGAACTTGACTGACGTTGACGACAAAACCATCCGCGACTCGCGCGCCGCTGAAATGAGCCTGGACGACTTTACCGCGCAATACAAAAAATCTTTTTTTGAAGATTTGAAAACCCTTAATATTGAGGAAGCGGAGGTTTATCCGGCCGCGACTGATCATATCAACGAAATGATCGCCCTCATCGAAATCCTCGTCGATAAAGGCTATGCTTATCAGGCGGAAGACAATTGCGTGTATTTCTCCATCGCTAAATTCCCCGGATACGGCAAACTGGCGAAAATCGACCCCGAAAATCAAGGTTCCGTGTCGCGTATCAAAAACGATGAGTACGCCAAAGATTCAGTCGCCGATTTTGCTCTCTGGAAAGCCCGGGATGAAAATGACGGCGATGTTCACTGGGAAAGCCCCTGGGGTGAAGGCCGCCCCGGCTGGCATATTGAATGCAGCGCCATGGCGATGCGTTATCTGGGTAAAACCTTTGATATTCATACCGGCGGTATTGACAATATGTTCCCGCATCATGAAGACGAAATCGCTCAAAGCGAAGCCGCGAACGGCTGTACTTATGTGAATTACTGGCTGCATTGCGCTCACCTCACGGTTGAAGGTGATAAGATGTCCAAAACAGCGGGTAATTTTTACACTTTGCGCGAATGTTCCGGCAAAGGCTATGCGGGCAGGGAGTTGCGCTGGGTTTTGCTGGGCGCTCATTACCGCAAAAAACTTAATTTTACTTTTGGCGCCTGCGCTCAGGCTCGTGTCGCGCTTAGTAAATTCTCTGAACTTTTTGCCCGTCTTAAAGCTGTAAATATTGACGGGGATATTTCCGAGGCTCAGGAAATTGTAAATAAAGCAAAAAACGCTTTTGAAAACGGTTTAGCAGATGATTTGAATATTTCTGAAGCTCTTTCCGCTGTTTTCGGTTTGCAGCATGATGCCAACAAACTGCTTGACGGTAACAGTTTATCGAAAGCCGGAGCTGAAATAATTCTTGAGCAGTACCGCGAATTTGACGAAGTATTTGCGGTTTTTGAAGTAGACGCCGGCCAGGAAGAGGCAATTCCGGCGGAAATAACGGAAATGGCGCGAAAACGCTATACCGCCCGTGCCGCTAAAGATTTCGTCACCGCTGACGCGATGCGCGACCAATTAAAAGAATCAGGCTGGATCGTTGAAGATTCCGCTGGCGGCTTCCGGGTTAAAAAAATAAATTGAGGCCATTATTATGTCGGGAAAAAACTTTATAAAACTTGACGTTTATGTGCCGACGGCGCATGCCGGGGCTTTAAAAACAGCTTTGTTCGCCGCCGGGGCGGGAAAAATCGGCAATTACGATTGCTGCTGCTGGCAGAGTTCCGGGCTTGGACAATTCCGCCCGCTTGAGGGCAGTAAGGCTTTTATCGGTGAACGCGGGAAAGTTGAAAAGGTCGAGGAAATAAAAATAGAATTGCTTTGTCCCGCGGAAAAAATAACAGAAATAATTGCCGCTTTAAAAGACACGCATCCATACGAGACACCGGCGTTTCAATATTGGACAGTAAAAATAAACTAATATTCGGAATAATTAAATGAATCTTTTTATTAATTACCTTTGGACTGACCCTCACTATTTTTTTATGTGGCTGCTTATTGTGGTGTTTGCAATATGCTGCCATGAGTATATGCATGCCCGCGCAGCGCTCTGGCAAGGGGATTCCACCGCCGCGGACGAAGGTCATTTAACCCTCAACCCGCTACGCCAGATGGGGCCGACATCTTTGATAATGCTGGCTATTCTCGGGCTTGCCTGGGGACAGGTTCCGGTTAATCCCGCCCGCATGCGGCATAAATACAGCGATGCGCTCGTATCTTTTGCCGGCCCCGCGACCAATTTAGCTTTATGTATAATATTTTCCGTATTGGCCGCTTTAGTTATTATTGTTCTTAATGATAGTGGTCCCGAGTTCGCAGGTAATGCTGTGAAATTTCTAGCAATGGGGGCAATGCTTAATTTTGTTCTTTTTGTTTTTAATATGTTTCCGGTTCCGTGTTTTGACGGCTGGCATATCTTGTGCGCGTTTTTCCCCAAACTGAAAACTTCTGATTCGCAAGCTATGATTTTTGTTGTTATAGTTATTCTTTTGTTAGGGATGAATTACATAAGTTTGCTTTTCAAACTGGGCCTTATGGTGACTACTTTTCTAGTAGAATCGTTCGTTTCACTGGCTCAAATGCTGGGAGCTTAATTTTATGACACAAAATAAAATATGGCGGGTCGGCGAAATAAATTCCGCGATCAAAGAACTGATTGAGAACAGTTTGCTGCCGCTTTGGGTGCAGGCGGAAGTTGGAACTTTGAATATTCATCAATCCGGCCATGTTTATATGACTTTAAAGGATCAGCGTTCACAACTGCGCGCGGTGTTTTTCAACGGAGCCGGCCAGGCCCGCCGGATGAAGCTGAAAATCGGTGATCAGGTAGAGGTTTTCGGAAAACTCACTGTTTATGAAGTACGCGGCGAATATCAGTTGAGCGTCCGCCGGATCAGGCCGCTTGGACTTGGAGATTTGCAGCGTCGTTTCGAGGAACTCAAACGCAAACTCGAAACGGAAGGGCTTTTCGAAGCGGACGGCAAAAAAGCAATTCCGCTTTTACCTGAAACCATAGCTTTGGTAACATCTCCGGGCGGCGCGGCAATTCGTGATTTTCTGCAAATAATTGAACGTCGTTTCCCCAATATCCATATTCAAATATATCCGACTCCTGTTCAGGGGCAGGGGGCGGAACGCAGTCTCGCCGCCGGGATAGAGTTTTTCAATCGCGCCGGCCAGGCTGATGTAATAGTCATAACCCGCGGCGGCGGCAGCATGGAAGATCTGTGGCCCTTCAACGAAGAAATTCTCGCGCGTGCTGTTGCCTTTAGCCTGATTCCGGTAATCAGTGCGGTTGGACATGAAATTGACTTCACTATCTGCGATTTTGTCGCGGATATGCGGGTACCGACTCCGTCCGCCGCGGCCGAACTTGTCGTCGGCCGGCGTGAGGAATTTGAAAAACTCCTTCAACGCAGTGAAAAAGACCTGAAATCATCTCTGCAGTTCAGATTGCAGGAAGTAAAGAGCCGTCTCAAAATCGCTTCGGAAAGTCACGTTTTCCGCGAACCGATACACATTGTCCGCCAGAAACAGCAATACATTGATGAGTTAATGAAAAATTCGGGTATTTCCCTTGAACGGACTCTGCGGAAGAATGATTTGCGTTTCCAGCTCCTTGCCGGACAATTGAAAGCTCTTTCTCCCCGGGCAAAATTACTTGAGACTCACAAAGGCCTGGATAAACTTACGCAGGGTTTATACAGCGGCAGTTACAATTATTGCCGTTTGCTGCATTCCAGGCTGGACGGACTGACTGGACGACTTGACGCGCTTGGGCCGCAGAACGTTTTAAAACGCGGTTTTGCCATTCTCCGGGATTCCGAAACCGGGGAAACTATAATGGATCAGCAGGAATCCGGTAAGGAGTTGCAGGCTACCCTCGCCAACGGCACAATGGATTTAGTTGTGAAATGAAGAGAAAAAAATAACATAAGCGACAATTAATTAAAAAAAATCGTTTTGACTGTTGACAATAATGTTTTATCCCTTATAATGCTATAATAACAACCCGGGAACAGTGAAAAAATGATATACTTCCTCAAAAATGGAAAGCTTGACTCATATCAAGCTATAATGAGCAAGTCTTTTTATAATTATCAGAAACAGCTCGCACTCGGCTGATTCTCCCGGCTTCCACATAATCTTTTGTTCCCCCTTTTTTTACAACACAGTCTTTCTTACAGGAGAATACTATGAAAGCTGTCATTATTGAAAAACCCGAAAAACTGTTTTTGCGGGAAATTCCGCAGTTGCCGCCAATTAGTGATTATCAATGCCTTTGCCGTAATCTTTTCGCTTCGGCATGCACCGGTACGGATAAAAAAATTATTCACAATAAATTACCCTGGGGCTCAAACTACCCGGCGGTGCTTGGACATGAAACCCTTGGTGAAGTTATTGAAACCGGCCCCAAAGTGAAAAACTTTAAACCCGGCGACCTGGTGCTGCGCCCGGTTTATGTATATGCCGGCGAACAGCTCAACGGCCTTAACGGCGAGTTTGGAGGTTTTTCTGAACTCGGCATCATAAGCGACAACGAAGCGATGGCTGCCGACGGTATGAAACCCGGCGCCTGGCCGGCTTACGCCGGATTCCAGATGAAAATTCCCGGTACATGGAAAAACCGGCCTGAAGCGGTAATATTCATCAGCATGAAAGAAACATTCAGCTGGATTGAAAAACTTGGCCCGTTTTACGGTAAAAAAGTCGGAATTATCGGAACCGGTGCCGTCGGAATGTTTTTCATCAAATTCGCCGCGCTGATGTTTGCTGAAAAAGTATGTGCCATTGCCCGCAGTAGCGCCGGGCGGGAGCGTGCGCTGGCATGCGGCGCCGATGCTTTCATTGCCCTGGAAGAACAGCGGGAGCCGGCTGAAAAGTTTGATGTGCTTATTGACGCGGCCGGCGTATCAACACAGATCGATAAATATTCCGCTTACTTGAAGCCCGGCGGGACATTTGCTTTTTACGGAGTTGACAAGAGCATGGAGATTTCATTAACCGCTTTCGGCACCGGGCTGAATTTCGCGTTCCACCTTTCTGATGAAAGTGATGCTTTAGTACATAGAACTTGTGTCGCGATGGTTGAAAAAGGCATTGTCGATTTAAAGCAGTTTCATTCTTCGGTGATGCCCTTTGACAAGATTGTCGAGGCATTTGCAATGATTGAGAGAAAAGAGGAATTCAAACCGGTGTTTAAATTTTTATAAAATAAGGTAATTATATATTATGTTGAAAAAACGCAGACTTGGACGTACGGAACTGGAAGTTTCGGAATTATCCTTAGGTGGTTTATTTATAAGTTCATACGGGGCGAACCGCGACACCGCTGACCGGATCATCAGGCGCGCCTGGGAACTGGGCATCAATTATATTGATACCGCTCCCGGATATCTGGACAGTGAATCCGTTTTAGGAGAAACCCTGGCGAAATTCGATGCTGATTTTATAATCAGTACAAAAATCGGCTATAAGCCGGAGCCTTTTGAGGCGCGGAATAAGGAATTCCTGCAAAACGCCCTGAAGCGGAGTTTTAAAAATCTGAAACGGGATTTTGTGGATATTCTCATGATTCATGAACCTGACCGTCATGATGATGAAAATCTTATGGACTGGTGGGCCGACAAGGAGAAATACGAAGGCCCGGTAATGGATGTTATCCGGCAAGCCAGGGATGAGGGCAAAACCAAATTCCTCGGACTCGGCGGAACCACCGCCTACGAAATGCCGCATGTTATCAATACCGGCAACTTTGATGTTGTCCTCAGCGCCTTTCAGTACAACCTGCTCTGGCGCGAAGCCGAGCAGGCCGTGCTGCCGGCGGCGGTGGCTAATGACATGGGATTGATTTGCGGTTCCCCGCTGTATCAGGGAACGCTGGCGAAAATTTACGAAAACGATGTGATTAAAAATCCCCCGAACTGGCTCAGCCCGCCGCGCCGCAGACAATTCATCCGGCTTTACGCGCTGGTCGGGGATTTGAAGATGACTATGCCGGAACTGGCAACCAGATTTTTACTGTCGAATCCGCAAATCAGTACGGTATTGTCCGGAGTCAGCACCGTTGCCGAACTGGAAAGCAACGTTGAATCCGCACTGAAAGGCCCGTTGGCGGAAGACATTCTCGCGGAAATTAACGACATCGCGGCAATGGTGCCGTTTCGGCCGTATCTCGAACCCTTGGCGCTGCCGTTTAAAAAGTAAGGATATATTAGCGGGCGCCCGGCAGGTGCCCGCTATTCCTTAATAAAAGTTTCCTTGACCAGTTTGTATCTGGGATGATTCGGGAAACGCTCGTATGCTTTGAGAAGATTCTTTTTTGCTTCTTCGCTGCGGCCCTGGATGTCCTGCAAGTAAAACAGGCGGAAATAATAGGCGGCACAATCAGGTGCGAGCTTCAAAGCTTTGTTGTAGCAGGATTCCGCGAGGTCAAATCGGCGCGTGCCCATAAAAAACGCTCCCGCCGAACTATACGGAAACGGTGAATAAGGACGGGCTTTGACCGCGGCCTCCAGCTTTTCGTAAAGCTCGTCAGAACTGATATTAGCAGCTTGTTCCGGAGTTTTTTTGCTTAAAGCGCAGAGATCCGTGAGCTTGGAAAATGTATATTCGGAACTGGTCAGGTGCCAGCCTCCGACAATAGCGCCTGACGCGACAAGCAGCGCGATGAAACCGGCAATTATCCGGCGCGGATATTTGGCTTCCGGTGTTGTAATCACCCTTTCAGACGGCATTGCCAAAAGCAAAGTTATCGCCGCGGCTGTCGCTATGAGCCCCGGAACTTGTAAATCTATATCCATCATCGCATGAAACAAAAAGGCGATTAAGCCGAAAAGAAGCGCGACATCCTCCTGTATGTAATTATGTCCGGCTATCAATGAACGAACTTTTTTCGCGCCCAGCCGGAGCGGGTAAAACAATGCCCCGATAGAGATTAATAAGGCCAATATCCCGGCCTGGCCGCCCAGGGCCAGAAACAGATTATGAGGAGTATGCGGGGCTTCGTAGGATTGAATGGTTTTCATCTTCATATAGTCATAGAAGAAATCACCCCAGCCGGTTCCGGCGAACGGATGTTTGAATAATAATTTTATTGATACCCGAATGTAATCAAGCCGTACCAGCATTGAGTCAAAACCCCGCCCGAATTTATAAATATAAACCACCCCGCCAATAACTCCCAAAGACGCCAGAATAATAACACTCCAGCGAAGCCATTTTTTCACAGGAAAAAATACGATAAATACTCCACCGGCTAAAATTAAGGATAAAAACGCGCCGCGCGCCTTGGTGGCGGAAAAAATAAAAATTAAACCCGCCGCGACCAGCGGCATAAAAATTAAACGGGCGGTTTTGGGTGGTTCGACCCGGGCGCAAAGTTTCCATAGCGTGACCAGGCACAGGGGAATAGTCAAAAGCAGATATCCCGCCAGGGAATTACAAGCGGTAAAAGGTGCGTAGACCCGGTCATCAAAAATACGCGCCTTCAATGCCCCGTTACCGGCAATCCCGCTTATTTTTTCCTGATTGGCGATATATTCGCGCATTTCTTTAAAACCCGAGAAATACTGTTCAAAACCAAGATAAACCGTTATCAGCATGCCGGCGAGGATTGAAGCGGAAAGCAGAGTTTTAGCTTTTGGAACATTTTTGAGAAATAAATAAACGGCCAGCACGTAAGCGGCGAGGCCGAAGAGATGAGTGAGTTCCATAATCACAAAATCCCATACCGTCGCATTGACGGCTCCCAAAAGTGAGGAGAAGGCCAAAAGTACCCACAGGGACGCGCATATTAAAGTTTTATCATTGCTGAAGGAAACGGTTTTGAATGGAAACGCCAGTAAAGCAAGCAGCAGTAAAATCCCTGAAATAAACGGAAAAAGGAATATCGGCCAGCTAATGATTAAATACACGGCAAACTGGTCGGTAAACAGGCCGGTCGCTTCAGGAACACCAACGATTCCGCCAAGTTTCAAGGGCAGTAAAAAAGTGAATAACAAAATTAAAGCAATCACAAACTTACGAAAAAAAGCATAAATTTTATTTTCAGACATATATTAGTCTCCTCAGTTGCATAAATTTAATTTGAGTTCCGGAATCAGTTTTTCAATATCCCCCGCGCCTAAGACCGCCAGCAGTAATTTTTCAGGAAGATCACGCAAAATGACGGCAGGCATTTCAGCCCAGCTTGAATCCAGGTTTACGGCTTTTTTATCTATATCTTCGGCCAGGGTCCGGGAATTTATTTCGCCCGGCTCGGCCCAGGCCGCGAATACCGGGGCGATGAAAACTGAATCGGCACGGGCTAATTCCCGCGCGAAAGCGTCAAGGTATTTTGCTAATCTGGCGTAACGATGCGGCTGGAAAATAAGCCGTAAATGATGTTGCGGGTAATTTTGCCGTAATAATTCAATTGAACGGGCAACTTCGGTGGGGTGATGCGCGTAATCTTCGATCAAAGTAACCGCCGGCGATTCAAAATGCACCGTCATCCGCCGCGCGACTCCGGGAAAAGTATTAAGCGCCTGTATTGCCGCGGCGGCGGAAATGCCGAGTTTTTCAGCGGCGCAGCAGGCGAGGGCGGCGTCAAGTTTCATAAAGCCGTTAAATTTTATCCCTGCAGCCTGGAGCAGGGTATCCGTATCCAGCGCTAAAGCCTTTGGATGCTTTTTAAACAGTTTGCCGGAATTGTTGTCGCGAAGGTAAATCAGATTTTGCGACTGCCGGGCGAAACTGGAAAAATTTGCCAGCAAAGCCGCGGTACCGCCGACGCTCCAACTGTGGTCGTCCTCCACGTTGCTGACGACGCCGATAAAAGGCGAAAATAAGGCATTTGTCCCGTCGCTTTCGTCCAGCTCAGTGATAAATATATCGCCGTCGCCCGTTTCAGCCTGCGGAAAATTATTGACTTTGCCGCCGATAAGGTAAGTGCAGGGAACTTTGCATTGGCGCAAAATCCACACGAGCATTGCGGTGATTGTGGTTTTGCCGTGCGAACCGCTAATCGCGACGCTGCGCGGGTATGAGGCGGCCAGTTGAGCCAGAAACCGGCCGCGCCGTAAACATGGAATACCCAGTTTTGCGGCTTGAGTTATTTCGGGATTATCCTTCGCCGCGGCGGATGAATAAACCAGTAATTGTGTACCGGGGAGGAGATTTGTACTGGAATGCCCCTGGAATATTGTCGCGCCCTGCTGCTGCAAGTGTTCAGTCTGGGCGTTGAGACATAAGTCCGAACCGCTGACCGGACATCCGCGTTGAAGCATGATCGCGGCAAGCGGGGCGGTTCCGGCTCCGCCAATCCCGACAAAATGAATGCGCTTTGATTCAGCAATAGTCATTTGGATTATTTTATTTTTGGGTTTGAAATTGTGTTTCGTATAATTCCTTGTAAATTCCGCCCGTCGCGAGCAATTCCCGGTGAGTGCCTTGTTCAGCTATTTTGCCCGCCTTTAAAACGACGATTGTATCGGCATGTTGAATTGTGCTGAGGCGATGCGCGATAGCAAAAACCGTCCGGTTCTGCATAGCGCGGTTGAGCGCTTCCTGGACGAGCCGCTCAGTAAGCGTGTCAAGAGCGCTGGTGGCTTCATCAAGAATCAGAATAGGTGGATTTTTGAGAATAGCCCGCGCGATGGCGATGCGTTGTTTTTCGCCGCCGGAGAGCTTGGAACCCTTTTCCCCGACTTCGCTTGCATAGCCGTCCGGATGACGTCCGTCGACAATGAATTTATGGGCATTGGCTTGGCGCGCCGCTTCCTCAATTTCCGCGGCCGTGGCATCCGGGCTGCCGTATGCAATATTTTGCGCGATACTTTCGTTAAAAAGAATCGGCTCCTGGGTGACTATGCCGATATGCCGGCGCAGGGAGGCTATGGTCATGTCGCGGACATCAACGCCGTCAATAGTAACGGAACCGGAATTAACATCGTAAAAACGGGCGATCAGGCTGGCGATGGTAGTTTTGCCGGAACCTGTTTCGCCGACGACAGCGACCAGCGAGCCTTTGGGGATTTTGAGATTGATTCCGTCGAGGATATTGAGTTCTTCGTAGGAAAAAAACACGTCGTTAAAGGATATTTCTTTCCGGAATTCCTTGAGCTCAACGGCATCAGGTTTTTCTTTAATCCCGGTATCCGTGTCGATGAGGTCGAAATAACGGTCGGCGGCGGCCATGCTGCGCTGCAGGTAAGTTGTAACCTTTGCCAGGCTTTTAATCGGGCGGTAAGCCATCATCGCGGGAACCAGCAAGGCGATCAGGACGGTGAAATTGACATCTTTACTGTAAGAATAAACCAAAAAAACCAAAGTCGCGGCGACGGCGACGATTTCCATCAGGGGACTCATTAATAACTGGAACTTGAGAGCATTGATGATGGTGCGGAAATATTTGCGGTTGGTCTTGCGAAAACGTTGACGTTCAATATCTTCGGTATTATAAGCTTTGACAATCAGAATGCCGGTGAAAACTTCGTGCATCCGGGAAATAACTTCCGCGATCGCGGCCAGCGCCGCTTTATAAATATGTCTGATTTTGCGTCCCAGTATTACGACCGGCAGGACAATCAGCGGGGTACCGATCATCAGTAACAGAATAAGTACATAATTACCGCTTTGCATGCTCAAAACGAAAATCGCGGCGATGCACGAAAGGATTTCAATCGGGCAGCGGGTGGCGTCGGCAATAACGTTGGCGACGGCTGTTTCGATAGCGGAAGTATCATTGGTGGAACGGCTTATTAAATGACCGACATCCATTTTTCCGTAATATTTAAGCGACTGCCCGAGTAATTTGTCGAAAGCTTCATTGCGCAGGTCAGTTACGACTTTCGCGCCCACCCAGCGGGTGTAATAGCGATTGGCGTAAGTAGCGAGGTTTTTAATCGTCCAGCCGAGGACGAAAGCGACAACGTAAATCGCAAAAAACTGCCACGCCATCCGGCCGGACGCGGTGCTTACCGGGATGGTGAATTCCACCGGCCAGGTAATGGTAACTTCGCGTTTGCCTTTGACTTTAATCGGCAGGCCGAATTTTTTGGCGTATTTTCGTATTTTCCGCAAAGATGCGGTCAGTTTAGGGTCAGGGTCGGAAGGATTTAATATCTTTTCAATTTTTTCTAATTTTTGTTGACGCGAAAGTTTTTTGCCTTTTTCCTGTTCAATACCGGCGACAATCTGAAGAGTTTTCTTACTGATGTTGATTGTTCGGCTGCCGGGGTCGGCCGGCTGTTCGAGCGCGCCGAGCAGTTCCGGGACAAGCATCAGGCTGGCGAACAATGAACCGCCGACCAGAAAACCGGCCAGTATCCCGAGGGTCAGCCGGAACCAGTAAGGCCGGGTGTAGCGGAGCAGCCTGAAATAACTCTGCTTTTTAAACTTTTTTTCGTTTTCGCGTCTTTTACTCATAATTACCCGCAGAGAATTTTTTCAATTGTTTCAACTACAAACTGGCGTTGCTCGAAAGTTGATTCGGGGAAGACGGGCAATGCCAGAATTTCCTTGGAAATCTTTTCGCTTACCGGCATATCGCCTGCTTTATAACCCAGGCTTTTGAAACATTCCTGCAAATGCAGCGATAAGGGATAATAAACTCCACAGCCGACACCGGCTTTGCGTAATTTGCCGCAAAGCTCATCGCGTTTGCCGTCAGCGACCAGGACGCTGAATTGATTATAAATATGTTTAGTGGCATATTCTGCCGTAAACGGTAATTTAATTTTGCCGGCGATTTTGGATTCAGCGAAAAGTTCGCGGTATTCGGCGGCGTTCGCAGCGCGTGCGTTGCTCCAAGTGTCGAGCTCGCGCAATTTTATGGACAGGACGGCGGCCTGCAGGGCGTCAAGGCGGAAATTCCCGCCGATATGTTTGTGAATATAAGTGGAACCCTGGCCGTGGTTACGGAAAATCCGCAGCAGTTCAAGTTTCTTCTCGTCATTAACAGTAACCATGCCGCCGTCTCCGAAACAGCCCAGGTTTTTGCTCGGGAAAAAAGAGAAACAGCCGTAATCCCCCATGCTGCCGGCGCGTTTGCCCTCGAATTCCGCCCCGATAGCCTGGCAGGCATCCTCAATAACGACGAGATTGTGTTTTTCGGCAACGGCGTTGACCGCGCCCATATCACAACACTGCCCAAAGAGGTGAACCGGAATAACTGCTTTGGTTTTCGAAGTTATTACAGCTTCGATTTGCGCCGGATCAATATTGAAGGTATCCGGATCAATATCAACAAAAACCGGAGTCGCTCCGACCCGGCAGATGGCGCCGACGGTGGCGAAAAATGTAAACGGCGTGGTGATGACTTCATCTCCCGCGCCTATATTTTCGACCATCAGGGAGATAATCAAAGCATCCGAGCCGGAACTTACGCCGCAGGCAAATTTTGTGCCGCAGTATTGAGCTGTTTCCTTTTCAAATTTCAGGACTTTGTCACCGAGTACAAAGTGTTGGGAATCACAAATATTGCTGATTTCTTGTAAAATTTCTTCTTTCAGCCCCTGATATTGTTCTTTTAAATCAAGTAATGGTACCTGCATGCAGTACTCCCGTGTTATTTTAATTCCATTTCGTAAATATAAACTTAAGCATCATAAGATAAACCGTTTTATTGCTTATGTCATGTTAAATAGATATTTTTTTATGAAATTTTTTTTGAGTTGAATCATTCCTTCTCTTAACGCCATTTTGGTCAGCCCCGCAAATATTTTATTGCTTAATGCCTTTTCCGGTGATATGGTGATATAGATAAAACACTTCCTCGTTAACGGGATGGATTCTTGATTTTGATTTATTCTTTTTCCCGAATTGTTTTTCTATCCACTTAACATCGCCAACAGCGATTGCTTCGCTCCAATATGCCTGTCGTTCGTGAGAAATGCAAGCGAGTTTTTCGTTTAAAGTGTCATTATAGCATTCTTTGAATTTGGCAGATTCACGGATTTTGAATCCCAGGACGCGAAGCAGTCTGTTTTTGTTGATAATGCGGTAGCGTTGTTTATTTCCAATCAACTCCTGATACCGATTTGCAATCTTAGAGATAGTAAAGATTGCATTAATTATCCCTGAAGGGGATATTCACCGTAGCCCACGGCAACGCCGTGGGTATCATGTGCCCCCACGAATCGTTCCCTGTAAGGGAACTTCAAAATAAGGTCAATAATAATCGAAAAATGATTGAAGTTCCCCTACAGGGAACATTATATATCTTATTCTATACCCAGCGCGTTGCACTGGGCTACGATAAGAAACCTCGTTGAGGTTTTTTTACTGGTACTATCCCTTAGATTGCAAATTGGTATGAATACCTGCATGCCTCCATTCCAAAGGGTGTTTTACGACTCCTGCGCGTACCATGTTCAAGTCGATATAAAACAGACAACGACCGAGTTGAGTATCCTGAATCCGGGTTAGCGTAAAACCTGCTCGACCAAAACGCGTCTTCACGGCATTTAGCGATACGGTACTTCGTAAACTTAAACAAAAATTTGTACCGGCTATTTGGTGGATTTGCTTTTTTTAATAACATTCTGAACGATAGTTGAAAGTTTGTTTATCTCATCGTTTGTCAGCATTGAGAATTGAGCAGTTTTGTTTTTTGAAATTCTGCCGCGATTTTGTAGACATATCCGAATAAATAAATCCAGTTTCCGGTCAGGCATATCGACAATTTCCCGCATGCGATTTTTCGCCTGATCAAAAATATTAAGATATTCCAACTCGGTATTTAGTTCATCTTCAATGGTATCCCGTATGAATTCAAATAACCCTTCAGACTGAAAAGTCATATCCTGATAACGATAGAATTGAGCAGTTTCATTAAAAACAGTCATTTCTCCATTTTCGTCCAAGGTATATTCAACATGCTGCATAAGTTCTTTGGAGAAATGCTCCAGAGTGTCATTGTATCGGGATATTTTTTTGAGCATTGTTGCGGATACAGGGAAAATCAATCCAGAGGGAGAAAAATGTTTTTTCCCAAGGACATAATGAATCAAATACCTATGGAGACGTCCGTTTCCATCATCAAATGGATGCAGGAAAACAAAGCCGTAACCAACAACAGCGGCTGTTATAACAGGAGAAATTTCTGACTCTAACATATTCAGGGTACATTGTATCCAAGCCTCCATCATAGAGTTAATATTTTCAGGTTTGGGCGCGGCAAAATGAATAATTTCACGACTAGGAGCAATACTTTGACCTACATAATTCTGTGAATCACGAAAATCATCAAGAGCAAACCTTTTGTCAACAATTTCTTTTTGTAATCGGATCAGTTCAGATTTTGATATTGAATTATGTTCAATCTGGTGTAATAATTCAATAAAACGGGCAATGTGCCGTTTGCTTGGATTTTCTCTTTCGATCTCAAAGGAGGATTTTGTTTCTTTGGCATAGAGATACTGCGTAGCATGATAAAGCAACTCTTCCGGGTATTTATCAATCATTTTTTGAGCATGTTCATCCATCTTTATTGCTTCGAATTCTTTCAAAAGCTTAGTCCTGCGAACCACAGGGCAATAGTTGATTGTTCCTGTTAAATTGCAACTTACACGTTGACGTTTGAATTTTTTGGAAAGATTTTCATCAATGACATAATACTTTGCCGGGTCAAGTGCCGGAATATAATTACCCTGCTTTATTTCATCGAGAGGCAGTTCTCTTTCACCCAGCCATTCATAAAAAAACCATACCAGTCGTGTGTATTTGCCTGTTGGCTGAGCCTTTATAAAGTCTATCAAATCTTCTTTATCTATAAGCTTAAAAAGAGCAGAGAGAATTTCCAGATTCACACCTTCGTATTTTAGTGCAAATGTAAGATGATCTCCAAGTTTATTTCCCGGATCATAGCTGGGAGGATATATTTCCGTTGTAAGATTATTTTCGATATGTGTTTTTCGCTCTCTTTGCGAAGATAGCCAAGAGCAACACCATGGAGTTAAAACTTCCAGGTCGTAGCGTTTAATCAATTCGTTATAACCTAATGGCTGTAAATTTTTATTCATTTCCATTACCCGCTTGAAAACCGATTAAAAGTTGATGGTTTTCTGTAAAAACGATTATACTTCTGTAAAAATGATTATAAATCAGTATTTTTGTGCAAAAACAATTATATATTAGTACATTGTGTAAAAATAATTACAAGTTTATTTCTCTAAATTATGTTAAAAAATCTATTTTTTCTTATTTACCTCTTGCTTTTGCAGGACAAATATTAAGCGGTCAAGTTATAATTCCAAAATTTAGCTTTTATCGGGCACGGGGCTATGGGGTTGATGGAAAAAGCCGAAGCGCCGGAACGTGAAGCCGCGCTCGCCAAAAAGCTTTCGCACCCGAATGTGGTAAAGGTTCTGGAAGTCGGCGAAGACCAGGACGGGCGGCGGCAGTATATGGTCATGGAATATATCGACGGCAAAACCTGTTCAACCCCTTCAGGGTTGTAAATTTTGTGTTATTAATACCACGGGTTTCACCCGAGGCTATTAAAATTACACCCCGTTCGGGGTAAATATAAAAAAGTCAACCCGTGGACTGTGTACGAACCGTGATCCCGCTCCGCAGGAGCGGTTCAAAACTAATCCGCTTGAGCCGCTCCTGCGGAGCGGGATTATTTTTACCGTTTTTCCACGGGTTGGCACCCGTGGCTACGGTTACATCGCTCCTGCGGAGCTCAATATTTAACGTTAAAAAGAGTTCTTATTTTTAAGAAAAGGCGTGCATATCTTTTTTGCTTATTCAAGCGTTCGGAGCCCGAGCGGAAAAAGCAGGCGAGCCGTCGCCCTCGTTATTCTTTCGCGGAGCAAGGCTGCTCTCGCGACTACTTTTGTGAAACTGGTGCTGAAACTGATGATTTGTCCACGCGTGCAATGTGTAAGCGCCCCTCAACAAATAACGACTATCGCAATGCGCTTCGAAGGATTCCCGCCAGCCGGTTAGTTTAATCAATTATTTAAACTTGACAGTTGGCTTATATCAGGTTAGATTATTATTTATTGGAATAATTGTCTTTATTGTGCATAAATGCAAAAATATTTTATTTAAATTTTAGAATCATAGATTTGAACTTAAGAGGAGAGATTATGCCGAAAATATTGATATTCAGCCGGAATAACAGCTTAAGCGACACTTTAAGCCGTTTGTTGAGCGATAATTCCTACGAAGTTTCATCTTTTTCCGACCCGAATAAAGCTATAAACGAGGTTCGAGAAAAACCTTATGATTTAATATTCATCGACTTCCCCGCAAATAATGTGATTAATCATGAGTTGTTGACCTCTATTCATTGCTTTCACGAGTTTCTGCCGATTATTGTTATTACCGCTGATAATGAGACCGGCATTGCGCAAAAGGCTGTTAAAAACGGTGCCTCAAGCTATGTAACAAAACCTTTGAACCCCAGCGCCTTGCTCTTGACTCTGGAAATTACTCTTTCACACGCAAATCTCCGGATTGAAAATCTCTTATATAAACGCAGTATTGAAGGAGGCGATTATTCCGACTCAATCATAACGTCTTCCGACTATATGATAAAAATATACATCCTGATCGAAAAAATAGCTAAAAGTGATTCCGTGGTCCTGCTTACAGGCGAAACAGGAACCGGCAAAGAAACAATCGCCCGCAGAATTCATGCTAAAAGTCAACGCCACCAGTGTAATTTTTGTAAAGTTGACTGCGCCGCTCTGCCCGTCAAGATGCAGGAATCCGAACTTTTCGGTTATGCCAGGAAAATTGTTTCACAAAAAACGCAGAACACACAAGGCATATTTGAAAAAACCAACGGCGGTACAGTATTTCTTGATAATATTGATGTATTGCCGATGAATACTCAGATTAAATTGCTATATCTCCTGCAGAATAAAAAAATTCAACTCATCAACAGTTCTGAAATGATAAATATAGATGTCAGGCTCATCGCCGGTTCGGTTCACGATTTACACCGTGAAACCGTCAGTGGGGAATTTTGCGAAGACTTTTACCGGAAATTAAGTGTGATTCCAATTGTTCTGCCACCGCTGCGCAAACGACGCAAAGACATTCCAAAGCTCGCCGAATATTTTCTTTTGCGCTTTGCAAATCAAAATAGCAGGCGTATCGATATAAGCAGTCAAGCTTTAGCTGTTTTGTGCGAATATGACTGGCCCGGAAATATTGAACAACTGAAAACCCTTATAGAACGTTTAGTAATAGCGAATGAAACCGGGCAAATCAACTGCGAGGAACTACCGCCGGAGTTATACAAACAAGTTACCGCCGACACCAACTGGGACAAAATTATTGATGATAAATTAGATGATATTATACACTTGAAAAAATATTTACAAACACAGGAACGTTCGTATATACAGAAAGTTCTCGAACGTTCCGGCGGAGACAAAAACCTCGCCGCGAAAAAACTTGGAATTAGTTTAGCCTCCTTCTATAGAAAATGGAATGAATCCATGCTATAGTGTTGCAAATAAGCAAACCAGAGGCACTGTATATGTTAAAATTATTATTATTATTATTAAGCGTAACAATTTTTACTTTGTTTATCGTTGGATGTGAAACCCTTGAAGATATATTGAAACCCTCAAAGAAAAAAGACACCCGATATGTTTTGAGTCTGCATCAAGTCATTAAATACCCCAGGGCTAAAAATCTGGAACGGGAAATCTCGACTTTTGACGGCCGGACATTCTGGATAAATACAAATCAGTTCTTTCATTCCAGACATATTGAAAAAGTAAAACTTATCCCGCGCAAAGGGCAAAAAGATTTTTATGACATCGCCCTCAAACTTGACGCCAACGGTATTGTTAAATGGGTCCAGTTGTCAATGCAGTTCCGGAATAGCAAATTAGCTCTGCTCATTGACGGTCATTTTTATGAATTCTACGTTCCCGACCAATTAGTGGATGAAAACGACGAATGGGTGCTTCTAACAGGGCCTTTTGACAAAGTTACCGCCGGCGGCATAAAAAAATATGCAAGAAAGAATTATCTTTTCTTCAATCCGGATAAACAAGGTATTGTTGAATTCTTTGAACTCATGCAAGAGTAAAAAAATGCCGCCGGAAAAATGGCGGCACAGGCAAAATTTATTCTCTTGAATTTACTAGCTCATTGAGAAATTTTTTGCAATAATACTCCCTCCGAATCTTCATAAACCTCAAATGCCAATTTGAGACAATGATCGTCTGTATTTTTGTAAGCGTATACGGTTTCAGGGATAAGCAACGCCTTCGGGAAACAATACCGGATATTGTCATCCCCGGCAATGGGAGACAGACTGAGTTCTCCGCCGGTAACTAATACATCCTTTCCCAAAACAACATTAGTTATTTTTCCGTTGACAGCAAGGAAGTTAGCGAAAGCATTATCTGTTTCCTTAACTGTCGCGGAAACAGTAATTTTGCTGTTCGTAATGATTTTACGAATGGACCTGCCGCCAATTTGATTGCATTTAGCTTCATATAATTCCGGCTCAATATTCAATAATGGACTATCAAGGGTCATGCCGATAACTGCTCCTTTATATGCAATACTGCACGGACCTGTTTTAAAAAACTCTGCATTGTAATTCATAAGAATTCTCCCGGATAAGATTTTAATAAGTATCAGCTTTTATTTTTTGCATAAATACGCCATTATTATCGCAAAGAATTTCGAACTTCCAGCGGACCTCGTGGTTTTCCTTTACTTCCGGTTTGTCTTTCAATTCAGCCGAGTGGAAATAATAAGCGGTTTTTTTTCCCGGGTCCAGAGGAACAAAACTTAAGGGGCCTGGAGAATCGTCAAAATCGTACAGCGAATATAAATCATATAATTTAATAATATTCTGCGGATCCACGGCCTCAAATTCCAGACTTATCGAATTCTCCACCCTTAATTCAGCCAGAATCCCGTTCGGCGATCTAAAATAATGACTTTCGTCAATTAGCGGTTCTATCTCCCATTGCGGCATAACTTTTGCGCCTCCAAGGGTTTTTCCCTTGTAAGCAACAACAACGGTTCCCGGAGGAAACAACTTTGACGTCTCGATTGAGTTCATGCTCAAGACTCCTTTTTTACGATTCAGTTATATTGTGAACGGGAAATAATATATACCCATATCGTACAGCTTGGCGATTTCACCCCCGCGAAATAGTTAAAACTCCGGCCTCTCGTTCGAGAAACGCCAAAGCTCGCGGGCTGAGACTGGGAATAGAGTTATGCTGATATTCCCGTGCCCCCACACCATCAATCCTTTCCGATTTAATTTGTTTTGCGGCAGTCAAAGTGTCGTAATGTTCAGCCAGAAAAACCGCCTGCTCACTGACCGCGCATAATTGAAAAATGCGGCCCGAATCGATTTCCGCTATCCCGAGATAAACGCAAACATCATCAAGTGCCATTTTAAAAGCCGCCGCTTTTTTATTCTCGTCAAGCGCACTCCAGAAATCCGCCTGCAGGTGCAGGGCAAGATATTCATTTACAGCATTAATATCCATCATAAATTCCTCCAGGAACAGTTACAAAAAAAGGACTGTGTCCGCCGCGGCAAATGTGACAAACACAGTCCCTTATACGGGAAAAACTTTACTGAGCGGCCTTAATCGCGGCCAGAGCTGCCGCGCTGGCTTGCAGACTATGGATACGGCACAGACGTTGACGGGCGTTTTTAAATTCGAGCGTCAATTCGCCGAGAGCCATACGTTTGATTCCGTCAAAACCCTTAGGCGTAGCGTCTTCGTCGGAAAGCGAACGTCCTTTGAGGTTGGATAAACCAAAGCCGGCGGCATCCATAACCCAGGCATCAGTATCCGGCACGTCCGGGTCAGCCGTAATAGTCATTGCGCGGCCGTTAATTTCATTGACCACAATCGCGACATAAGCTCCGCGTTTGTCATCGGAACGCACGATCTGCAGTTTATCCCGGAACTCATTGGACAGGACCCGCGCCTGGCCGGGAGAGCAGAGAATTTGAGATGGTTCGCCGCCTTCACTCAAAATACTTTGCGCGGCGTCATTGACCATGAAACTGTCCAGGGCGGCGCTCGACGCGTCAACTGCCAGAGAGCTGGCGTTAGTTCCATAATAGTACAGGCCGCCGATTTCTCCAATTGTCCCGGAAGCGGCTTGAATGCGACGCCCGAATAAAGCAACGCGATTCAAATCGCGCGCGGTTTCGCCGAGGGCGAATGCGGTTTGACGATTGATCTGGTTGTCAACATTGCCGAGAATATTGATTGCCAGCGCGGAACCGGTCAGAATAATATCCTTGCGGAATATCTGGGTGCAATTGTAATCAGTATCGCTCAAGTGATATGATTCTTCTCCGTCACCGTTGGCGCTGCCCTCAACCATCGGCGAACTGACGATATTCATAATATCATCGGTAACGGGGGTAGTTGAGCTTGAACCGTTGTCGGCAACGAGCAGCACGGTAAAAGTGGTGGCACTGTCAATAACGCTAACCTGGAATAAAGCTGAATCGTCTTTGACAACCAGCAATGTTCCAACTTTGAGTTTAGCAACATCAGAGGAGAAGCTGTAACCAGCATGGCAGTCACGTCGCTAGCAGTTACCGCGCGTCCGGCGATCTGGTCTTCGAGCCATTCATGTTTTTGCTGTACCGCGTTTTCAACCCGTTTAAAATTAGAAATGAACCGGGGTTCATCTTTAATTACTGTTGAAAGCACATCGGTAAGATCACGTTTTTTGTCCGAGAAACTATAAGTATACAAAGCCATAATTTTTTTCCTTCTTTTAAGATTTAATCACTTATTTCCGGAGCATTAGCCAACATGGCGTTAATGTCTCCACTTTGCTTAGCGCTGGAAAATTCCATTTTGTGTCCGCCGGGGTTGCTGCCGCTGCCGGAACGAAGTTCCAAACGAAACAATTTTGGTGAATTGTCGCGTAGTTCAGTCATGAAATCTTCGATCTGGTCAGCTGCGTCCAGCGGAACGTTTGCCTTCTTGAGCAGAAATCCCAAATATTCGGGGTCGTTAAACTGTTTTGTTTTAGCCAGTCTGCCGACTTTTTGCCGGAACCTGATTTGTTCCAGCTCCTGTTTGGAGGAATTTTTCTCCGCCGTCAGGGAAGAGACATGCTCACGCAGTTGTTTGACCTCGACACCGTAGGTTTTTTCGAGTTTTTCATGTTCCGATAAATCACGATTTTCCAATTCATCGACCCGTGAACCCAATTTGCCAAGCGTCTTGTTCAATTCATCGTTTTGTTGTTCAAGATCCTTGCGTTTCGCGATCTCAGCGTCCAAACGGCCTTTAGGAATTCCCTTCGGGCGAAATTCACTAAGTGTTTTACGTTCTTCGCTTGAAAGCGTTTGTCCCGCGAGCACTTTCTTGAGAATTTCCATTACATCCATGTACTTCTCCTTTTATTAAGAGGTTTTTGTTTATGCGGCTTCACAACTTTTTTACGTGAGTGACCACGGTTTACCCATAAAATTAATGTCAACCAAAGGCATAAAAGTACATAAAAAAATTGAATCCCACAAAGACGCAAAGGGAAGAAAGGGAAGAAAAGAATGCCGGGAGCGCTGGTCGCTAGACCGGCATCTTTTAAAAAAGATTGAACATCGAACATCGAACATCGAACATCGAATTTAAAAAAACAAGAACAAAATAATTATGACTTTGCTTGCAATGAGGGTGAGCGTAGCGAAAGCCACTTTGCTGGGCTGAGACTGAGTGAAACGAAAGTCAATTACAAATTAAAAAATCTTAACACTTAACACTTAATACCAAAAAACAATCTTTTTCCCTTCTTTTTATTTGCGTCTTTGCGTCTTTGCGGGACAATCTTGTATTATCCTGTTACCCTGTCTTTTCATCTGCTATTTTGAACTTGTTTTTGAGACTAGTTCACATATAGTAAGTATTCAGCTAAAAACAAAAAATAGTTCGACAGGGAAAAATGAGAGCAGGCAATATTTCGAGAAAGATTTTGAAACTCTTTTCCACAGTGGCCTTATGCTGCGGAGCGGTTTTCTGCCCGAATATCTTTGCTGTAAAAGCGAACATTA
>CAZEXM010000032.1:0-21474 GCA_964515915.1 uncultured Victivallaceae bacterium
AAAATATTGATTTATACAGAAAATAGCACGAAAAAAGATGATTCTTTGCTACTGTATGGACATGAAGTCCATTAAATCCAAAAACTACCCGGAACTTTCGGTAAACGGGGGATACGAAGTGCCGTGTCCGGAATAATCCTCAAGATTTTCAAATCAATACCGGGCTTTACACTTTTTGTTGTATAGGTATTTGCTTTTAAGCATTTCTGATATACATTATTTTTTGATTGTTTTCATATATAAATATAAAAATATTTTACATATAAATTATAACAAAACAGGAAGGAAAAAATGTCTGTAGACGTACTGGTTGGGACTCAATGGGGAGACGAAGGCAAAGGCAAGTTAATTGATGTACTGACCCGCGATATTGATATGGTGGTCCGCTTTCAAGGCGGCAACAACGCCGGCCATACTGTTGAAATCGGTAATGAAAAATATGTTCTGCATCTGGTTCCATCCGGAATTTTCCGTCCCGGGGTTACTTGTATTATCGCTAACGGCTTAGTGGTTGATCCGGTATCGCTGGCGGGGGAAATGCAGGAGCTTTCCGGACGCGGCCTGGACGTTTCAGTTATTGAATTGAGTTGTAAATCACAACTGATTTTCCAATATCACAAAGAAATAGACGCTTTGAAAGAAACAAAATGCGCAAGTGACAAGAAAATCGGTACCACCAAACGCGGTATCGGCCCGGCATACGCCGACAAAGCTAATCGAATCGGCATCCGCGGCGCTGAATTGAAAAATTTGACGAAACTGGAAGAACTTTTCCGCGAACAAGCAGGCAAATACAATAAAATTTTTGCGGAAGCCGGTGTCGCTGAACTGGACATCGACGCGGAATGGAGCAAAGTAAAAGCTGCCGCCGAATACCTTGCGCCCTTTGTAAAAGACACTGTTTTAAGCATCAACCGCGCCATCAAAGACGGCAAAAAGATTTTATGCGAAGGCGCTCAAGGCATGTGGCTGGATATCGATCATGGAACTTATCCCTTTGTAACCAGCAGTAACACCACTAGCGGCGGCGCTTGCGTCGGAGCCGGTATCGCTCCCAAACATATCGGCACCGTCTGGGGCGTAATGAAAGCATATACAACCCGCGTCGGCGGAGGGCCTTTCCCGACGGAATTACTCGACGAGTCAGGCGAAAAATTACGTCAGGCCGGCGGTGAATACGGCGCGACGACCGGACGTCCGCGACGCTGCGGCTGGTTTGATGCGGTCGCGGGCAGTTATTCCTGTATGGTCAACGGCGTTGATAATTTAGCTGTGACTAAACTTGATGTGCTTGATTATCTTAGCGAGCTCAAGATTTGCACCGCTTACGAAATTGACGGTGAAATCACTAAGGATATGCCGACATCCGCGGAAGTTCTCGCGAAAGTCAAACCAATTTACGAAACCGTGCCGGGCTGGAATTGTCCGACAAACGAAGTTCGTGCCTGGAACGACCTGCCGGAAAACGCTAAAAAATATTTAACCCGCATCGCGGAACTTGTGGACGCCGGAATCGCGATCGTTTCAGTAGGCCCCAAACGTGTGCAGACTTTCAGTGTGTAATTCATCCAACCATCAGGGCCGGCTCGTGCCGGGTGAAGTGACTATCTGCATAGTCAACTACAAGACGGAAGATCTGACCCGGCTCTGCCTGCGCAGTATTCGTAAATACACCCATCATCCCTACAAGGTGATCGTTGTGGACAACGGCTCCGCGGACGGCTCGCTGGAGTATTTAAAAACGCTCGACTGGATTACCCTGATCGAACGTCCTCCTGAAGAAATGATAAAAACCGGTTCATGGGCCCAGGGAACGGCCCTGGATTTGGGCTTGAAAGCCTGCGACACTGAATTCTTTTTGGCAATGCACTCGGATACGATAGTTCATAAGGACGGCTGGCTGAAGGATTTCCTTGTCCAATGCGGCCCCGGTATTGCCTGTGCCGGCGGCGGGAAACTGGATTTGAAACCTGAATGGGAAATTTTATTGAAGAAATGTACTGATTTCAAGGAATGGTTTCGCCGCGTGAAAGGAACAAATAAACCTTTTTACATCCGGGCGATTTGCGCTCTTTACCGTACGGAGATTCTCCGCAAGGAAAAGTTAACTTTTTTTGATCCGGAAAAAGATTTAACCTGCGGGCGGGGAATTTATATTGATTTGCGCGCCGGAAATTATAAGCTGAACGCCATATCGCCATGGCAAATGGCGAAATTCATTTACCATCTTGCCCACGCCACAATGGTTTTCAATCCGGAATTTTCAGTTCGCGAAAGAACCGAAAAAAAATGTAAACGTCAATTGGAAAACATCCTTAAGTCTCCTATAGTAAAAGCGATTCAAAACGATTATTCACTGGATAAATAGTTTTTAAATGGCATTTCTGCATAAAAAAAGAGATTATCATAATAGTCTTTTCAGGAAATTATTCAATTATCTGAAAGAGTACGATTATATCCAGATTTCAGCGCTTGCCGCTTTATTGCTAATAGGCTTGATCTTCATTTATTCCACCGGCCGGCAAGTCGGAACTCCGACCGCGACCGGAGCCTGGATAAAACAAGTAAAATGGATAATTGTCAGTATTATCGCCTGGGCGTTCTTCGCGGGCGGCGATTACCGCAAACTCAAACCTTTCAGCATAGTTTTTTATCTGCTTACAATATTATTGTTAGTCGCGGTTTTATTGTTTGGCGCAAAGATTAACGGGGCGCATCGCTGGCTGGTTTTCAAGCCGGTCGGCTTGCGTTTACAGCCGTCGGAACTGACAAAGTTAAGCGTCGTCCTTTTCTTAAGTTCGCTGCTCTCGACGCACGGGTTCAACATCAATAAGTTCCGGAATATGTTTATTATCGGCATTATAGTATTGCTGCCGGTTTTGTTGATAGCCAAAGAACCTGATTTGGGCAGTTCCATGATATTTCTGCCTTTAAGCGGACTTATTATTTTCGCGGCCGGTTTGCGCTGGCGTTACATCATAATCGCGACGAGCGTCATATTGGCCGTTCTAAGTGCTGAAATAATAAATGAAGTTTATCAGATTCATCCTATATTAAAAACCTATCAAAAGGAGCGGGTCTTAACATTTTTAGATCCCGAACGTGATTTAAACAACCGCGGCTACAATCAATTCCAGGCAAAACTGGCGGTAGGCTCCGGCGGAATGAATGGCAAGGGCATTGGACAGGGGACACAAAACACTTTAGGTTTTTTACCGCAGTCGGTTTCAAATAATGACTTTATTTTTTCAGTAATTGCCGAGGAAACAGGATTTTCAGGTTGTCTGCTTTTAATCGGGCTTTACCTGTTATTATTTTATTCAATGCTACGGACGGCATTCCTGACGCCGGATCATTTCGGCCGCTATATCGCGGCGGGCATGACCGGAATACTTTTGGCGCACTCGTTCATCAATATGGGCATGAGCGCCGGTTTAACGCCGGTAACCGGCTTGTCATTGCCGTTTGTCAGTTACGGCGGCTCGTTCATTATTTCCGCGCTGTGCGGACTCGGGATATGCCAGAGCGTATATCGCCACAGAAACGATATATAAGAGCTGATTTCAAAACTCCAGTTCGAGTATGATTTTTAGTATTTTGGGCGAGTAGATTGTGGTTTTCGGGCGATTGAGCATAGCCTTGCGCTATGTAAATGAGCTCAAAATCACAATATGCCGTCCAAAATCAAAAATCTGCCGAAATAGTTTTGAAATTAGCTCATAAGTCCTAAAAAAACAAATCACGTTCTCCGGTTTCGATGCGCTGGTAATAATTCATGAACTCTTTGAAGAAGGACGGCTTGAAGGCCGCGCTAACTTTTTCTATTTCGGAATTCAATACCGGACGGCAGATTTCAAGGGTTTCGGGGGAGGCGAAATCCTCCAGCCATTCCCGGAAAGTGAGTACGGCGTTTACTTTGCAGAATTGTCCTTCTCTACCGGTTTTCAGCATGTCCATAATGCAGCCGCCGGTCCGCCCGCAGCGATAAGCCGCGGTACAGAAAGAGGTGATTATTCCCTCTCGGGCAAAGTCCGCGATCATTTCTTCAAGACTGCGGGTGTCGCCAAGCATAAACTGCTGTTTGTTGGATTCCTGCTCGCTGCCAGATTCATCATAAGCGCCGATGCCGATTTTTGAGGCCGCGTCGGCTTGAGTACAGCCCAACGGGATACATTTATCACGTATGCTTTTGCTTTCGCGGGCAGTTATGATCATGCCGGTATACGGAACCGCCAAACGCAAAACAGTTACCAGTTTCAGGAAATTGGCATCCGATACTCTCGTGTCCGGGCTGCCGGCTAAAGGCGCGTTGCAGGCCGGTTCGATTCTGGGAAAAGAAATTGTATGCGGCCCGACATTGAATTCAGCTTCCAGTTCCCGCGCGTGCGCCACCAGCCCCATGACTTCAAAACGCCAGTCGCCAAGCCCGAAAAGAGCTCCCATACCGACATCGTCCACGCCCGCTTCCATTGCGCGGTGCATGCAGTATAAACGCCAGCGGTAATTGCTTTTGACTGCATTACCCGGGTGTATTTTTGAATACAAATCATGATGATAGCTTTCCTGAAAAACCTGAAAAGTCCCGATTCCCACATCATGCAGTACTTTCAAGTCTTCGATCGGCAGCGGCGCGGCGTTTACGTTGACCCGGCGGATCGCGCCGGCACCGCGCCTGGTTGGAGCCTGGACGGCATAAATTGTTTTGAGGGTTTCAGCGATATAATCGGTCGATGAACCCGGATGTTCCCCGTAAACGGCAATCAGGCGTTTATGTCCTATTTTCCCGGCCAGAACTTCTGTTTCGCGCCTGACTTCGTCCATGCTGAGCTTGCGTCTTATTTCGTGCTTGTTTTCTTTGCGGAACCCGCAATACAAACAGCCGTTGACGCAGAGATTGCTCATATAAAGCGGAGCGAAAGTAACTATGCGATTATCGTAGACAAACTTTTTCGCCCGCAACCCGGCTTCACCCATTTCAGCAAGCAATTCAGGGTCGTTAACATTAAGCAAAGTCGCGGTTTCGGAAGCCGAAAGAGTATTCATACTCAAGGATTTCGCGATAATATCACGAACTTTGCCACGATCAGGATTCACCTGTTTTTCCAGTTCCGCATAAATGGCCCGGTCATCGATAAAATCTTTGCCGCCGTCCAGATATTTATCGATCTGATCCTGTTTGATAACTGTTTTGACGTATTCCGCCGCAGTTAAGTTGGAATTGATAGTCATAAGATGATAATCCTGTTTTTTTACATTTTCCCGGCAAGCGGAGCGATAACCCGTTCCAATACTCCATAAGTCTGCGCAATACACAAGCCATAATTTGTAATAGGGATATCGGCATCAGCGGCACGCTGCAGGCGGGAAAGCATTTCAGAGCGGTTATTCATACAGCCGCCGCACTGAATAATCATTTTGTATCCACTTATATCATCAGGGAAATCCCGGCCGGCGCAACTGTCAAATTCCAGTTCGGCTTTGGTATATGCCCGCAGCCAGCGTGGAATTTTCATCCTGCCGATATCGTCTTCCATCGCGTGATGCGAACAGGATTCGGCAACCAGTATGCGGTCCCCGGAACGCAGTTGGTCAATCGCTTCGGCGCCTTTGACGAGAGTCGGCATGTCGCTCTTAAGCCTGGAAAAAATAATCGAAAAAGTCGTACACGGAACTCCATCCGGGGTTTCCGCGACCATGCGGTCAACGACCTGCGAATCACAAACCACCAGGGCGGGGGAGCTTTTCAACTGGGTCAGCATGTGCGCGTATTGATGTTCCTTGACGACAACAACCATGGCATCATTATCCAGCGCGCTGCGGATAGTCTGTACCTGCGGTAAAATCAAACGTCCTTTCGGGGCTTCTATATCAATGGGAATAATCAATACAATGATTCCCTTCGGCGGCACCAGGTCCCCCACCAGATGCAACGGCCTTTGAAACTCTTCCGATAAAACCAGTTTCAACAGGTTTTTCAATTCATCAACGATGCGTTCGCGGTCATTTTTATCTTCAGAGTTGCATTCCAGGATGCCGTCGGTGGCACGGAGTTTTTTCCGGAATTCCGCAGTTACCGGCACTAAATCCGTTTTGTTGACAATCGCGAGAACCGGCAGTTTTTTCTGTTTCGCGCCGGCTATTATCTGTTGTTCGTATTTGTCGAAATAGCCGCTTTCGCAAATGAGCAGCACCACATCAGCCCGATCCATAGTTTTTCGCGCCCGGCGCACCCGTTCACCACCCAGCAGTGAATCGTCATCAAGTCCGCCGGTATCCAAAAACAGCACCGGCCCGATCGGCAATAGTTCCATGGGTTTTTCCACGACGTCCGTGGTCGTCCCCGGTTCCGGCGAAGTAATCGCCACATCCTGTCCCGCAATTATATTGAGAAAAGTTGATTTTCCGACATTAGTCCGCCCGAACAAAGCAATGTGCAAACGTAAGGCCTTAGGTGTTTTCTGCATTTTGTAGACTCCATTGGTTTATAGTTTAAATTTTTAGTTTTTAAAATTTTTTACTCACAACTTTTTTCAGTTTTCAGTTATCAGTTAAGAATGCCGGTCTAACGACCAGCGTTCCCAGCTTTTTTTGCTCACAACTCACAACTTTTTTATACTATTTTTTCAAAATCATGGATTTAGTTTTCACGCCGTCGAGCATGCCGAGTTTTCCGGCCAGGCTGCCGACCTGGTCAGCGGTACCTTCAACGATAACCGCGATGATACCGAGTTGTTCAGGATGATACGGTATGCCGATGCGGCCCAGGATGATTTCACTGAAATCAGACAAATACTTATTCACTTTCGGTATACTGTCGTGATTTTCAACGATGATGGAAATAGTTCCGATGTTCTTTTTCATAAACAGGCCTGGTTTTCAGGCGGCCGGGGGCGTTCGGTACATAAGGAGACTTGCCGTCACCCGAAATATCGACCGCAGTCTTTAAATCCGGCAACGCGGTAAAATCTTAATGTCCACATGTTCCCTTGGCGCAGGACGAACCCCAACCGCGGATTTAACATAAAAAATATAAATTAATTAATATAAAAATAACTATAATACCGTAAATAGAAAAAGTCAAGAAGTTTCTGAGAAAATAAAGATCAAATGTACATGGTATTTGCAATGCCGTACAGCAGGTGATAATTTACTGAAACGGTTCATTGTGTACTTCTTGTCTTATGCTTGAATGAAAAAATAATCCGGTCAGGTTCTGTTAATGGAAGAAGTTCAAAAAGAATGTCCCTTATGCCATGACACTAAATGTCTTACTCAATGGGGAATATTTGTGGTTTATCTGCTGGCGGCCAAAGTTCCGCTGTTGATAATGTCTGCCTCCCTGATTGCGGCGATTAGTTATTCACCGTATTTTTATCTTTTGTTCGCGTTTGGATTGGTTTTACCGCTTGCACATGCGGATTTAAGACTGTATCTTTATCCAATCGCCGTTATTTTAAAACTGGCGGGGAAAAAATTGAATTGCCCTGTGTGTAATTCCAATGGAACAATGTTGAGAAATATTTGACGAAAATACTTTGTATTTTGGGAGAAAGGAGATAATCTGATTAATTCCAGCAAAGAGAGAGGAAATCATGATTAAAACAAACCGCAATTTGCCGACTTTTACGATTCAGGAAGCTTACGGGACTACTCACGAATACGTGATGAAAAAAAATACCATTACTATCGGACGTGATTCTGAATGCGATATCGTGATTGCTAAAAGCGAGGCGTCCCGTAAACATGCCCGGGTTACACGTAAAGACAATAACTTTACTATTGAGGACTTAAAAAGCGTTAACGGAACTTTTCTGAATTCCATGCCGATTTCAGGAAAGCAGCAAATCAAACATCAGGATGTAATCCAGATAGGTTCAAGTATGCTGGTCTTCAACGATCCTAATAACTCGCTGCTTGACGACGTTCTCCAGGATACCCAGACTAAAACCGTTGAAAGTATGAATCTTTCCTTTGACTTCATAAAATATGTCGTCAAAAAACTTGAAGAGAATATCAATATTGTTTTCAAGGGGAAACCGGATGTAATCCGCAACGCGATCGTCTGTTTATTCGCGGACGGGCATCTTCTGCTTGAAGATATGCCCGGGGTTGGTAAAAGTATTCTGGCTCAAACCCTGGCTAAATCCATTCAGGGAGTTTACCGGAGAATTCAATTTACGCCGGATATGCTGCCTTCAGACGTTACCGGAATGAATGTTTATGATGAAGGCAGTAAACAGTTCAGGTTTCTGCCCGGACCGATCTTCGGGAATGTGATTCTGGCCGACGAAATCAACCGTACTACTCCGCGGACTCAATCAAGTTTACTGGAATGCATGTCCGAATCGGTAATTACCCTGGACGGGAAGGCACATGTCCTGCCTAAACCGTTTTTTGTCATAGCGACCCAGAATCCGGAAGATTATCACGGTACTTATCCTTTGCCGGAGCCGCAGCTTGACCGTTTTTTGATGCGCCTTTCAGTGGGTTATCCGGATGCGCCGGCGGAAAGAGAAATTTTGGTTTCGCAGGCGACTATTCATCCGCTGAAAACGATTTCCTATGTTATCAAGGCCACTGACGTAGTGTATTGCAATGCCCTGGTGCGTAAAGTTATAATTTCAGATAAACTCAAGGATTATATCATAAAAATTTCCAATGCGACTCGTACACATCCGGCGCTTTGCGGCGGCTGCAGTCCGCGCGCGTCTCTGGGGCTCATGCGGATAAGCCAGGCGCTCGCGGCCTATTACGCCCGGGATTACGTCCTGCCGCGGGACATTCGCGAAATGGTCAAACCTGTTTTGGCGCATCGGATGAAATTAAAACTCCGGGTTCAGGGCGAATGGAACAATGTCGAGAATGTTTTAGACGCGATACTCGCGGAAATTCCTATGGAAAATGAGGACAGTGATTTATGATTATGGTGCTCCCTACGCTACGCGGGGTAATATTTACTTTCGCAGCTTTGGGCAGTCTTGGCATCGCACTGGTAAATGTCGGTCTTGGGACGGCTCTGACTGCCGCGCTGTTGAGCGGTTTTGTCGGCGCGAGCTATATAATGGCATTGTTCTCATTGTTCCGCCTGCATGTGGAGCGGCGTTCAAACGCGGACGGCGTGGCTGATTCCAAAGTCGTCCTGCCCATCGTGGTCAGCAATAAATCATTTTATTACCGGCAGTCAGTAGTTGTCAGTGAAAAGTGCGGTTTTGCTGAAAACCATGTTTTCAATTGCGCGGTACCGCCTTTGAAGCCTTACGAAAAATTGCAGATCAACCGTCAGATTACAAGTTTAAAACGCGGTTTCTTCAAGCTTGGCAGGATTTCAATTCTGGGCGGGGATCCGGCGGGATTATTCAAGCGCCGACGAAATTTTAATATTCCCGGCGAAATAATGATTTACCCCAATGCCGCGATTATTTCAACTCTGCCGATACGTTTTAAACGTCGGGTTATGCCCGCTCCGACCGGGCGTCCATTGGGAATAGCGGGGCAAGGGCTGTCGTTCTTCGGCATACGCGAGTACCGGGCTACGGATGAAATGCGTTTTATTCACTGGAAAGCGACGGCCGCGAAAGGCAAATTAATGGTAAAAGAATTTGAAGCGAACACGGTTGACCGGGTTATCATTCTGCTGGATTCGTATCATAAAAGTATAGGCAATGACCCGGACGATAATAATTTTGAATTCCTGATAAAGACGAGTGCCTCAATTGTTACTTACCTCGCTGAAATGTATTGCAATATCTATTTTTATACGGTCTCGGGAAAAGGTCCCCTGATCCATTTATTTGGTGACGCGGTCAGGCTTAAAACGCAGATAACCAGCGCTTTGACCAGTCTGGAACCGGGAAAAGTAGAACTTGATGAGCTTTTGGAAGAAGCAATGGATTCGTTTCCGATTAATTCTATTTTTTACTGCCTCACCATGAGTGAACCGAAAGAGTCGAGGGGAAGTCTCGAACTGCTGCCTGAACATGATATTGAAATCAGGTGGATTTACGCCCCGAAACAATATTTTCCGGGTATCGACCCGAACGAAGCACGAGTAATTATCCCGGGGAAACTGAAAATAACTAAAACTCCAATATTATCACCTTATGCCGCTACTTTTAAAACTAATATTTCAGCCATGCTGCGTAATGAGTAAGAAGATAAAAAAACAAAAATTAAAAAAAATTATTGATACTTCCAGACAATGGAAAGAACCGCAAAGGCTTCCATTTCACTGGGCGTACCTGATTTATTTCGGTGCGGCCATAACCTGTTCGCTCTGGCAGCACGCCGACCCGGTTTTAACCTGCACTTTACTGGCGCTGCTTTTCCCGGTCGGCGTCCTGGCATATATCCCGTACAAATACATAAGTTCCAATAAGCGTTTCATCGGGCAGTTGCTATGTATCGCTTTAGCGGCCGGCTGGTGCTTTTTCCGACTCAAATCAAAGGTGCCGGTTGATAAAATAATGGTTGAAAGCCTCTGCATTATAGCTTTTTCTTTTATTATTGCCCAGCGCCGCACTGATTATGATTATTTACTTTTAGTCAGTATTTTCCTTTTCCTTTACGGAGCGCTTTTGCCGCGGACAATATTTGTGGTCGCTTTTGCCGGGGCATCTGTTTTGTGCGCCCTTTTATTGTATTCAACCCGCTTGAAATCTATTTCCCGCCAGCTTGACCTGCGGGCGCCGGCAAAGATTATTTCGCGGAACTGGCCGCAATATATACTGCATCTCGGCCTGACTTTCGTGATATTCAACTATGTTTTTTCCCTGATCCCCACCCGGGAGAACGTCGGTGAAGGCTTGTTTGCTTCATCGTTCCGGACAAGCAACGATTCAAAACTCCCGCCCGCTTTTAGAAAATGGTTCGCGCGCGGCAAGGTTGAAAAAAGCCCGAAAGGCAGCCTGAGAGTCAAAACCGGCTCCCCCACCAATCTGAGTAAAGCCGGCATGCCGATTAAAATGAAAAGCGACCCAAAAATGAGCGTGCCGGGAGGCGGCGGCAGCGGCACGCCCGGCAATGAGCTTATTTTCAGGGTGAAATCGCCGGTAAAGTTATACTGGGTTGCTCAGATTTACGATATTTATGATGCATCCAAATGGACGTTTTCACCTCAATCAAAACGAAATGATTTCAACAAAATATACCAGCTTGATTCAAAAATAACTCATTACAACATTAAAACCAAGTTCATAATAGAAAAATGGCTGAGCCCCAAGCTTTATTTTGCCTATCGTCCCGCAACGGTTGATATATTCAGGGACGAATCAAAATTTTATAATTATAGAATGTCTCTTTTCAATGTGGTTTTGACGGAGAAAGTTTATCCCGCGCTGCCCTTTGTTTATGAGGTGACGACAGTGCTTTATATCCCCTCGCTGGATGCGAAAAAACGGATAAGCTGCAACCTGAAGGATTTCTGGCTTGATGTTTTAAAGCCGTCTCATTATATGAAACTGCCCCGCAGGAAAATCAGCAGACGCACTAAACGCCTGGTCAAAAGATTAACTTCCCGTATTAAAGATCCATACCGGAAAGCTTTGGTTCTGCGTGATTATCTCCGCGAAAATTTTAAATACCGGCAATACAGCAGGCCGGTTCCCGAAAATAAGGAAACGGTGGATTATTTTTTATTTCATCTGCGGGAAGGCCATTGTGAATATTACGCGGCGGCATTGACGGTAATGGCGCGTCTGGCGGGGCTGCCCGCAAGAGTCGCGACCGGTTTTTCGCCGGGGAACTACAATGCTTTGAATAAATATTTTGAGGTGCATGCTTATCATGCCCATGCCTGGTCGCAAATTTTTATAGCGGGTATGGGCTGGCTGACGATGGACGCGTCTCCGCCGGGCAGCATCGAATCCAGAACTACTCCTTTCGGAATCGGCAGTATGCGGGACCCATTCGGGGACAGTTGGCGGGTTATTCCGCCGGAAATAACCCCGGAAACGATCAGTTACATCAGAAATAAGCATTATGAAAAACTTGAGGCGGACCGCCGTGCCGGGAAATTCAACACTTACGAGGAATTATTTCTCGCCACCGCCCAGGCGCAACATGCAGCCAGTGAAAAAGTTAAAGATTACATGAAAAAACTTAATGCATTCAAAAAGCGGGGACTTGACAATCTTAAAGGTATTCTCGCGAAATTGAGGAAAAAATTTGCCGGAATATCAAAATGGCTGCAGGCTAGTTTTGACTGCTTCATTGAACAACTCCAAAAACATTGGTATTTGCTTATTCCCCTTCTCATTGTGATTGTCGCGGTATTTTTGGAAATTATAATTTTGAAAAGGTATTTAAAGCGCAAATACGGTTTACGGAAGTGCCGCAGGTTTTATGCCGCCGCGCGGGCGAATTTCCCGGGGAGGCCTGATATTTGTGTGCGAATGTGTTATTTAACAACGCGCTCGCTGCTGAATCTCGGTGAAATGCCGCGTTCACGCAATGCGGAACTGCTCGAATACGGAAAATCTTTAAATATCATTGATTTCGGCCTTTGTAAAGATGTTGTTGTTATTTTTTATATGTTCTCCAAGCTGGAATACAGTTCACTGTCCGTTAGCGGGGAAGAAGCAGGTGAAATACTTGAACGTCTTGAAAAAATTCGCCGCTATATTTATTCGCTGGTCCATGAGACGGCGGAACTCGTAACAAACCGGAAATAAATAAAAGGCGGCAGCCTTAACAAACAGGATTATTAAATTATGTTTAATTTAGAAGAAAAGGTAAAATATGTGGTAATTGGCGATCCCGTGGCGCACTCATTGTCCCCGGAAATGCAGAATGCCGGTTTTGAAGCTTTGGGCCTGGGGAGATGTTATGGGAAACTGCATGTAACTAAGGAGGCGTTTTCGGAATTTATCAAGTTCGCCCGCGAAAATTTAAAGGGCTTTAATATTACCGTTCCTCATAAACAGACAATTATTCCTTATCTTGACAGTATTTCACATGAAGCCGGTTTGACGGGCAGTGTAAATACGGTTATAATCAAAGCAGGCGCCCTGCATGGCTGCTCAACTGACGGTTACGGTTTGGAAAACGCCTTGCGGGAGGCTTTTGATTTTGACTTGAGCGGCGGGAAAGTTCTATTTACCGGTTGCGGCGGAGCGGTGCGGGCGACGGCTTTTCATTTTGCGGCGCGGGGTGCGAAAGCTTTGTATTTCGCGAATCGCACTTTGAGTAAAGCGAAAGCCCTAAGTTTGAAAATCAGCGGAAATTATCCTGATTGTGAATGTTCCTGTTGTGCCTTGAATGATGGCGAAGCCTTGAAAAACTTTATAGCGCGGGCTTCAGTTGTCGTTCAGGGAAGCAGTCTGGGCTTGAAGGACAGCGATCCGGTGCCGCTGAATCCCGCCTTGCTGGCTGATGTTTGTTTTTATGAGACAATTTATAAAGAAACGCCTTTGCTGCGGGCGGCCGGCGAAGCGGGTTTACGGACTGCGGACGGCCGGACAATGCTTTTGCATCAAGGCGCCAGGTCGCTTGAATTATGGACCGGCAGGAAGGCTCCGCTGGAAAAAATGCGCCGGGCTCTCTATGCGGCGATTAAACAAGGGCTGCTGTCAAAAATTCGATGAAAAGTGATGAAAGATTAAGAGATGACGGAAATGAACAGCAAGTGTTCTGAAAAAAACATTATTGTTTTTTTCAGCTTGTTTGATAATGTAGCACAAGCGTCTCGCTTGTGAATATTCTCAAGCGAGACGCTTGAGCTACATTGATTAAAACAATATTATTGTTTTTTTCAGCTTGTTTGATAATCAGAAAAGTGTATTAGTCCTTGCCTCAGAGAGGGGAACCCAAAAAAAAGGCACTCGATTTGTCGGGGATTTGTACTTCCCTTGCAGGGAAGATATTCTGTTTTATCCTGCCCCACGGCGTTGCCGTGGGCTACGGTGGATAATCCTTTCAGGATTTTAATACTCTTTTCTAAAATTTTTCGCGCAAAAGTAGGGGAAAGAGAAACTATCATCATAAACATATAAATAAGAACAAGATAAATAGAAAATAAAATCAAAACTTTTGACAAAACCAAACAAGGAAAAGGGGGAAAATAATGATTGAATACACTTATCCGTTTATACCGCAGTTAATGCCTTTCTGGTATGTCATGTCGTTCGTTTTGGGCTTATGCATCGGCAGTTTCCTGAATGTCGTTATTTACCGGATTCCGGCGGGGATATCTTTGTCAATGCCGCCTTCACACTGTCCAGAATGTAAATACGAAATCCCCTGGTATCAAAATATTCCTTTAATCAGCTGGCTGCTTTTACGGGGGAAATGCAGTAATTGTGCCGACAAAATCTCAATTCGTTATTTTTTAGTTGAACTGCTTACCGGGGTTCTATTTCTACTCATTTTCTCGAAAGTGGTATTTTACCATGAGCCGCTGCAAATTCTCGTGGTATATTTTGCTTTGGCAATGTTGGTGGTTTCTACTGTATTTATTGATGTAGAGCATCAGATTATTCCGGACAAAACAACTTATCCGGCAATGATTCTAGGCTTGGTATCAGCGCTTGTTTTCCCGGTAACCTGGGGGCTCGACAGTCATTGGGCGGCATTAGGCCAATCGGCTTTGTGTCTGGTGACAAGCGGTGGACTTTTGGCCCTATTCGCGATTATCGGCTCGAAAATATTCGAACGCGATGCTTTGGGGTGGGGAGATGTCAAATACATTGCCGCTATAGGAGCCTGCCTGGGATTGAGAGGCGCGTATTTTACTTTGTTGTTTGGCGCGGTTACCGGGGCGATTGTCGGGATTTCCCTGATGATCCGCAAAAAGAAAGATTTCAAAGGCAGTATTTCTTTCGGGCCGTTTTTAGCTTCAGGAACTTATTTATGGATAATTTTTGACAAAAAAATAATGGAATTCTACGAAATTATTTTTAAAAATTTCCAGTTTTAATTATTTCAGGAATTTTACATAAAGATGGATTATTTTTGGGGCGATTATACGCAGCAGCAGATTTTATTAATAGCTTTATGCGCGTTTCTGGTGGGGGTGAGTAAAACCGGCGTGCCCGGGTTTGGAATTCTGAACGTGCCGCTTATGGCTTTGGTATTTTTTGCGAAGGAATCTACCGGTTTGTTGCTGCCGCTGCTGGCATTGGCTGATATTTTCGCGGTGGTTTATTACCATCGCCATGCGCAATGGAAACATATTTGGCGGCTTTTGCCCTGGGCATTAGTTGGAATCGGCGCGGGTTCGTTAATCATTCGGTATATCAATGACGCTCAACTCAAGCCGGTAATCGGTTTTATTGTTTTGGCCTTGCTGATCGTAAATTATTGGCGCCTGCACCGTGCCGGGGATGAGTTGAAGGTCCCTTCGCATTGGGCGTTTGCCGCTACTTTGGGCTTTGCGGCGGGATTAACTACCTGCATGGCGAACGCGGCGGGTCCGATTATGGTGATTTATCTTTTGGCGATGCGTTTGCCTAAAAATGAATATATCGGAACCGGCGCCTGGTATTTTTTAATTTTGAACTGGTTGAAAATACCCTTATTCGCCTGGGACGGCAGAATCACTATGGCATCCGCCAAAGTCGATATTATCATGCTCCCGCTAATCGCGGCAGGTGCTTTTACCGGTATTGTAATCCTCAAAAAACTCCCGCAAAAATACTTTAATTTGATAATTCAACTGCTCGCCCTGGCCGCCGCCGTCAAACTCTGCTGGTCAATAGGCGGCTTATTCTGATTAAAATGATAAAAAATTAAGTATAAATTAAATGTATCCACTTGTAAACTTTAAATCAGATGATGGACCAGACTCCGAATACGCCTGCTTGAGGATTTCTAAAATAATATTATAACTATTTTCAAGCGGGACAGGTTTCGGGGCTGAATCCAGCTTCATTTTATTTTGACCCGCGCTTTTGGCGGTCAGCTCAAGCAGTGCAGGAGTAATGTCCGCAAAAGCTTTCAAGTTTTCCGGCACGGCGCAAGTGCTTAAAAACTCCCGGTAACTGCCAATTATTTCCGCTGGAGAGTTTCCCGCGAAAATCCCTTTAAGCAACATTGTCCTTGCCGCGATTTCCTCGCGCTGAATATAATATTTCCACGCGGCGGGCAGCAGCAAGGCTACCGCGATGCCGTGTTCAATACGTCCGAACCATGAAAAACTGCATAAATGCGGCAAGCCCGTTGACTTATAACGGATAACCATTCCGCCAAGCGCCGCCGCTGCTGAAACAGCTTCCCGAGCCTCAATATCATTGCCGTCAGCGATTGCGCGCGGGAGAAAATCTTTGATCAGACGAATACTTTCCAGAGCCCAGTCATTTGCCGATGGATGATTTGCGTCCTGTCCGATGTTCAGGAAACCTTCGAGTGAATGCGCCAGGGCATCGCAACCCGTCGCGCGGGTAACGTGTTCCGGCATCGACATTGCCAGTTCCGGTATGACAAAAGAATATTCAGGAATGATTTCGACTTCGGAAATTAATTTTTTGACCTTAAACTTATGGTCAACAATATTTGAATAAGGCGTTGCCTCCGAACCGGTCCCGGAAGTCGTCGGAAAGCAGATAACTTTTTCCAGTTTTTGCCCCGGATTAGACGAGGAAAATTTATTTATGCCGAAAAATTCGCGATGGCTTCTGCCGCTTTGATATTCCAGATATGCCGCCTTGGCGGCGTCCAGGGGGCTGCCGCCGCCAAGCGCGACCACTTCGTCCGCTTGTTCACGCTTGATAAAAGCACTCATTTTTTCAACAGTTTCAGTACAGGGTTCAGCTTCAATGTCTTTGAAACGCGCGATTTGCAGATCCAAATGCTTCACGGCCTGTTCCAAACGCGTCCACGCGCCGCTTTGATCCGCCGAATTCCTGCCGCTGAAAACAACTATTTTCCTGACCTTGCGTCGTTCCAGCAAATTCGCGAATTTCCGCCACGCACCCGTGCCGAAACTAATATCCGTATCCGGATAGCCGCGCAAAAACTTCTGATATGTCTGCATAGTGAAATCCTTGTTGTTATCCTGCTTAAGCTATGCTTGTTTTTCGAAAAATCAAATACTTTTCGCTCTTCAAAATTGACCTTATCCATATTTCTGCTAAATTAGAGTAGTTACAGAGGTTACTTACGCTTATGCAAAAAAATTTATTTCTTTTATGTCTGTCTGTCAGCATTATACTGCTTGCCGGCTGCGAAAGCCTGCCGTCGGGGGAGGCGCCAAGTGGTACTATTGTTATTACCGGATTACACCGCGAAAAATATTCCTGGCCGGGTGCGAAAAACTACATGCTTACCTCCTTGTCCATGTTCTGCCTGCAGAACTTTCCGCAAGGTTCCAGCTTCAGTATTGATTTCCAGTCCACAAATAAAAATTTAAAAATCCGGTCCTGGGAAGTCTTGCGTTCCCTTCGCGATTCAGTACCGGTCCGGCTACTTAATCAATCCACAGCGACCTATCGTTTAAGCAGCGGAATAAGTAAAAATAACATTTGGTCTATGCGCTTAACAGAGCTTAAAACTAAAAAAGTTGTGTGGCTTGAACGCGTAAACGTAAAAGGAGAATAAATCAGTGATTTTGATTTCATGGAACGTTAACGGCATCCGTGCTGTAGAAAAAAAAGCTTTTATCAACTGGGCGGAAAACAGCGGAGCTGATATTTTATGCCTGCAGGAAACTAAAGCGCATAAAGAACAGCTTTCGGAGAAACTTATAAATATTGACGCTTATAATTCCTACTGGAGTTCAGGTGAACGCAGGGGTTACAGCGGCGTCGCGACTTACTCTAAAATTGTCCCGGCAAAGACTAAAAAAGGTTTTGACGGACATGAAAAATTTGATTGTGAGGGGCGTATTCTGGCAAGTTATTTTGCGGATTTCGTTTTGCTGAACATTTATTTTCCAAACGGGCAGAGAGATGCTGAACGTTTACAATATAAACTGGATTTTTATGACGCGACTCTGGATTTTTGTGAAAAGTTGCGAAAACAGGGCAAATCCCTGATAATTTGCGGCGATTACAATACCGCGCATAACGAAATCGACCTTGCCCGTCCAAAAGCAAACGAAAAAACTTCCGGTTTTCTGCGTATTGAGCGCGATTGGATGGATAAATTTGAAAGTTTCGGTTACATCGATACTTTCCGCAAACTTCATCCTGATGCAAAAGACGCTTATTCATGGTGGAGTTACCGTGCCGCCGCGCGCGGCAGAAACGTTGGCTGGAGACTGGATTATTTTTATGTCACCCCGGAACTTCTGCCAAAAATCAAGCGCGCTGAAATTTTAAGCACTGTTACGGGTTCGGACCATTGTCCCGTGCTTTTGGAAATAGACATTTAAAGAGGCCTTTTTATGTCAAAGGATGAAATTGCTTATCAGGTAATAGTCGAAGGCCGGGTTACCGGCGTTTGTTTCCGCTGGGCGGCCCTGGATTATGCCAAAAACCTTTCAAGCCTGCGCGGTTATATACGCAATGTTTCCTATAATAAAGTGGAAGCTGTTATTCAGGGTTCGGAAACTCATGTTGAATTAATGCTCAACTGGCTTCGACACGGACCAGGTTCCGCCCGTGTCGACAATATCCGGATAAACCGTCAGCCAGCCAGTGAAAATTTAGAAACTTTCACTGTAAAGGCTTGATTCTGCTAGTCTAAATCACCTGAGCGAAGCCCGATAGGCATTGCCGCGGGTTGTTCGCAAGTGCTTTCCAGTTCGATATATTTTTTGGCATTACTGGATTTTTCAAACGATTCCATTATTTCCAGAACATGGAAGCCCAGTTCGCCGGAAGCACGGTGTTTGCGGCCTGTCGCAATAGCTTTTGCCATATCGGCCGCGCCGATACTGCGCATGTTATCGGTATACTGGTGAGTGATCGGACAATCCGACCATTTAACAAGGCTTTGATCACCGACTGCTACTCTTACCGGTCCGCCGAAAGTATTCGGATTCGGGACTTCCAGTGAACCATGTGTACCGTAAATTTCGATAGCTTTGTGCTGGTTTGCCCAAACATCAAAGCTGCTGAGCAAAGTGATGACCGCAGCATTTTGAAACTCGATTGAACCGGAATAATGCGTTGGTACATGTACAGGAAGTTTTTCGTAAGGATTCAGTCCCTGTCTGCCGGTAACGCGGTATTCAAAACCTTTGCTGACCATAGCACTGACGCCTTTCGCGGGCCCCAGAAGATTGACCAGCGCGGTAACGTAATAAACACCCAGGTCAAACATTGGTCCGCCGCCGGGCTCGTAGAAAAACGCGGGAGCTTTATGGTAATAACGTTCAGGGCCACAGCCCATGACAACCGCCGTACCGCTGATTGGTTTGCCGATCCAGCCGTCTTCAATCAATTTACGGGCAGTTTGCTGACCGCCGCCGAGAAAAGTATCCGGTGCGCAGCCGACCCGCAAACCTTTAGCTTTCGCTAATTCTAGAACTTTGCGGGCTTCTTCAGTAGAAACAGCTAAAGGTTTTTCGGCATAAGCGTGTTTGCCGGCTTCAAGTGTTTTGATTGCTATTTCAGCGTGAACTTCAGGTATTGTCAGGTTGATGACAATTTTGATTTCCGGGTCGGCGAGTAATTCATCAACCGTAAGAGCCTTGATTTTGTACTCTTCGGCTTTAGCTTTTGCCGCTTCCATATTAATATCGGCGCAGGCAATTACTTCAATGTTGTCAAAAATTTCTGAGGCTTTGAAATAAGCATCGCTTATATGCCCACAACCGATAACTCCGATTTTAGTTTTCAAAGACATTTTATGTCTCCTTATTTATTGCCTTTTGCCAGACCGTTTTGAGTTAAGTAATTATAGCTTTTTTCAACAGCTTCAAACATATCGGTTTTACAGGCGTCAAGTTCAACTACCAGCCATTGAGTTATGTCAGGATTCATGGCTTCGAGGACGTGCGGAAAATTCATTACGCCGTCGCCAACCGCTGACATACTGTGCTCAGGATTGAAATCACCATCTTTGATGTGCAGAAGAATCGCGCGATTGCTGAATTTTTTCAGCATTTCATAAGGATCTTCTTTACCCATGTTGGCACTCCAGTATGTATCCAGCTCGAATTTGATATTCGGACAGTAATCAAGATAGGCTTCATAAGCAATTCTGCCGTCTGCGAGACGTTCAAATTCAAAAGCGTGGTTGTGCTGAAAAAGAGTAATTCCGTTTTCCGCGAGTTTTTCCTGCATTGGATTTACGATATCGGCAAGTTTTTTGATCGAATCAAGGTCTTTAAATTCATCCGCCCTGTAACCGCAGACGGCTTTGTCTATGCCGAGGATTCCAACAGTCTCAATAACTTCACTTACCATATCCATGCTGCGGCACCAGGGACTGTGAGTGCTGGATACTTCCATTCCGAGACCGCTGACTATTTTTTTGAATTCAGCCGGAGTTAAATCCCAGAAACCGGCAGGTTCCACACCCGCATAACCGATGGCGGCAACTCTTTTTAGAACAGCGGTGAAATCTTTTTCGGCTTCCGCTCTGAGCGAGTACAACTGAACTGAGATTGGTTTCATTTTTAAAATCCTTGTTTTCATTGACTTTATTAAAAAATCTTGTATAATACACATTATACTGTAGAAAATGATAAGTGCAATTGACTAAAACTATTTTATTTTGACTGGAATTATATTATTATGAATTATTTTGATAACTTGATCAGATTAGACCGGGTAGCGTATTTTCAGGCAGCGGAAGTTGACCGGGTAACACCCTATCCGGTTGTAAAAGGTATTGAGTTGGTGGAAGTCCTGGTCGGGGGAAAAGTATTCTTCAATATTGATGGCGAAATACAAGAATGTCGAAAAGGAGCTGTCTTCTGGCACATTGAAGAGGACTATACTTTGAGTGATACAGATAAAAATGCTCCGTACCACTGTATGATTTTTGCTTTTGAGGTCAAAATTCGTAAGCGTCAGGTTCCGCGTGTAACTTACTGGGAGGATTTGGAAAGTCTTGATAAATTCGTGGCCGAGGCAGTGAGTTGTTTTCACAATAAAGATTTCAACCGTCAGATTATGGGCAGGTATTTTTATAATCAGCTTTACTGGCAGGCCTATAAGTCTTTGCGGCGTCCCGTGGGAACGGAATATCCGCGTTCAATATGCAAAGCGGTGAAATACATAGAACGTTATCCGGAATCTGATTTGACGGTTGCGGACATCGCACATGAAGCGGGGGTAAGCAAACCATATTTATTTGCGCTTTTCCAAAAGCATTTAAACAGCAGTCCACATAAATATTTAAGCACGTGCCGGCTCAACCGGGCAAAAACAATGCTGGCTGGAACTCCGCAGTCCATCAAGGAAATCGCTTCAATTTGTGGTTTTGAGTCAATAGAGTGTTTCTATCGGTCATTCAAGAAGCATTCAGGAATAACGCCTGCCGCGTATCGAACAAAATATTCGCCATACCCGCGTGTACTGCACGACTAAAAAACTAATGACCTTCGCGGAGCGTTTCACTGTCCGTGTCCATCCGTGTCTATCCGTGTCC
>CAZEXM010000033.1:0-20994 GCA_964515915.1 uncultured Victivallaceae bacterium
CTGCTAGGGACAGAGGCGGCTACATCTTTTTCGTGATATTTAAGCTCAATGATGTAGCCACGGCTGTCCCCAGCCGTGCTTCGTTTCACTTCTGAAATAATTAGAAATCCAATATTGTAAATTAATCTTGCAAAAAGTTTTAAATTATTTACTATATTTTGAAAATATACTCTTTTGGTTTGACATATTTACTTTTTTCATTTTTTGTGATGACTGTCTTTCCCGTTTTTCGCCTCTAGAGACAGAGGCGGCTACATCTTTAACCTAGGGCGATGTAGCCACGGCTGTCCCTAGCCGTGCTTCCCACAAAGTCGCTAGTAGACAATTATTATTAAAGTTAAGAACTCAACCTAAATCAGTATAAAATATTTATTTTCAAAGTTCAAATAACTTCTCAAGACAGGTTCTTGAAGCAGTCAAGTTATAAACAAAAAGGGAGCTTGCGACCGGTTATGCCGGATTGGAACTTGATGGCGAAAGGTTCTGGCTAGAAATCTGTGTCACAAAGTGCAGAAGAACCAGTTAAATACCCATATTGACGACACCGATATTATTTCTTTTGGCGAAAGCGTCTATATAGTTTTTATTTTTTCTCTCGTTATATCGAAGATGATGTTTCCGGTTTTCTGAATTGACTTGGAGATACGCCTAAGCGTTTTTTGAAGTAATTGGAAAAATAATATTGATCCGAAAACATTAAACGCCCGGCGATTTCTTTGATGCTTAAGGTACTGTGTTTGAGCAGCAATTGCGCGGTTTCCAGGCGGCGACGCAAAATATATTCGTGCGGAGTTACCCCCATGTGCTTTTTGAATAGACGAACTGTGTAAGCTTGAGAATAAGCTATCTCTTTACTGATACGGGCAAAATCTATTTTCTTTTCAAGATGCGCATCCAGAAGCTTGTGTAGTTTTTGAACCATTGGCGGCAAAGACGGTTCGTCGTCTTTATAAATAATTAAATGCGCGGCTTGTATAAATTTATGGAAAATTAATGCCGCTTCCCGGTCTTTCCGCATGCCGTACTGCTTCGTTAAAATCAGCATATTATAAAAATATTTAGCCAGCGAACGGGCATTTGCCACAACATATGATTTTTCGAGTCCGTAAATTTCCAGGAGGGATTTGACCAGCGAACCGCGGCAGACGAAGAAAATTTTTTCCTGCGTAAGGCCGGGAGCTGACCAATATTTATTATCTGTATTCGGCGGAATCATGAAATAACTATCAGTTACACAATCATAACGCCGGGATTCTATCTCTAAAAAACCCTGTTCTTTCAGCACAAACTCGAATAAATATAAGTCTCCCTGATTATCACGATACTGCACCGAGGAGTTGTATGATATGGATTCAGACGCTACTAATAATTCAAATGTTATTTCCGGATATATCAAAATTTTACATCTATTGTTTTATTTTTTATATTATTTTACGCTCGTTTTTATTGAAATTGACACTATAATATAATAATATAGTTCATTGTAAGTATTTTCCACTCTGTTTAAAAATTAAAGGTAAAAAAAATGAAAGACCTCAGAATTGCTGTTATCGGAGCTGGGGGGCGCGGAGCATTAGCACTCAGCGCCCATAAACCCGGCGAAGGTTCAAAACTCGTTGCCGGAGCCGATATTAAACCGGAAGCTCTTGAAAAATTCAAGGAAAAAGTCGGCGATGACGTTTTTGTAACTGATGATTACCGTAAATTGCTTGAGCGCGACGATATCGACGCGGTATTTGTGACTTCTCCCGATTTTTTGCATGAAGAACAAGCTGTCGCGGCACTTGAAGCGGGTAAAGCTGTTTACCTTGAAAAACCGATGGCGATTACTATTGAAGGCTGTGACCGTTTGCTGGAAACAGCTTACCGGACCGGTTCCAAATTATATTTAGGACACAACATGCGTCATTTTCCGGTTGTTCTGAAAATGAAGGAAGTTATTGATTCAGGTATAATAGGTGATATTCAAACTGCCTGGTGTCGTCATTTTGTTTCCTATGGCGGCGACGCGTATTTCAAAGACTGGCATTCTGAACAACGTTACAGTACAGGTTTATTGCTGCAGAAAGGCGCACATGATATTGATGTCATGCATTGGCTCTGCGGCGCTTATACTCAACGCGTGGTCGGTATGGGTAAATTATCCGTTTATGATAAATGCGAACGCCGCTCCGAAAAGAACCCGGGCGACACCGGCTGGGACGAAGCCAACTGGCCGCCCCGGGAACAAACCGGACTGTCGCCAATTATTGATGTTGAAGATAACAACATGATTATGATGCAGTTGGATAACGGCGTTCAAATGTCCTATATGCAATGCCATTACACACCGGATGCGGAACGTAATTACACTTTTATTGGCACCCGCGGGCGTGTTGAAAACATTGGTGATTACGGTAATTGTGAAGTCCAGGTATGGACTCAACGCGGCCCGCGCGCGACTCCGGATATTGTCTATAAATTAAAACCACTTGAAGGCTCACACGGCGGCTCTGACCCCGCGATTGTCTCTACATTCATCAAATTCGTCAAAGAAGGCATTAAAACCAATACTTCACCTGTCGCGGCGCGTAATTCAGTGGCGACCGGAGTCCTGGGACACAAATCCATGCGTAACGGCAACACTCCGCAGGATATTCCTGAATTGCCGCAGTATTTGCTCGATTACTTTGCCAACGGCCAGCAAAAATAGCTGAGTATTTCCACGGACTTGACAATATGTCCACTCTTCCTTGAATTTATCCTGAAAGCATGATAGATTCTAATTTGTTGTATTTAGTATATCCTAAATTCTAAGTTTTTAAAATTTTGGAGACCTGAAATTTATGTGTGGTATTGCTGGAATTATCAATAATTCGGACAATGGGGTTGAAGAATTAATTCATAAAATGACTGATGCGATTTCGTATCGCGGCCCGGATGATTCAGGTTACCTGATTGATGAAAATGTCGCGCTTGGACATCGCCGTCTTTCAATTATTGACCTTGCCAACGGACACCAGCCTCTATTTAACGCGGACAAATCCATCGCAATTGTTTTTAACGGCGAAATATATAATCACGATGAATTGCGATCTCAACTCGAATCGGGCGGCTATAAATTCAACACTCGCTGTGATACTGAAGTAATCATTCAGCTTTACAATAAATACGGCAAGGATTGTGTAAGCAGACTTAACGGCATGTTCGCGTTCTGCATTTATGATATCCGCCAGGGAAAACTTTTGCTGGCGCGGGACCGTATGGGACAAAAACCCCTGTTTTACTATCACAACGGAAAACAATTGTTATTCTGCAGTGAACTCAGAGGATTGAAACAACATCCCGACCTGCCGCGGGAATATAATTATCAAAGCATTCATGATTATCTTTCATTGCAATACATTCCCTGTCCTTCCACTATTTACCGGAAGGTATTCAAATTGCCGCCGGCGCATATAATGGAATTTGATATTAACACCGGGCACGTGAAACTGGAAGCTTACTGGCAGGTGGATTTTTCACCTGCGGTTAAAACAACTAAATTGTCCTTCAGCAACGCCCAGATGCAGCTTCGTGAACTGCTGACAAGAGCAGTCAAACGCCGTTTAATGTCCGATGTGCCCTATGGAGCGTTTTTATCCGGCGGTCTGGATTCCAGTATTGTTACCGGCATCATGATGGAGTTGTGCGATCATCCGGTAAAAGCTTTTACCATTGGTTTTAACGAAGCCCGCTACGATGAGCGCGCCTACGCTGAAATAGTTGCTGAGTCTTTCAATTATAATTCCAAATTCCCGCTCGAATATCATGTAAAAGTGATTGATCCGCAGGATTTTTCTATTTTGAAAAAATTAGTCCGCCATTGCGGCGAACCTTTCAGCGACGCGTCAATACTGCCGACATATTTCCTGAGTGAATTCACCCGCCAGCACGTAACCGTAGCTTTAAGCGGGGATGGCGCGGATGAACTTTTTGCCGGTTACGAACGTTATCTGGTCATGCGTTACAGCAAATATTCCGATATTATGCCCCTGATTTTGCGCAAGTTTTTCTTTGGTTTACCGTCGAAGTTGATTCCCAGTAAAGATAACCGTTCCCTTGTCGGGCGTTTACAGCGGACTTTACGTTCCGCCGCGTCAGTCGCGGACGAGCGCTACATTAATATCATCAGCCATTTTAATGAAATATTGAAAAAAACGCTTTACGGCGAGCGTTTCGCGGATTTTAATTTTTGTCCGACCGCCGAGGTCATTGCTTCCGTTCACAATAATACGAGCGCGGCGCACCGGGTTGAAAAAATTATGGAAACGGATTTAAACTCTTATCTGCCCGGGGATATTTTAACGAAAGTCGATATTGCCTCCATGGCGTGTTCACTGGAAGTGCGCAGTCCTTTCCTGGATCACGAAGTGGTCGAGTTCGCGGTGTCTTTACCATTGAGATACAAACAGCGTAGAATTTCACGTAAACATATTTTAAAACAAGCTTTCGAGGATTTAATTCCGCCGGAAGTGATAAAACGCCGCAAGAAAGGTTTCGGCGTGCCGCTGGGTACATGGCTCAGGGGAGCATGGCGTGAGCAATTGCGGGAACATTTACTTGAGGGGAAATTGATAAAAGATGATTTTTTCCGCAAACCGGTGCTTGAAAAATTAATTGCCGAACATTCTTCCGGCAAAGCCGACCACTCTTATCCATTATGGAGTATGTTAATCCTTGAGTTATTCCTGGAACAGGAGTAAGGCGACACTACGCGAAAAAAGAGAACAGGTACTACTCAGCAAATACTAAATATAGAACTTCGCAGTTCCGATGCCTTAACATTCAGAGATTGACCTGCTCTCTAATATAAAAATACATCATCTAAAATACAAAATCAAGTTATTATAATAAAAAAATCCCGAAAGTAGTTTTTTCATGCATATCTTTTGCTTATTCAAGCGGGCGGAGCACGAGCAGAAAAAGCAAAAAATAAATGGTGCAGGCGCTTGCGCCTGCTGCCGCCTGCATAAGGCGCGGGGGGAGTTTGAGGGGCGAAGCGCCCCTCAATAAATAACGATTGAAACTAAGTCAGTTCGCGTTTGGCTATATCACAAAGTTTGGCCATCCAGAAATCAACATCTTTTTGTTTTTCCGCCTCGACGAGGATGCGGATCTTATTTTCGGTACCGGAATAACGCACCACTGTACGCCCGGAACCGTCTAAAGCTTTTTCACAATCCCGGATCGCGTCACGCAAAGCCTTGACTTGTTCGACCGGAATTTTTTCCTGTACCGCGATGCCTTCCAGACGCTGCGGATAAACATCCATAAAGTCAGCTGATTCAGCTAAAGATTTACCGTTTTTAATCATTTGCCTGAGCACGTGCAGGGAGGTGATAATGCCGTCGCCGGTGCTTGCGTAGTCCATGAAAATAATATGGCCGGACTGTTCACCGCCGAGGTTAAAACCGTTTTTGCGCATTTCCTCAATAACGTAACGGTCGCCAACGCCGGTTTTAATTACGTCAATTCCGGCTTTTTCCATTGCTTTGACCAAGCCTAAATTACTCATACTGGTAACCACAACAGTATTTCCGGACAAGCGTCCGCGCTGTTTGAAATCCAGCGCGACCATGCCGATAATACGGTCCCCGTTCACCTCCCTGCCGCCGGCATCGCAGAAAATCACCCGGTCAGCATCGCCGTCCAGCGAAATACTTAAATCGGCGTGGTGCCGCCTGACCAGCGCGGCAGCGTGTTCCGAATGCGTCGCGCCGCAGCCGTCATTGATATTGTGTCCGTCCGGAGCTGCCGCGGTAACAATGACTTCCGCGCCCAATTCCTGGAAAATCAAAGGCGCTATTGAGTAAGCCGCGCCATTCGCGCAATCGAGAACTATTTTTAAACCCTTTAAACTATGGTTGTTGATTGAACCTTTTGCGAATTCGATGTAACGTCCGCGCGCATCGTCAATGCGGTAAGCTTTGCCGATTTGCGAGTGTGGAACAAAACCCGAATCCGGCTCACCGCCCAAAATGTGTTTTTCGATTTCCAATTCCGTGTCATCCGGCAGCTTGAAGCCGTCATGTCCAAAAATTTTAATTCCGTTATCTTCGGCCGGATTGTGGGACGCGGTAATCATAATGCCACAAGACGCGCCCATTGATTTTGTCAAGTGCGCTATCGCGGGAGTGGGCATCGGGCCAATTGACATAACATCCATTCCCATACTGAGCATGCCGCTGGTAATAGCGTTTTCAAGCATATAACCGGACAGGCGGGTGTCTTTGCCAAGTATGGCTTTACGCAATCCCAGGCCGGACGCACCAAAAGTATATGCAGTTGCTTTGCCAAGCAGAAGAGCCAGCTCGGCGGTAATCGGATAATGGTTAGCTTTGCCTCTGATGCCGTCCGTTCCAAAGAGTTTTCTCATATTTATGTACCTCTACGTTTTAATATATATAAATCTAGTCGTAAAAATAATAAAAGCAAACTTGTAAAATGCTTTGTTTGAAGCTAAACGGCTTTAGCTTTGATTAAAAACCAGATTTTCCAATTCCTGATATGAGCTGACCGTGAAATCCGCATCTTCGTCCCAATGTTTCCCGGCGGAATTTTTAAAATAACAGGATATTGCGCCAGCGGCATTCGCGGCCTGGATGTCGTGAATATAATCACCAATCATAAGGCATTCCCGCGCTTCAATCTGCCAACAATCAAGAATGTGCCGCACCGGTTCCGGAGCAGGTTTGATGTGCGGAAATTCGCGCGTCAGTACCGGATCGAACTTAACCGGTAGTTTTTCCAGTAAAGCATCAGTACTGCGGGCTGTATTCCTGGTGATTATCGCCAGGCATATACCGGCTTGCGCAAAACGCTTCAGCGCATGTTCAACCCCTGTCTGGAGACGGTTGTTTTCGATAGCATAAAGTTCATATTTTTCGATTACTTTCCAGGCATGAGTGCGTCGGGATTCCGGCCATGAATTTATAAGTTCAGCTAAATCCTCCCCGTCAGGGGCACCCAGTTCGCGTCTGATTTTTCGAAAATCAATGAGCGGTACCGTCAGCGTACCATCCATATCAAATATAAGGCCTTTAATTCTTCTCTGCATCAATCTCCTGACAAAAAAGGAAAGATTGCATAAAAACAATCTTTCCTGCTAAAGTTTGTTTATTTCATCAATTCATTCAAATAAGGTATTTCAATTTTCTGGCCGCCTATAGTTTCCAAATCCCAAAGGTTAAAATACTGCGTGGCGGTTACTAAAGCGCAGAAAGCCACCAAAACAATAGTGAGAACGGCAAGCAGCGTGTAAAATCCTGATGCTTGTGTCCTGCCGCCTTTCATGGCCTTTTTTTTCTCTTTTATTACATCTTTATCGGTTTTAGCCCGAGGAGCTTCCGCTATCGGCGCCATTTCTTTTAACTTCAATCCACCGCTACCCGGTTTTGATTCTTCAAATTTGCCTTCAACTGTGGCTGGAACTGGAGTTTTTGGAACTGGCGTCTTTGGCGGCGGAGTTTTGCCGATAGTCAACTTGGAATTTTTGCCCTTCTTCGCGTTGACTTTCAAATTCACAGTAGGAGCATCATCTTTTTTGTCTTCCGAAACTTCTCCTTCCGGGACCGGATGTGGAGAAAGTTTGATTGTATCTTTTGAAGCTTGTGACACTTCTTCTCCAGCCGGGGCTTCTCCAGCCGCAGGCGGACGTAATTTTACCGTGTCTTTGTTATTAACCGTTTTCGCTGCTACGGTAACTCCCAGGGAAGGCATTGGCATCGCGCCGGGTTTCTGTTTGGGACGCTGAATTTTAATAGTATCATCATCGGTGCTTTCAGCTTCTCCGGGTTTGGTCAAATCTTCAGCAGACAAACCGGCAGCTTTCCCGGAAGCACTCAGTTTGAGGGTTTTGCGGGTATGGGTTTCTTGCGCATCTTTTGAAGTACTTTCAGCATCTGCCACAGCGAGTTTTTCCGCCCCGGGTCTCACTGCTTTAAGCTTAAGGGTTTTGCGAGTGTGGGTTTCTTTCAGCATCCCGCTTTTGCCATCTGCTCCCGGAGTCGCGGCAGTAGCGGAATCCATTGAAACAGCGGGTTTCACCGCTTTAAGTTTAAGGGTTTTGCGAGTGTGGGTTTCTTTCAGCATCCCGCTTTTGCCATCTGCTCCCGGAGTCGCGACAGCAGCGGAATCCATTGAAACAGCGGGTTTTTCCGCCCCGGGTTTCACCACTTTAAGTTTAAGGGTTTTGCGGGTATGGGTTTCTTTCAGCATCCCGCCTTCGCCATCTGCCGGCGGAGTAGCTGAAGCAATATCTATTTCTACAGGAGGCTTGGGTCTTAATGATTTAAGTTTAACGGTTTTGCGAGTGCGGGTATCGACCATTGGGCCGAGAGGGCCTGTTTCGGTATTTCTCTTGGTCAGAGGATCGACGACCGGGGCTAGATCGGCTTTCTCGACATCTTCGATACTCAAGCCGCCTTGAGGCCTGAGCTTAACGGTTTTGCGAGTGCGGGTATCGGCCATCACGCCAAGAGGGCCTGTTTCGGTATTTCTCTGGGTCAGGGGATCGACGGCTGCGTTTGAGCCGCTTTTCTTCACCGGTTTAAGCTTTAAGGTTTTACGGGTCCTGGTATCATCCATTTTAGAAATGCTGCCAGTATCAGTTTTATTTGTATTGTCAGCCATTTAAGCTCCTTTTCCATCCCATTGTGCATTACTTTACTCGCAGGACAGCAAAATTATTTTAAGCCCATACTATACTCTATGGATTGAAAAATTACAAATATTTATTTGTAATGTTTTTTTATTCGTTCTGCAACATCTTTATAATTAATATTGTTTTGATAAATGTCTTTAAAACATTCCAGAGCTTTGTCGTTTTGTTCGAGCGCTTCATACGCAATGCCCAGATAATAAAGAACTTCCATTTTTTCATCGGACATACTCGTCATTTCCGCGAGAACTTCGCTAAACTGATCAACAGCCATATCAAATTGCTTTTTATTTTCAAAGCAGCGTCCGATGTGAATGATACAGGAGCGTTTGCGTTGAGGATTACGACGCGCTTTCTGGAATTCTTCGAGCGCATTATCAAAATCATCAGCTTCAAAATACACCAGAGCCAGGCTGTAACGTAACTGTGTATCGTTCGGATAGGTTTCAACACGCTTTAATGCACGTCCTAAGCGGTATTGGGCACGGTGTTGTTTCAAGTCCGTGATTTGAGTTTCCGGCGCGTCGTACTGATCCGGATTATCAGTGAGTTCTTTTATGTTGGCGTCGATTTTGGCCAGATATGCGGTTTCTATTAATTTATCAACAGCCGGGTCCATAGCACCGATATTTTTCTGGATAATAGTGAATTGTTCTATCGCGTTGTCGAATTGATTAAGCATGGAATAAGCTTCAGCCAGTTTACGGCGAATGTCTGTAGATTCTTTTTCTTCCAGTTCCTTTGTATATTTTTGAACGAGCATTCTTGCCTGGCCGTCATCATGAATAGTGCCTTCAGCGAGTTGTTCGGCAACGGCGTCTTCATCCAGAACTTTTTCCTGTATGGAGCCTTCTTTCTCCCAGTTGGATTTATGCATTGTCGAAAAGGCGGTCGCGGCCCGCAATTCGGATTGTCTGGTCAGGTCATTAGGATGCATGTTGGCGATTTCCTGAAAAATCCGCAAATAAGACATGCCGTCTTTAATCTCTTTATAATATCCAGCCAGTTTGCGCAGATTAGCTTCGTTGTTCGGGGATTTCTCACGGATGATTTCGAGTACTTCAATACCTATAAAAAACGCGCCTTTAGCTGTCGCCGCATCGCCCAGGGCATTTAACACCAATGGATTGTAAAGATATTCGCTCAGGAGTTTTTCATATTGCCGTATGGCTTTAAAAGGATCTTTTTTCGCAATGATTTTTATTTTAGGCACTTTCAAAGAAGCTTTTATTTTGGCGGATATTTTAGTAAAAAAACCAGTATTTTCCGATTTTCCACGTTCATATTTGCGTAATTCCTGACGCGCCGCTTCCAGGCATGGTTCTTTTGCGAGGACATTCAGTATCAGTTCAATTGCGTAGTCCCAATTTTTTTTTCTGCCGGCAGCCGTTGCGCGATTATACAATTCCCGCAACGCGGCTGTTACATCTTGAAGATTTTTTGCTTCTAGCATGAGTACAACCTTGAAAATATGTTAAATAATTAATTAAATCTTAAATGCACCCGAATACAATAGGTAGATATATTTTAATTTCAAGCGGATTAACTGTTTATACCATGAAAATAATACATTTTCATTGCTTGAAATTATTACTTTCAGCATATATTGTTTGCGATAAGATTTTCACATAAGAGATAAATACATGACGAAAAAGAAAATATTAGCGGCAATGAGCGGCGGAGTTGATTCTTCGGTCGCGGCGGCGGTGTGTCAGAAACAGGGATATGAAGTCATAGGAGCAACCCTGCGTTTGAAACACCCCGACCCGGCTTTTGCTGAATTTCAGACATGCACGACTGAAAACGATGAAAAAGCCCTGGCGGAGTTGGTAAAAAAACTTAATATCAAACATTATTATCTTGATCTTTATCCGGATTTTGAGGATTTGGTTTTGCGGCCGGCGTGGGAAGAATACCGGCGGGGACGCACCCCAAATCCCTGTACTTACTGTAATTTCTTTATTAAATTCGGGAAACTTCTGGATTTCGCCGGGGAAATAGGCGCGACGGGCATTGTTACCGGGCATTACGCGAGAATTGTTAAAGACGATGGCGTTTACAAATTGCGGCGCGGCAGCGATCCGCTCAAGGATCAAAGCTATTTCCTTTACCGGCTGACCCAGGAACAGCTCGCGAAAATACAGTTCCCGGTTGGCGAAATGGAAAAAACCGCGGTTCGCCGGCTGGCCCGTGAGCTGGGTTTGAAAAATTCCGAGAAAAAAGACAGTCAGGACGCTTGTTTCAGTGTCGCCGGCGAAGTTTTTCCCGAAACCCTGCGCCGTTTATTCAACGGGAGCGCCCGCGAAGGCGATTTCATTTATGAAGATAAAGCCGCAGGCAGACACGCGGGCCTGCACCGCTATACTATCGGACAGCGCAAAGGTTTGGGCGTGGCTCTGGGCAAACCCGCTTACGTCCAGTCAATTGACCCCGAAAGCGGCAGAATAAATTTAGTTACCGGCAACGAGGAATTAATGTCCCGGTCTTTTGCGGCGAGCAAGGTAAACTGGCAATGCGGCGCTCCGCCTGAACTGCCGCATCATTGTCAAATACAAGTGCGTTACCGCAGTGCTCCCGGCGCCGGTTTGATTGAAGCGCGGGAAAATGCTTTAAAGATAACTTTAGACGCTCCCGTCCGCGCCGTTACCACCGGACAGGCCGTAGTATTTTATGATGAAGAATACCTGCTCGGCGGCGGCATCATCGAAACGGCCTGAGCCCTGGTTCAGATTGATATTTTTCCAGTGCAAATGCAGTTTTGCGATGTACTTTTTTGGGAAAAATGATATTAATCAAGCTTCTGTTTCAACAGTTCTATAAGCATTTCAGGATTGGCTTTGCCGCGGCTCAATTTCATCACCTGGCCGACAAAAAATTGCAGCACTTTCGTGTTGCCGGCTTTGTATTGCCGAACCTGCGGAGCGTTTTTCGCGACAGCCTCGTCAACCAGGGCCGCAATCGCGCCGCGGTCGGTAATTTGCTCTAAACCCTTTTCCCTGACAATGGCCCGCGCCTCCCTGCCGGTCTTAAACATTTCCGCGAAAACCTCTTTCGCGATTTTGCCGCTGATAGTATTGTTTTCAATCAAAGCAATCATCGCCGCAAATTGTCCCGGCAGGATTTTGCACGCGGCAATATCCACACCCGCATCCGAAAGTTCACGAAGCAATTCAGAAATAATCCAGTTCGCCAGGATTTTTGGGTTTTTTACCAGTTTCGCGCCCTTTTCGAAATAAAGCGCTACCGCCTTAGTCTGGCAAATAACTTCCGCGTCATACTCAGTTATATCGAAGTCGGAAATAAAACGTTTGCGCATCGCCTCCGGCAATTCCGGCAGTTTTCCGCGCAAAACTTCGATTTCAGCGTCCGTGAAAGTTACCGGCATTAAATCCGGATCCGGAAAATAGCGGTAGTCATGTTCCGCTTCCTTTACCCGCATTAGATAAGTTTCGCCGCGGTCATCGTTCCAGCCGCGAGTTTCCTGCCGTAAAGTGCCGCCGCTGTTCAAAACTTCCGGCTGACGCCGGATTTCGTATTCCAGCGAACGATGCGCCGCGCGGAAACTGTTGAGATTCTTGATTTCTATTTTAGTGCCGAATTTTTCAGTCCCAACTTGGCGCACGGATACATTTACGTCGCAGCGCATCTGGCCCTTTTCCATATCACAATCGCTTATTCCGGCGTACTGCATAATCTGTTTGAGTTTATTCAAGTAGGCGTAAGCTTCATCCGGAGTGCGAATATCCGGTTCACTGACCACTTCCATCAGCGGCACGCCGGCGCGGTTGTAATCAACGCCGCTGCAAGCGGGGAAATGGGTTAATTTGCCGACATCCTCTTCCAGATGAATCCGGGTAATGCCGATAGTTATATCCCCCATAGCTTCGCCGGAAAAACCTTTTCCGCTGATTTTGACAAAACCGTTTTCGCAGAAAGGCAGGTCATATTGGGAAATTTGATAATTTTTCGGCATGTCCGGGTAGAAATAACTTTTGCGGTCAAATTTGCTGAATTCAGCGATTTTACATCCAGTCAGCAAACCGGCGACCACCGTTTTTTCAATTGCTTTTTTGTTGGGTACAGGTAATACTCCAGGGTAGCCCATGCAGACCGGACAAACCCGCGTGTTGGCTTCGCCGCCCGATTTATTTGCGCAGGAACAAAACATTTTACTGGCGGTTTTTATTTCAACATGTACCTCCAAGCCAATCACTGCTTCATATTCAGCCATTATTTATATCCTTGAATTTATATCAACAGTTTCATTATAATCCTGTTAATCTAACAGTTATCACCATAAAATCCAGTAAATCACATTTTAATTTAAGGCAAATAATGAGCAGGAGCGGCTGAAAACCCCGGGTTGCACCCGGGGCTACGGTTAAATCATCCCTGCGGGATTAAAAATCATACATGTATTTACATAAACCAATGTTCAGTGAGGCATTACGATGAAGATGGAATTAATATTACTTTTTCTTTTTTTCACTTGAGCGTTCGCTGGATTTATTTTTGCCGTAATTATCGAAGAAATCAGTTGAAAACGCGTCCGGGCCGACACTCAGAAAGTCAATATATTCCGCTGGTGATTCTTCTTCAATCCGGCTTTCGAAATCCGTTTCGGGATCAAGGAAATTGTCCATTAACGCAAAGGTCTCCGGCGCGGGCAGAAGGGTATCTTCATCGAGTTTCGGGGCATCACGTATTTTTTTAAGCAAGGTGAGGCTTGATTCGGACTTCGCGGTTTCGAAAATAAAAAACTTCCTGAAAATCATTCTCAGTTTTTTCTTCATGGCCTGTGCTGTTTTTCCCGGCCTCATCATTTGCATCACGGAAGATAAGGTTTTTTTGACGGCTTTTTCTGCATCATGAAAGACAGAATTTCCCGTATCTGCATTTTCAGCATCGCCGAAGACAGCAGTTTCTTTTTTCTGCTTGCGGCTTCAGCCGTTTCTTCCGGGGGAGGTTCCGGAGCCGCGCCGGCACGAGTTTCTTTCTCCGGGACTCTGATGTTTTTATCAATCTTGAAGAACTGGTCACATCCCAGACAAAACATATAGGCGTTTTTATGAGATTTGCTGACTTCGTGTGCCATTCCACATTTTGAACAATAAATTTTCATCAAAAGAAGCTGTTCTCCCAAAGTGAATTTCGATTATATCCAAAGTGAGTTTCGATTATATATTAACCTTAACCGCAAACGGTGAAACTTTCAAGTCGGAATGTTGTATTTGTATGATTTAGGATTATATTAGGTACTTTTGATTTATTCCATGCTTTTGGGCTCAGAAACTAACAACTCAGCAAAAATAAAGTTTTTTTAATTATGTTTGACACACTCAGCGATAAACTTCAGGATACTTTCCGTAAACTGCGCGGCAAAGCACAATTAAGCGAATCCAATATCCAGGGAGCGATGCGGGAAATACGCTTGGCGCTGCTGGAAGCGGATGTCAATATTGAAATCGTCAGGGAATTTGTAAAAACTGTCAGCGAAGACTGCATCGGGCATGAAGTGATTAAAAGCGTTACCCCCGCTCAGCAGTTGACAAAAATCGTTAATGACCGCCTCGTTGAATTGATGGGTGAAGCCGAAGTCCCGTTGAACATAAGCTCTTCCCCGGGCGTGATAATGCTGATCGGCCTGCACGGCAGCGGTAAAACTACAAGTGCCGCGAAACTCGCTCTCCGGCTGAAAAAAGAAAAAAAGAAAGTTTTACTGGTTGCCTGCGACGTCTATCGGCCTGCCGCGATTGACCAGTTGGAAGTACTCGGCCGCGAAATAGAGGTGCCGGTTTATGCTGAACGCGGCAACCCGAATGTCGCGCAGATAGCGGCGAACGCCGTTGATGAAGCCAAATTTCAACACGCTGACGTCGTCCTGATTGACACGGCGGGCCGTTTGCAGGTCGACGAAGACATGGTTCAGGAACTGGTCAGGGTTTCACAAGCCGCCCGTGCTGAAGAAATCCTGCTCGTCGCCGACGCCGCCCTGGGACAGGAAGCGGTTTCAGTCGCGGATCATTTCCATAAGGCCCTGGGTATTACCGGTTTGGTCTTAAGCAAGTTCGACGGCGACGCCCGCGGCGGAGCCGCTTTATCAATACGCCGCGTTACCGGATGCCCGATTAAATTTATCGGGGTTGGTGAAAAAATCGATGATATTGAGGTATTTCATCCGGACCGGATAGCTTCAAGGATCCTCGGTATGGGTGATGTTGTTTCGCTCGTTGAAAAAGCCTCCGGGGAACTGGACCTGGAGGAAGCTGAAAAGCTGAAAAAAAAATTCAAAAAGAATCAATTTGATTTTAATGATTTTCTATCTCAACTTAAGCAGATTTCAAAACTTGGCGGGGCTGAATCAATCTTGAAACTGCTCCCCGGCGGGCGCGACATCAGTAAAGCCGTAGGCGATCTTGATCCAAAGCATTTCACGCGCATCGAAGCAATCATTCTGTCCATGACCCCGGAAGAGCGCGGCAAGCCGGATCTCGTTGATTTTCCCCGGCGCAAACGTATTGCCAAAGGCAGCGGCAACTCCTTAGAGCAAGTTTCCGGTATGGTCAAACAGTTTAACCAGATGCGCAGGATGATGAAAAAAAGCGGGATGTTAAAAAAATTATTCAACGGTTTTACCGGCGGCGGCATGCCCGCTCTCGACGCCATGGGGGGAATGGGAAGTATGGATACCGGCATGAGCCCTGATATGGGAAGTTTTATGGATAATGAAAATGTCTTTACCCAAAAAGATGCCGCCAGGAGGAAACGCCTCAAGAAACTGAAGAAGAAACAACAAAAAAAGAACCGCCGCAAAAGATAAAAGCATTTATACTTTGCAGAGTGGAAACTTAGCATTTATATTGAACTTGGATATTAAAACAAATTTAAAGGATATTCTGCCATGTTTACTTTGATTATATCATTAGCGCTTGCATTAATTGCCGCTTGGGTCAGTTCTCTCGAATACAACATCGCCTGGGCCGTTATCATCGGGTCAGCGGTTTTTGCCGTCTGCTGGATTGGCATTGGCCTGTTCATACGCCGGCAGATAAATAAAGTCAACACTATTATCCAGGATCAGATGACCGAAGCGCAAAATAAAATTAACCGGAAATTACAAATTTTTCAAAACCGCCCCGGCGCAAATGTCAAGTCCGTACAAAAAACCCTGGAAAAAGATCAAAATACCGCGATTAGCGAGGCTCTGAAAACAACCCGCCGGGTTGACCGCTACTTCAAATGGAATTTTCTGCTTAAAAAGCAAATCGATACCATGCGCATGATGTTTTATTACCAGATGAAGGATTTCAAAAAGGTCGACGAATTAATGCCGGGATGTTTACTGCTGGACGCGCGGGCGGTGGCCTTCAAAACAGCACGCCTCTACAAACTGAAAGATCCTGCTCTTGACAAATTTTTCCGTAAGAAAATAAAACGCGCCAAAGGTGAAAACGCCGCATTGCTTTACGGTTTATATTCGTGGATACTGGTCAAAAACGGTGAAGCCGACAAAGCGCTGAAACTCTTAACCGAAGCCCGCAAAAAAGTGGATCATCAAACCATCATAGATAACCGTGAAAAACTGGCCAACGGCAAAGTCAAACAATTTTCCAACTCCGGGCTTGGCGAATTATGGTATTCGCTCTATCTCGAAGAACCGAAAGTAAAACAAAAGAAAATGCGCCGTAAATTTTGAAATAGACGGCTTGGAAAACGCGGCTGGATGGTGATCCGAACGCGAAACGAACAGGATTCAACATGAAAACCGGTGAAATAGTCAGTAACCACATACTTCAGGATGATTATTACGAAATCAAATTCCATGCACCGGAAATTTGCAAAAAAACGCAGCCCGGTCAATTTGTACACATTAAAATAGCTAATTTAAAAGACCGTATTTTACGTCGCCCCTTCAGTATCTGCGACGTTTCGGAAGACGGCCTGCTGACGGTAATCTACAAAGTCATCGGCAAAGGCACCAAAGTTTTGTCTACTCTGTCATGCGAAACGCTTTGCGATCTGATGGGCCCCCTGGGAACTCCTTATTCCCTGCCCGAAGCTGACGAATTCCCGATAATCGTTGCCGGCGGCTATGGTTCAGCGGCGACTTATCTCATTGCCAGGCGCTCGCGGCGGAAAGGTATTTTACTGCTCGGAGCCCGTTCGGGAAATGATTTGATTCTGGCCCGGGAATTCGCGGAGGCCGGATTTGCCGTCCGCAGCTCGACAAACGACGGCTCACAAGGACACAAAGGCTTTGTTACGGAACTTATCGCCAAAGCATTGGAAGATAACAAAAACAAAAAAATACGTTTTTATGCCTGCGGCCCGGCTCCGATGTTGACAACGCTGACAAAAATGCTGCAGAATTCGGGCTATAACGATGGCGAATTAAGTTTAGACCACCTGATGTGCTGCGGAGTGGGCGCGTGCTTTGCCTGCGTCGTCAAAGTAAAAGCCGGCAATGAAGATGGCTGGCGTTACGCCAGAACCTGCAAAGAAGGCCCGGTTTTCAAGGTTGAAGATATTTATACGGGAGAATCATGATGCTTGATTTGAGTGTGGATTTAGGAAAATTTAAAATGGTTAATCCGGTAATGACCGCTTCCGGGACTTTTGGTTACGGCTTTGAATACAAGGATTATTACGCCTTAAGCAAACTTGGCGCGGTAGTTGTCAAAGGCGTCGCGGCAAAGCCGTGCCACGGCAACCCCCCCCCGCGGGTAGCCGAAGTCGCCAGCGGCATGCTTAACGCTATTGGTCTGCAGGGGCCGGGGGTTGACAAATTTTTGGACGGCGCGGAATACATGCCGTTTTTGCGCGCCAGCGGCGCGACGGTGATTGTCAATATCTGGGGCGGAACTATCGAAGAATATTGTGAAGTCGCATCCCGCCTGGACGCGGAACGTGAAGGCATCGCGGCTCTGGAGATAAACATTTCCTGCCCGAATGTCAAAGAAGGCGGAGCGGCATTCGGCACTGATTTAAAACTGGCGCATCAAGTGGTTTCGGAAATACGCAAGGTAACAACTTTGCCGCTAATCACCAAACTCAGTCCGAATGTCACCTGCATAGCGGATTTCGCGCGTGCGGTCGTTGACGCAGGTTCAGATATGGTCTCATTGATAAACACCTTGACCGGCATGGCGATTAACATCGAAACACGCCGTCCCTACATCGCCAACCTGACCGGCGGTTTAAGCGGCCCGGCCATCAAACCGGTAGCCGTGCGCATGGTTTACGAAGTCGCTCAAGCAGTAAAAGTCCCAATCATCGGCATGGGTGGAATTATGACCGGCGATGACGCGGTGGAATTTCTTTTAGCCGGAGCCAGCGCCGTCGCGGTCGGAACAGCGATCTTTGTCGATCCCTACGCCCCCGTAAAGGTCATTAAGGGGATTGAGGAATATCTTGAACGGCAGGGCTGCAAAAGCGTCAATGAAATTGTCGGTGCGATGATACGCTAGTACAAATTTCCTTTCACCCGAACTGGATTATTCTGGATTTTTTTTACTCCACCACCGTCGCCTGACTGGTATCGCCCTGCAGGACTTGCTCTAAACACTCCGGATCGGAAAAGTTGAATACGATGATCGGCAGCTCATTGTCGCGGCACATTGAAAACGCGGTTGAATCCATAATCGCTAATTTGCGGCTCAAAGTTTCCTCAAAAGAAATTGTTTCAAAACGTTCGGCATCAGAATATAATACCGGATCAGCTGAATAAATCCCGTCAACTTTAGTGGCTTTTAAAACCGCGTCGCAATCGGTTTCGAGCGCGCGCAGGGCCGCGGTAGTGTCGGTGGTGAAAAATGGACTGCCGGTTCCCCCGGCAAAAATTACCACTTTTCCCTGTTCCAATGCTTTAATGGCATTTCCACGGTTGAAACGATTGGCAAGCGGCTCCATTGGAATTGAACTTTGAACTTCGGCGCCGACTCCGGCCGAGTCAAAAGCGTCTTTCAAACAAAGCGCGTTCATCACCGTCGCAAGCATTCCCATATAATCGGCGGTAACCCGGTCCATGCCTTCCGCCGCGCCGACTTTGCCGCGCCAGAGATTACCGGCCCCGCAAACCAATGCCACTTCAATGCCGTTATCAATGACGCTTTTGACTTTATCGACAATCAAACTCACCGCTTCGGCGGAATATGCAGCCGTTTCCTGTCCCCGGAGAGCTTCGCCGCTTATTTTCAGCAGTATTCGTTTGTACTTGTAAGATTTTTCCATGCTTCCACCGCCCTTGAGTTGATTGTTGTTCCCTTAATGAATAATATCTGTTTTATTGAGTATATCAAATTGAAAAACAATATTTTTATTCTTATACGCTGTTTTTTTGCAAAAGTATTGTATATTAAATGTAAATCCAGTGATTAATAAGCATAAGGGAACTGATATTTATGCAGACATCTGATAAAATTAAAGTCGGCGTCGTCGGCGTCGGCGCCCTCGGCCGGCATCACGCCCGCCTTTACAATCTCAGTGAAAACGCCGATGTCGCCGGTATTTTTGACATCAACACCGAAAACGCGCAAAAAGTCGCCGACGAATTCGCATTGAAAGCTTATACTGGCCTGAAGGAACTGGCTGATGACTGCGAAGCTTTGAGTGTCGCTGTGCCCGCGACTTTTCACATGCAGAGTACTATCCCGCTGCTTGAAATGGGCAAACACGTTCTTGTCGAAAAGCCTTTAGCCGCGACGGTTAAAGAAGGACGGGCAATGCTGGAAGCGGCGGAAAAAAACAATGTTGTTTTCGGCGTCGGGCATACTGAACGTTTTAATCCGGCGATGGACTATCTCGTGGCGCATAGCGGCAATACCCGTTTCATCGAAGTCCACCGCCTGGCCAAATATCCGCCGCCGCGCCCCGGACAACACCGCCGCGGCACGGAAGTCAGCGTAGTTCATGATTTAATGATTCACGACCTTGATTTAATCCTGGACATGGTTGATTCCGAAATCGAACGTTTCGATGCGGTCGGAACCTCTGTCCTGAGCGATTCCGAAGACATCGTCAATGTCCGTATCAAGTTCAAAAACGGCACCTGCGCCAATGTTACCGCCAGCCGTATCAGTGAAGACCTGCAGCGTCGTTTCCGGGTATTCCAGGATGATGCTTTCATCTCCATGGATTACGGCACTAACACCGGCGTGGTCATCAAGAAAAATAAAATCGGCCTGGCCCGTAAAAACGTCAGCCTTGACCCCAGGAACGCTCTTGCCGCCGAACTCGAGGATTTTATCGCCGCGGTCAAAAAAAGCAAAGCCGGCGGCAGAATCGTCCAGCCGAAAGTTTCCGGCGCGGACGGCCTGAAAGCTTTACAATTAGCCGAAGACATCGTCAGCGAAATCCGGCGCTACAACAAACAATACGCCAGATAGGCGGATGCGATATGATTAAGGCTCCTGCTAAAATTAATCTTTTTTTGAAAGTTACAGGGCGTTGTGAAAATTCTTATCACACGCTTAATACGCTTTTTATGCCGCTGTCGAACCCGGCGGATGAGATAGATATTAATTTTGCGGCGGCAGACGGCATCAGCATAAGCTGCGGCGCGGCGGGAGTTCCATGCGGCAAAGGCAATTTATGCCATAAAGCCGCCGCCGGATACGCTGAGTTGTGCGAAATTAACCCGGCCTGGGAAATTACTGTCGTTAAAAATATCCCCGTCGCGGCCGGTTTGGGCGGCGGTAGTTCCGACGCCGCCGCGGTTTTGCGGATATTGAATGATAAATACAAAAAATTAACTGAACACGAACTCGCCGCAATTGCTTTGCAGTGCGGCGCGGATGTCCCGTTTTTCCTTTCCCCCCGCCCTGCCCTGGCTACCGGGGCCGGGAACGTATTCGAATATCCTGAGCCGGATTTCCCCGAAATACCTTTATTATTAATAAATCCCGCTTTTCCGGTCTCCGCCGCCTGGGCATACAAAAATCTTTCCCCGGAGAATATCGGCGAAGTTCCGGCCGGTCACGGACAGGAGTTTTTACGCGCCCTGCGGCAAGCTGACCTAGGGAAGCTTTCCAGTTTGATATATAATGACTTGGCGATTGCCTGTTATGACAAATTTCCAATATTGCGGATACTTAAAGCAGAATTATTGGAATCAGGAGCCGCCGCGGCGGAAATCACCGGCAGCGGGCCGACTTTATTTGCGTTATGCGGGAGTTTTGCAAAACGCGACGAACTGGCTGCTTCCTTCGCGCAAAGCTATCCGCACATGGCCATTATTAAATCAAAGCTTTAAAAGCTTTTTATACCGATTTGCAATACCTTATGTCTAAAAAGTCAAATTGATTTCTTGTCTTGAG
>CAZEXM010000034.1:0-20985 GCA_964515915.1 uncultured Victivallaceae bacterium
TAATGTTCGCTTTTACAGCAAAGATATTCGGGCAGAAAACCGCTCCGCAGCATAATGGCACCACAAAAAAGAGCTTCAAAACCCTTTTTGAAAATATGCTCATATTTGTACCTCTTGTGTTTTCATATTTTAATTAGTAATTTCTACCTTGTCTTCTGCGTAAACGCGACGTTCTTCGCGAGTTTGAAACTCCTCCGGGAGGAGCATCCATAAAGCCGGACGGCATCTCCATTGCACCCGAATCTCCGCCAGGCACGCCTCGCCCGGTTTGCCCCTTTTGCTTTATTTTGGGCATCAGAGCTTTCGCCGTGATGACGTACTTGTTCAATTTTCTATCTTCAATTATAACCTGCCTTTTCTTTCTGTCAACTTTAAACACCTTATATTTCACGGTTTTACTGTGCCTGCGGCGTTTACGCCCGCCGCGTGATTTGGAAATCTTGATGACCATTACTATGGTGTCACCCGCGCCGACATGATACTTTTTACCAGTAGCCAAATCTACAATGACAGCTTTAGGCCTGGGTGAATATACAGGCCGGTCAACTTGCATTGTAATTGTATATTTATTGTCGAAAGATTTCAGGAAAATCTTTGATTCGTCCTTCTTGATAATAGTCCCGCCATTACGTTCTTCTTTATGTATAGCTTCAATTTTAATAATTTTATAAGACGTTTTATCTAAAAGTAAAGAACTGTCAAGATATTTAAATCTGGTCTTAATCTCTCCTCTGCGGGTTTCATTTATCTGGATATCCCATTCTTTGGGATCTTTTTTCCCGTTTGTAACGACTGTTTTGAGTTTAAACGGCAGTAGTGTTTCTCTAAACTCGATTAGATGTAAACGCATATACATTGGCGGATGCGATTTTGATTTTTTAATATTCGTTTTTTGCTGATATTCAAATATATTCGGAAAACCGTCGTTATCCATATCATACAGCGCGTCATCAGGATTATCAGGATTAAGCCCTAATTTAATTTCAATAGTATTAGGGATACCATCATTGTCCCGGTCCAGTGAGTCTACTATTGATGACCTAACCGGGGAGGTGATTGGCCTGAGCAGGGGACTATCGCATAAGGGACAATGTCTCGGCCGACCCAGCGGCCCCCAAAAGTAATACCAGGGAATTACTTTTTCACAACAGGGACAGCGGGCTGCTTTGAACGGGATCAGCAGGTCTGTGTATATTTTATCCTTATCACTACGTGCTGTTGACTTTTTCCAAATACAATCTTTGCTGAAAATATAGCTTAGCTGATATTTCTTGAGCGAAAAATCAGTTTTTCTGTAATTAGGTTCCCTGGTAGGTATTTTCAGGTCTTCTCTGGTAATTGTGTTAGTTGACTTGCTCAGGTCAATCAAATAGAGAAGCAAAAACACAAAAACAAGCAAAAAAAGCGCCAAAATCAGTTTTTCATAATGTTTTTTAAAAAAATCCAACCTTCAACCTCCAGTCGTCAATTATTTTGTGAATCGTTGAAAATAATATAATCCACCTCGAATTCAGCACGACAAATATTATTGCTTCCGATAATCATTTTCGCGTATCCGGGGTCTTTCGGGCCCAGTATTTTCTTTTTCTTTTTGGCAACTTTTGCCGGCTGGCCATTGTTCCCGACGCCATTATTCACCTGCTCGCCGAACCGGCGGGACAAACCAGAACGAGTTTTCCCGAAACGAGGAAATAAGCCGGCGTTTTTTTTGTCGGGCTCGCGCAATTTATCTTTTTTCTCTATCGCTTCATCATAATCCAATTCCTCTTTAATTTTTTCGCATTCGGCAAGAATATTATTCACGTTGTCAACTATCCGACTAATTGCAATATTTCTAACCGCATAAATACGATTCTCTTTATGGCCTTCGTAAAGTTTTTTTACCACACGTCGGATGGTAGCCAAATCGCCGCTGATGGTGAAATTAAAGCGATACGAGGTATAATTCCCGTTCCTTTCTCCATCGAGTCCCCGCTTTGAAAATTTTTCAAGCTCAAGCCTGTCTTCCGGATTGACTTTAGCATCCGCAATACGCTTTGCCAGGTCTGAAATGATTTCCCACGCCTTGGCGATTTGTTCAATATCTCCGGCTAAAGGTAATTTATCATGATCAAAAGAAAAGTCACTTGCATGCTCACAGTTAACTTTTTTCTTTCCAAAATACTCAACCATCCTGTAGCGCATAAGTTTCATGAAAATCAGACAGCGGGACGGGGAATCTGAAAACCTGCGCCCTTTTCCCATTACCGCCAGAAAAATCCCGTCAACATTACTGGCGTCTATTTTTTCCAGGGTCACCTTTTGAGCTTCCTGCATAAACTTATTCATAGCCGCGTCCCAGTTTGACTTATGATTAGGAAAGTCTTCGCTGAATTGGCGCACTTTATAGCGGCGGAATATCAGGTCCCGTGTCGTGCGCCCCCTTTGCTTTTCCCAGAACTCGCCAAATTTAACTTTAAATTCATCAAGCGGAATATCAACAACTTCCACAAAGCTTTTAAGAGCCGAAGCATAGGGTTTACCAAATTTTTTCTCTATTTTCACGATTTCTTTTTTATACCCGGCAATATCACTTTCAATACGAGCAACATTTACTTTTACCGGTGCGTATTTCTGCTTAAAAATCTTGTTAATTTTTGCCAGCAGTTCCGCTTTTTTAGAATCATATTTTTTCATTGATTTATGTTCGAAAAATACCATAATAAGCAGCGCAACCACGGCTATCATAGCCATGCTCATAAAAATAAGCAGGAAAATATTTTTTTTGATAAACTTTTTATTCATATTTAACTCTTTTCTTTCCTTAAAAACGGCTCGTTATTTTTTTATCGGTTCTTTTAGTTTTATTTGTATCACGAAATTGATAAAATTGTTTTCACCCTTGATAATTTCATAGCTGTCGAAAATAACCGCATCCTCACTGTTGTCAAAATATTTTGCTGCCCTGATTCTTTTCTTGAATACTTCATCAAGCAGTAAATCATTTTCAAGAACCACTGAGTGGCCAGTCAGCTTCAACCATTTCAAATTAACATTTTTGACCCCTGTGGAGCTTCTTGCACTTCCTTGATTATCACCAAACATATCACCCTCCATCCCTATCATGTTCGGAGCACCATTCTTACTGTTTCTTGAACTCCGCGCCCTAGCTTTTGTCTGCTTTTCACTGGAAGCAGTAATTGAAGTCAGCCACCATTTATCGGGAAGAATTGTTTCAAGTTCATTGAGTACCTTAATCCATTGGGATCGTTTATCGGACATCTCAAGGGCTTTATCGTATCGTCCTAAAACTCCACTAAGCTGGCCGCTGACAAAACGTACCCGTTTGCTTATCCGTTCGGTCTTTTCAACTTCCGCGAGCACTTTTTCCACGCAATCTTTATCAAAATTACGTTTTGTTGAAACCACCCAGTAAAAAACAAGCAGACACAAAATAATTGAGATAGCGCTGGCATAGAAATAAGGTTTCTTTTTCTGCAAAGCCTTATGCTTTTTGATAGTATCAGGCATCAAGGATATTTCAACCGGCACCGAAGTGATGTGGCGCAGCGCCATACCGGTAAGTTCTGAAAACATTGGAGCTACGTCCAGCAATTCTTCTCTGTCAATTCCCTCACCAAGCGCCACTATCTGAAACGAGTTGAGGTACTCCACCGGGATCCGCAATTTTTCGTTGAAGAAACGTGGAGTATATGCCATTAATGAACTACCGCCGCCGAGGAATAAACGAGACGGGCGGTTTCCTTTGTATTGAGAGCGCCAGACATTTATGGAACGATTTATTTCACCATGCAGTCTGGTCATAACGTTACGGGCAATTTTTGAAATGACCGCGGCAACTTCAGACTCCGGTTCTTCATAAGCTCCGCCGAGAGCAACAAAACCATGGCGGCATTTCAACTCTTCCGCGTCAGTCAGTGAAATATCGAATTCCTTACTGATCTGCTGGGTAATGGAAGCACCGGCAATCGGAATTGTACGCGTAAAAATTCGACCTTTATCAGCCACCAGCAAGCTTGAACAACGGCCGCCGATATTGAGCAGCAAATCACATTGATTATCATCGGATAAATTCGCTTTTGCCGCGTTGAAAAAGGCTATCGGAGCTGTCTCTATCGAAATAATTTCTTTGTCGGCATCTTGAATTATCTCGGATAATTCTGTAATAAGATCGTCTTTGACTGCAACAAACAGAGCTTCCATTTCCTCAATATGGACAATGTCTTCAGTGTTATCGCCTTCCGCTGTTTCAGCAGTTTTGTGCAGAATCAGCTGGTAGTCCCAAACTACTTCGTCCATATCGTAGGGAACAGTCTGCTTGGCTTCATATTCAATAATTTGCTCAATGTGCTGAATGTCATCACCCAAAGGCGGCAATTTACTCAGGCGGGAAAACGCGGACTGACCGGAAATAGCCACTCTGACTTTTTTAGCCGTGAAATCGTGATCCTCAAGAAGCTTTTCATATGCCTGCGCAAATTGTTCCGGAAGTTCACGGGCCCGGTATTCCTCGTCATACTCGAGAAACGCAAACTTTTCAAGTTTCATACTACCTTCCGTAGGATATGAAAACTCGGCCATTTTTAAACAATCGCTGCCAATGTCAATTGTTAAAATTCTACTTTCTCTTGCCATAAACAATAATTCTCAAATTTAGTTCCGGATGTCAGGTTTAATCAAGTCAAACAGTCCGTAATTTATAGCCCCCCAGGGAGTCACTGTTCTAGGCAGCACAATATCTTCCACGGTTAACACTCCTGCGGAAACAACACTGCTGAATCGCTTAAAATACTGTCTGGCGCGATTGCTCGAAGAACTGTATACGCGCATAAGAATCTTGCGCCCGGCGGTGTAAAAAGTTACTCTGGCAACGATTTTCTGCAGGTCGATCCTGCCGCCTTTACGAGCAAAACGGGCGATTACCTGCGGGGGGATACAGCCCCAGGCTCGATGCTTCTTCCCGTCCATGGGAATGGACCAGAAAGTAGTTTTACCTTTCAGCAGAACAATGATGCTTTTAGATTTATAGCTGGCGGGAAGAATTACTTCAGTTTCCATAGTAACCCCGTCAATCCACATTATTCTATTGGCTTGTTTTCTGGCTATAGGGCTATACATTACCTTAACCAGCAACCATCCGGCACTGCCGGCTTTATTTGTACTGCTATAGTTGAATACATAAAAAAGAGGGCTGACATGATATTCCAACTTAACGGTTCCATTCCTGAACCACTTTGCAGACGACTGAGCATTACTAAGCAAAGCAGTCAAAAACAACAACACTAGAAAAACAGATTTCACGATACCCCCTTTTATTGTCATTTGATCTTTTTCTAACTAATTTCCCCAAAAGCTTATTTTTTATTTTTTATTTTCTATTGGCTTTGTGGTTTTCGATTTTTCGATTTTTAACTTTTTATCCAATTCCGCCTTTGGTTTTGAGGAAAGTGTTTTCTGCCCGGCCACGGTGCTTTTCACATCCGCAGTCAGATTGGTATTAATTTCAGCCACACTGCGGCCTCTGCTGCGGTGACCAACTATTACCGCCAGCAACAAGGTCAAAATAAAGAAGCTGGTCGTCAAAATCACCGTCAACTTGGTAAGATGACTACTGGCATGAGCACCAAAAACAGATTCACCGACACCGCCAAAGGAACCGCCGAAACCGCCCCCTTTCGATTGCTGTATGAGCACCAGGCCAATCAGCAGCAAAGCAACTATTATTACTAAGGTATATAAAACAACGGTAATTACACCCATTTTACTCTAGTCCTTTTATTTTTAAGCTAAACTTTTTCAAACTAAGCTTTATACAATAGCATTCCAACGTCAAAAGTCAAATCTCAAAGCGCCGGGGGCGCTATTATTTCCGTTTTGTTCCGCATGGACGGCACCGCCAAAACTAAAAAAGATAACGAAACCGACGTTCGGCTTTTTGAAAAGATGTGAGCGTTCGAGCCTTGCACCAAAGTTTTATCTTTTTCAAGAATTTAAGTTAGACCGAGTTTTGTCGGACGCGTCCGCATGGGGGATTTTACAATTGCCCTACTTCATTGCGTTTTTGATTAACGCGGCAAATGATTCAGCGTCCAGAGCGGCACCGCCAATGAGTCCGCCGTCAATATTTTTCTGGGCAAGCAATTCACCTGAATTCGCCGCTTTCATGCTGCCGCCGTATTGAATGACGATATCTTCAGCGGCTTCCCCGAATATGCTTTTAAGCGTACAGCGAATATAACGATGAGTTTCCTCCGCCATCTCAGCGGTCGCGGTTTTACCGGTTCCGATAGCCCAGACCGGCTCGTAGGCAACGACAATATCCGCCATTTGCTCCTCGCTGATATCAGCGAAAGCGCCTTCGAGTTGAGCCAGAAGTACTTTTTCAGTCATTTCCTGTTCGCGGTCTTCGAGCATTTCACCAATACAAACGATCGGTTTCAAGCCGGCGGCCAAAGCGGCTTTGAGGCGCTGATTGACGGTCGCGTCAGTTTCACCAAAATACTGGCGGCGTTCGCTGTGGCCGAGGATAACATATTCCACCCCGATTTCTTTAAGCATCGCCGCGGAAATTTCGCCGGTGAAAGCACCGGATTCCGCCCAATGCACATTCTGCGCACCGACTTTGATATTAGAACCGGCGGCGGCTTCAATGACCGCGCCGAGAGCGGTAAAAGCGGGACATACAACTATTTCCGCCGCGTCAACATCAGCGACAAGCCCTTTAAGGTCTTCGACAAGTGTTTTAGCTTCAGCAATAGTTTTATTCATTTTCCAATTGCCGGCTATAATTATTTTTCTGGCCATGATAATTTTCCTTTGTTTCTGCTTCTTGATTTATGAGCCGGTAATATAGACCATTATAATGCTTTTTACAACTCTAACGAAAATCTTAACAGTAAAAATTTTATCCTCCCCTTTTATTGCGGGATGTCTCCGCACGGCACGGTTTAAGCAGTTCCAGAAGCTGTTTGACTGTCTTGTCCAGATCGGGAAAAATCCAGCCGGGAGCAAGCTCGGCGAGCGGTTCCAGGACAAACCAACGCCGCGCGGCCCGCGGATGAGGTATTTGCAGACCCGGCAGATTAATTATTTCGGCGCCAAACAGGATTATATCTAAATCAAGCGGGCGCGGCGCGTTGAAACCGTGTTTCAGCGGGCGCCCCGCGCTAAGCTCTGTCTGCTGGCACAAATCCAGTAATTCACCGGGAGAAGCCGCCCATTCACCGATTAAGGCGGCGTTGGTGAAATCCGCTGATCCGGGAGGACAGTTTTCCGCTCTGCTGTGAAATAAAGTCGAAAATTTTATGTTTTCGACGCCGCCTTCGCATAAGCGGCCTGCCGCCAAACAAAAATTGCTTGTGGTATCTCCGCGGTTTCCACCTAAGGCAATAGCTATTTTGTGTAATTTTGCGTTCATTATCGATCCCTTGTTCGAAAAACTTACTATCGGGGTTATATTTCATAACATAGTATACAACACAATGATAAACTTTTGAATAAAAATTCGCTAATGATTGATAAAATTCGCATATATTTTATGGGCTCAGGCAAAATAGCGGTGCCGGTGCTTCAATCCCTCGTCGAATCTGAAAACATCGACTTGCTCGGGGCCGCTACGCAAATTGACCGCCGCGCGGGTAGAAAAAAACAATTCCGCCCTACCCCGCTTGGACAATTTGCCGAGGACAAAAAACTCGAAATAGATAAAATCAAATCCGTTAAAGATGCTTCTTTTATGGATAAAATGCGCGCGCTTAATTTAGATTTTATTGTTGTCGTGTCTTTCGGGCAGATTCTGCGCCGGGAACTCCTGGATATTCCCGGTATCTGCTGCCTGAACGTACACGCGTCGCTTTTACCCAGATACCGTGGAGCTTCACCGATAAGCGCGGCAATCCTCAACGGCGACGCTGAGACCGGTATCGCTTTTATGAAAATGGATAAAGGGCTTGACACCGGGGAACTTTATCAAATCTTAAAACTTCCGCTTCAGGGAAATGAATATGCCGGTTCACTGGAAAATCAACTGGGGAACCTGGCCGCGGAAAATATCGTTGAAGTTTTAAGGCAGGTAAAAAACGGACAATTAACTCCCCGCAAACAAAATGAGCCGCAAGCTGTTTTCACCCGGAAAGTGAAAAAAAACGACGGCGAAATCGTCTGGAGTTTACCCGCAGAGAAAATTGCCGCGATGGTCAGGGCATATCATCCCTGGCCGGGAGCTTATTTTATTCTGCAGGGTAAAAAACTCAATATTACTGAAGCGCGCTGTATAAATGACCTGTCCGGAGAAGCCGGCGAGATTCTACAGGCGGATAAAAAAGCATTGCTTGTCGCCTGCGGCAAAGGTGCTTTGAAAATTGTAAAATTGCTGCCACAGGGAAAAAAAGAAATGTCCGGTTCGGCTTTTTTGAATGGTCATCGTCTAAGTACGGGGACAAAAATCCACTTATAAAAATTGTATTATCAGCTTTGACGTGTCATTATAGGAAGGAAATTGTGAAGTAAAAATTATTAATAAAAATTATATCGCTTAAGGATAATAAATAGAATGGAGACTATACGCAAACAAATAATACTCAGCTGCGAAACCCTGGAAACGCGTTTCGCCTTATTAAATAACGGCAAACTTGAAGAATACGAGATTGAACGCGAAAGCAACGGCGCCAAGGCAGGGTCGGTGTATCTTGGGAAAATCGTCAATCTTGAACCGTCCCTGCATGCCGCGTTCGTCGATATCGGCGCGGGCAAAAACGCCTTTCTGCACTACTGGGATATGCTGCCGGCAACTTTCGACATGCAGGACAGAATCCCGGAAAACGATAAGGAAAATCAGCAGAAGGGCAAAAAGAAAAAAACACCTTTCTCTGAAAAATTAAATTCTTTTTTGACGCCGGACAGCAAGTCCGGACAAATCCGGGAAAAAAACAAAAAACGACAAGTTCAACAATTTACCGTAAAAGATATTCCGGGCCTTTTCCCGCCCGGGACGGAACTGCTCGTCCAGGTCGTCAAAGGCCCGATCGGAACTAAAGGAGCCCGCTTGACAACTAATATTTCCATACCGGGGCGCTACCTTGTGCTTCTGCCCTATTCGGATCATTACGGTTTGTCCAGCAAAATTGACAAAAGAGCGGAACGCAGCAGATTGAAAAAGATTATTTCCGGGCTTGATGTGCCGAAAGGAATGGGAGTAATCTGCCGTACGGTCGGCGAGGGGCGGAAAGGAATATTTTTTAAACGCGACCTCGACATGCTGCTTGATTACTGGCATAAAGTTGAAGAAATTCTGGAAAAACGTAAAGTCCCGTGCGAAGTTTACCGCGAACCGAACCTGCTTGAACGAACCGTGCGCGATTTGATGACGGAGGACATCGACGAGATTCAGGTCGATAATGAAGCCGCTTATAGTAAAATCCGCAATCTGCTGTATAAGTTCGGCGGCCAGAAAATGGGTTCAAAAGTAGCTTGCCATAAGCGCGCGGAGCCGATTTTTGAATATTTCAATGTAAAAAACCAGATTAATCAAATTTTCACCCGTGAAGTGCCTTTGCCCAGTGGCGGCTGCATCTGCATAGATGAAACCGAAGCCTTGATCGCGATTGACGTCAACACCGGCAAAGGCAAAGGGAAACGCGTCGGCGAACACCCCGAAGTAATCGTTCAAACCAACGTCGAAGCCGCCGAGGAAATCGCCCGTCAACTGCGTTTGCGCAATGTCGGGGGGCTGCTGGTGATTGATTTCATCGACATGCGCGCCTCGCGGGACCGCGAGAAAATCTTTAAGCTTATGCGCAAGTTAGTAAGAAATGATCGCGCTAAATCGAAAATTTTACCGCTCAGCCGCTTAGGCCTGATGGAAATGACCCGTCAGCGCGAACATGAAAGTTTGCAGAATACGGTGCTGGACAGATGCCCTTACTGCAACGGAACCGGACATGTCAAATCGTCTTTGTCGATGAGCGTCGAAATTCAGCGGCGTTTACATTCCCTGTTCAAATCGCGCGGCAGGAAACGTATCCCGATTCGCATCTTTATGCATCCCGACATTCTCACGCGCTTGAAGAACGAAGACGCGAAACTGTTTGATAATTTGGAACAGCAGTACGGAAGTGATTTAAGTTTCCGTGCGGACAGCTCCATGCATCATGAAGAATTCAAGCTCGTAGACCCCGAAACCGGCAGAATTCTGTAAAACTTAAAGGCTGGAAGATGACTTTCATAGACAAACTCAGTAATATCTGGAAGAAGAACAATTCGCTGCTTTGCGTCGGGCTTGACCCGGATTTAAGGAAATTACCCGAATGCCTGAAATCAGTTGAATTCCCGATTTTTGAGTTTAACCGGCAAATTATCGACGCGACCCATGAGCTGGTCTGCGCCTACAAGCCGCAAGCCGCCTATTACGCCGGCCAAAATGCTGACAATCAACTCAAAATGACCATAGACTACATTCGTGAAAATTATCCCGAAGTCCCGGTAATTCTTGATGTTAAGCGCGGCGATATCGGCTCAACCGCACAAATGTACGCACGCGAAGCTTTTGAACGTTACCAGGCTGATTCCGTCACCCTGAATCCATATATGGGGATCGACACTTTGAAACCGTTTTTAGACCACGCCGACCGCGGCGTAATCATCCTTTGCCGCACCTCGAATCCGAGTTCCTGCGAATTGCAGGAGCTGGTCTGCGGCGGCAGGACGGTTTTCGAACACGTCGCGCTGCTTGCCCGTGATAAATGGAATTACAACAATAACGTCCTGCTGGTAATCGGCGCGACTTTCCCTGAAGAACTCGGAAATATACGCAAACTCTGCCCCGAAATGCCTTTCCTCGTTCCCGGCGTCGGCGCCCAGGGCGGGGATGTAAAAAAGGTTCTTGAACACGGCGCGAGGGCTGATGGTTTCGGTTTGATAATAAACTCTTCACGCGGAATTATTTACGCTGACGGTTCGGAAAACTTTGCCGCGGCGTCACGCGATGCGGCCCGCAAACTGCGCAATACCATCAACGAAAGCAAATAAGATACACCACATCTCACTTTTTTTAGAAATTGGTAACTTAACCGGCTCCACCGGGATTTTGAATATCGAACATTCAACATCGAATGACTTTGCCTGCAATGAGGTCGAGCGGAAGTCAATTAATAATAAGTTTTGAGTCATAAATACTTATAACAATTTGCAATCTAACGGATAGTATCAATTATAAAACCTCAACGAGGTTTCTCAGCGTAGCCCACCGCAACGCGGTGGGTATAGAATGATATATAGAATGTTCCCTGTAGGGGAACTTCAATTATTTTTTTGATTATTACTAACCTTATTTTGAAGTTCCCTTACAGGGAACAACTCGTGGGGTGCATGATACCCACGGCGTTGCCGTGGGCTACGGTGAATATCCCTTTCAGGGATAATTAATGCAGTTTTTACTATCTCTTAGATTGCAAATCGATATTATAACAAGATAAACGTTGCCTTGAGCTTAAATCAATTGCGAATTTTTAGAGAATGTTGAGCGTTCGAGTATTGACTTGACGACTTTTGTCGGTTCCGTCGCATTACGTTAATGCCTGCTATTTTTTTAAATAAATTAAAATAATGTTGAAAAGTTCCCATAAAACGGTTATTATTATAAGCTTACAATAATAAATAAACAGGTGTTGTATGTCAAAATATGTAATAGGCATGGATTACGGCAGCGACAGTGTGCGCGCGCTGCTGGTTAATGTTGAAACCGGAGAAGAAATTTCAACTAGTGTTTACCATTATGAAAGATGGGACAAAGGCTTGTATTGCGATCCCGCAAACAACCAGTTTCGCCAGCATCCGGCGGATTACCTTGCCGGACTGGAAACAACGATAAAGACAGTATTGGCGGATGCTCCGGCCGGGACAGCTGAAAACGTGATTGGTATTTCTGTTGATACTACTGGTTCAACTCCAGTGGCGGTTAATAAAGAAGGTGTGCCATTGGCCTTGACTTCCGGTTTTGAAGATAACCCTAACGCGATGTTCATTCTCTGGAAAGATCATACCGCGATTCAGGAAGCTGAGGAAATCAACTCTCTGGCAAAAAACCGGGGTGGTGAAAATTTTACTAAATTTTCCGGCGGCATTTATTCGTCAGAGTGGTTCTGGGCAAAAATACTGCGAACAATCAGAGTTGATGAAAAAGTACGTGAAGCAGCTTTTTCATGGGTGGAGCATTGCGACTGGATTCCGGCTGTATTGACCGGAAATACTGATCCTTTGACGATGAAGCGCAGTCGTTGCGCGGCCGGGCATAAGGCTATGTGGCACGCAAGCTGGGACGGCCTTCCTCCTGAAGAATTTCTTACGGAACTTGACCCCCTGTTAGCCGGACTGCGTGACCGTCTGTATAAAGATACCTGTACTGCTGAAGTAAAAGTCGGAACCTTGACTGAAGAATGGGCGGACAAGCTTGGGCTTTCAAGCGATGTCGCGGTAAGCGGCGGGGCTTTTGACTGTCATATGGGCGCGGTTGGCGGACAGATACAGCCTTATTATTTAAGCAAAGTTATGGGTACTTCAACTTGTGATATTCTTATTGCGCCAGACAATGAAGTTGACGGCAAACTCATCAAAGGCATCTGTGGACAGGTTGATGGTTCAGTAGTACCGGGAATGCAGGGCATGGAGGCCGGACAGTCGGCATTTGGTGATATTTACGCCTGGTTTAAGCGTGTATTATGCTGGCCGCTGGAACATTTCAGTGTTGAAGAGAAGGAAAAAATCTTTTCACGTCTTATTCCTGAACTGGAAAAAGAAGCTGTCAAAATCGGAATCGGCGAAACTGATGTATTCGCGCTCGACTGGATGAACGGCCGCCGTACTCCGGACGCCAATCAGAATTTGAAAGGTGCCGTCTTCGGTTTGAATCTCGGCAGCTCCGCTCCAATGATTTACCGTGCCCTGGTTGAAGCAACTGTATTCGGCACGAAAAAGATTGTTGACCGCTTCATTGCTGAAGGAGTTCCGGTAAAAGGAATTATCGCTCTTGGCGGAATTGCGAAAAAGTCACCATTTATCATGCAAATGTGTGCTGATGTTCTGGCTATGCCTATCAAAGTGGTAAAATCCGAGCAGGCCTGCGCCCTGGGAGCGGCAATGTTCGCGGCGGTTACGGCTGGATATTATGATAACATTGAAGCGGCCATGGAAAAAATGGGGGGCGGTTTTGAAGTAACTTACGAACCGGTTTCCGCTGATACCGCCAAATACGCAAAGCATTATCAAAAATATTGCCGTTATGCGGAACTGATGGAAAAGGAGGCTGGCAATGAACAAATATAAATCATTGAAACAGGAATGTTATGAAGCAATGTCGAGCTGCGCGGTGGTAACATTCCGAAAAAACTGACCGGGCGAATATTAACTGGTGACGCAATCGACACACACAACACATTTGATGCGCCGGAAAATTTTCGTCCCGGTAAGGGGCGCTGGGTGTCCACCGTCGAATACGCAAGGAGGCTGCACATTTGTTCATTATGTGTCAATCTACAGTCGGGTACGACATGTGGATACTGCGGTTGTCTGGTTTCGTATCTGGCAACGCTCAAAGACAGGAAATGCCCGGCCCGGAACTGTTGATATCTGTTTGATCCATGAATAAATATCGGTGCGGATACAAACAAATAGCTGAAGGGTAAAAAAATTATTTTTGCTTTTTTTTCGCTGGGTTTTTCGCTATTGCTCTTGACAATTACTGGTTTTATGATATAATACCATTATGAACAATTAATATTCCAAGGTCGTCGCGAAAAATTGTCCGAATAAAGCGGAATTTTCGTCAAAATCACGAGAATATTGAACATATTTGACGATTTTGGTGGAAATCTCAGCAAAATTCGGCACTTTTGCAGCAGATTATCCATAAGTCCGACAGGCTGCTAGTACACTATACAACTTAAATGTTCGCATTGTAATAAAAAATGTAGCTCACTTTGCGAAGGCTGAGACTGAGCACAGCGAAAGTCAACCGTCTCGCTTGAGTATCTTCACAACCGAGACGGTTGTGCTACATTAATTTGTGAAAAAATACGAAGTTGTAAATTTTACAGTGTACTAGAATGAGTCAGGAATTGCGTTTCGGGGCGAAGTACGTCATGGAAAGCAATCATTCTGGAAGCAAAGCTAAAAATTCCGGGGATCGAATGGTGTTGAAGCCTGCTGAACTCACTATGGGGACATTTCAGCCAAACGATGAAACCGGAACTTTCCGATTCTACAATAATTCTGATAAAGAAGTTCGTGCCGAATTGAAAATCCCGGATAAAAAACTCAATTTGACTCAGGTTGTTCCTGGAAATTCAATAACAACAATTGGATATAAATGTTAATAATGAAGGATAGCTGATGAATATAATTGTATCTTTAGATATCGGGACAAGTAAGATTGCGGCGGTGGCGCTTAATTGCCATAGTCAAGAAACTATTGCCCTTGTGTCTGCTGTTAATCAGGCAACGGTTGATGGACTTCCTGACGGACGGCATGAGCAATCTCCGGAAACGATTTTTCGGCAATGCCTGGAATTATTGCGTCAACTCGCGGACTCCGGCAAATTCTCAACTAATATGGCAAAATCGATAGCTATTTCCGGCCAGATGCATGGAGTGTTGCTGGTCGACCGAAAACTAAAGCCGCTGACAAACCTGATAAGCTGGTGCGACCAGCGCGCGGTTGAGCTGACAGCGACGATCAAGCGTTCAAGTTGGCCTGTTGACCGTACGGGATGTTATTTGCATCCCGGATACGGCGGCGCCACTTTGGCGGCCTTAGCGGCAAAAAACCAGATACCTTACGGCGCGGGAGCGTTGACGATTGCCGATTATGTCGCGGCAAAATTGAGCGGCGTGGCGGCAACTGAACCAAGCCACGCCGCCAGTTGGGGAATCATGGATATTAAAAATAACTGCTGGGATATGGAGATAATTAAACATTTGCAATTGCCGCCTGAAGTATTACCGGAAATTCGTAATCCCATGAGCATACTGGGGACACTCGCTGCTTCCGCTGCTTGCGAAACCGGCCTGCCGCAGGATGTCAAGGTTTGTTCGCCGCTGGGTGATAACCAGGCCAGTTTTATCGGAGCGTGCGGCCTGGAGCACAATACATTACTGCTGAACATTGGCACCGGTGGACAGATTTCACTGCCGTGCCGGGATTTTTCCATCCATGACGGTTTGGAAACCAGGCCAATGCCGTTTGGTAATTTTCTGCTGGTGGGAGCCAGTTTGTGCGGAGGACGCTCTTATGCGCTGCTTAAAGATTTTTTCAGGGCCACTGTGCGTAAGTTTACCGATACGGAACTTGATGACGGTGAGGTATATAAGCTTATGGATCAGCTGGCGGTGGAAACGGAACAAGCTTTGACTGTTGATACGTGTTTTGCCGGTACCCGTATGAATCCGGCGAAACGCGGGGCTGTTACTTCGATTGGAATTGAAAACTTTACTCCTGCCGCATTAAGCCTGGGGTTTATGCGCGGAATGGTGAATGAACTTACCGGAATGCTTCCGCCGGAAACGCTTAATAATTTTACTAAAGTCATAGCCAGCGGCAACGCTGTGCGTAAAAGTCCGCTGGTTCGGCAGTTGATTACGAAAGAGCTGGGGCTTTGCTGTGAATTAACGGACAGTAAAGAAGAGGCCGCTGCAGGCGCGGCACTGGCGGCGGCAAAAACATTGGAGTTGATATGAAAATATTCGCAAAGGGCTGGAGCAATGGTTTTGATGGCCCGGGGAAACGATTTGTCTATTACCTGAAAGGCTGCAATTTTCGCTGTCTCTGGTGTGGTTCCCCTGAAAGCATCTCTCCTGAGCCTGAAATATTGTTTTATCCGGAGAGAAGTGAATTCGCGGCAGCGTGCTGCGACAAGGGAGCCGTGGAAGGGACGCATTTGAAACGTGAAATATGTAATAATTGTGCCAGCATGTCCTGTATAAATATCTGGCATAATCGTGCCTTCGAACTTGCCGGTACGGAAATAGCTAAAACTGAAATTATTCAGGATGTGGAACAGCGGATGGCAATGTTCGGCACCGACGGCGGGATTACTTTTAGTGGCGGGGAACCTACATTACAACTGGATGACCTGCTTGATGCCGCGCAGGAGTTGAAGTCACGCGGCATCAATCTGACTGTCGAGACCAATGCGGCTTCGCCGCGTTTTAAAGAATTATATGACGCGTTTGATTTGCTGATATGTGATTTAAAATGCATAACGCCGGAGCTGCATTGCAAGATTACCGGAACTGCTAATGATATTATTCTGAAAAACATAAGCGAAGCGGTAGCTGCCGGTATCAATATGATTATCAGGGTGCCATTGATAGAAGAGCTCAACTTTACAATTTCCGAGCGTGAACGCTTCTACAGATTTTTTAATTCGGCCAGGCCTGAAAAAGTGGAATTTTTACGTTTGCATCAACTTGGGCTGCCTAAATATAAAGCACTGGGGCAAAGCTGTCCGGCCGTGGAACTGAATCCACCGGAAAAACAAGTGGTGGAAGCTTTTTGTGAGAGTTTGACCGCAATTGGAATAAACGCGAAATTGTTACATTAAAAAATGGAGTTAATATGAATACCCGCATAAAACAATTAAGCGATGGAGTAGAACTACTGCGTAAATTCAAGCGCAGCCAGAAAACAATAAACACCTGGTTCTATGTTCAGGAAATTAAAATGAATGAACGCGAAGCCATGCGCCGGGCCGGACTTGAAACAGAAGACGCTTACGGGCAAGCCGGGCTGCTCTGCCGGGTGGTGGAGCGTATGCCCTTATCTATTCCTGACGGCAGCGCAATTGCCGGCTCTCAGGACGGCGCGTTTTCTCCATCGTACGCTCTCATTAATCCGAATTTCAAGGTGGAGGAATTTGCCGGATATTGTGATCCGTGTGCGGTTTACAGTGATGTTGTCCTGGAAAAAGGCCTGACTTATGAACGGGTTGAAAAGGTTCGCAAATACTGGGAAGACAGCGATTATGTGCGAAAACTTTATGATATTTCAGGACAATTCGAGCGTTACACGAAAGAAGTAGCGTTTTTTATGGAGCCGGTTACCGGGCACACGATACCCGATATGAGGCCGTTTCTGAAGCACGGAGTGGCGGCAATGCGGCGGAAAGCGCTGGAGTCCGGAACAGAATACGGCAAAGCAATGGCACGAAGTTTGGAAGCTGTACAGATTCTCGCCCGGCGTTATCGTGAACTGGCACTGGAAAAAGCTCACTGCGGACAAATGGCGGCAACACTCGCGAAAGTTCCGGAAGCCGGAGCGGAAAACCTGCACGAAGCTATCCAGAGTTTTGTTTTGCTGTGGCAGCTGATGGTGATTGAACAGGCACCTAATCCTTATGCGTTTTCCGCGGGAAATATCGACCGTATTTTCGCGCCGTATTATAATAGCGAAGAGTTTGAGGAAGCCGTGGAGCTGGTGCGGCATTTGTTGTGTTTTTATCAGGTTGGAAACCGTTGCTGGGCAATTTCCCAGAACATCATGGCAGGCGGGCGGGACGAGCACGGCAATGATTTAAGCACGGACATGACGGAGGCGGTGCTGGAAGCGTTTTTCCGCAGTAACGACCCGCAACCGGCGCTTTCCGTAAAAGTTCATGCCGGAACACCGGAAAAAATCTATCACAACACAGGGCGCTTTTTCTTTACGCCCGGACATTCAACCCCGTCGCTTTTTAATGACGATTCTATTTTTCCAATGCTGGAGAAACAGGGTGTAGCTGTTGCCGACCTGAAAGATTACTCCATTGCCGGATGTCAGGAACCGCTGATTATGGGCAAGGCGTCACTCAATACCACCAACACCTGGCTGAACCTCGGAAAAGTCCTGGAACTGGCTCTTAATGACGGTAAATCGACTATTACCGGAGAACAGATCGGTCCAAGCTGGAAGGAACTCGGTTTGAATAGCGCGGAAGAAGTTTTCAAGGACGCGGAATTGGTATTCTTCCGGGTTTTAGATTTTCTATTACCCCTGATGGAAGACGCCGGCAATGCCTGCACCACTCTCCTCGGAGTTGAAAAACCGGTAGCTTTTACATCTTCACTTATGGACAGCTTTAACAGCTTCAGGGATATGCGTGATCCGGAAAATCCCGGTGTGCGTTACAATGGCAGCGGCTGCCTTATTCATGGCCTCGGAGTCGTTGCCGATTCGTTTGAAGCGCTGAAGGCGGCCATGAGTTCAGGATTATGGTCGGCGGAGGAAATCAGGCAGGCACTGGCATCCGACTTCAAAAACCGGAACAGGCTGCAGGAATTTCTGGAATCACAAGTCAAATATGCGAATAATATTGAAGTCCCGGACAACACCGCGGTAAGGATATTGAGTGCGGTCAGTAAGCGTATAAGCGCATTGCGCAACCCGGCGGGAAAAGAATTTCTTGCCGATTGGTCTACTCCGAGCACCCATTTGCTTTACGGCTATTGGGTGGGCGCCACTCCCGACGGAAGACGAGCAAGGACAATGCTGGGATATGGTATCGACCCGCGCCCGGAAGCAGCGGTCAGTGAACTGCCGGAACGCCTGCTGTCATACAGAAAACTACCCTATCATCAAATGACCGGGGGATACGCGTCGCATATCGGAATATGCCCGATTGACGCCGAGCTTGAATCCAAAGGCCTCTGGATGCGCGATCATATCATCAAGCCATTATTCCGGCTGGGCGAGGAGGTGCCGGAATCTCCGTACTACGTCTATTTCAACATCGATACCGCCGAAAATCTGCGTGCGGTGCTGAAGTCTCCGAAAAAATTAGTGCCAAGCGGCGTGTATATTATGCGTATTCACGGAACATTCGTAAATTTTCTGGATCTGTCCCCGGCAATCCAGGAGGACATAATAAAACGCCTCGAGGCGGGAGCTAATACCGCATGATGTGTATTAACAAAACAGATTCGATCAGAACTAAAATATTCCGGGCTATCCTCAATGGCGACTTTGCCCCGGGGGAAAAACTGCCGACCGAGCGCGATATGGCCAAACATACCGGAACCAGCCGCGTTACGGTAAGGCGGGCTTATGAGCAACTCGAACAAAGTAATATTTTATATCGGGAACAGGGACGCGGAACTTTCGTGGCAAGCCATTCCGACGGCAACTCTGAATCATGTAAGCAGATTGCACTGCTTACGAACATGAGTGATTATTTCGAGCTTGAGTTTATCCGGACAGTTGAAAGAACCTTGTCCAAAAAAGATATGCTGCTGGTCTTGCGGCTTACCGAGGGAATTCCAGAACAAGAAGAACTGGCGGCCATAGACTTGGTTGGTAAAGGAGTGGATAATTTGATAATATGGCCAAGCGGCCATACTTTCCCTGAAAAAACTTTTGAGAGACTGCGGGTACTGGGCACGAATATGGTGTTCTTTGACCGGATGATCCCGGGTAATTATGCGGACTATGTGGGATTGGACAATAACGACGCTATGAACAAACTTTTTGCCCAGGCGGTGAAATCGGGCCTGAATAATCCGGTATTTGTTACTCATAGCGACATTTTCATAGACAGTGACATGATGCGGCTGCAGGCATTCAACAAAAACTGCGCTGAACGGAACGTTAAAGGAACAATAGTGAAGTTGTCTTACAAGGAAAGTTTGCTCAGTCTTCCTGAAAATATTCCTCAAGACAGCACTGTTTTCAGTGTGAATGACACAATGGCTGATAAGCTCAAGCCGTTTATTCCCCGGCAGTCCATCTACAGCATAGACGGATTTATCGATTATGCCGTCTCATACAGACAGCCGACGCAGGAAATGGCTGAATTGGTAGTATCCATGCTCTTTAAACAACAGAAAAAAGGTTCTCATTGGAAAGCATCCCGAAAATACTGCAAAGGAGAATTGATAAATGTATGACATTGAAATATTAAACAATCCGGTATTCTTCGAATCAAACCGGGTATGGCGCTGTTATACCGGCGGTAAACTGCTGGATGAGTTCCTTGGCAATGATACTGCTCTTGACGGGAATTTCCCGGAAGAGTGGCTGGCTTCCGTAACTCTTGCGGACAACGACGATTATCAACAGTCGCCAAATGAGGGATTATCCCGGATTCGAGGCACCGAACTTATTTTTGCTGATCTGCTGCGAGAGTTCCCTGTTGATGCCCTGGGCAGTGCTGATATTGATGGCATTGGAGTATTATGCAAGTTTCTCGATTCAGCAATCCGTCTGCCCGTACAGTGCCACCCTGACCGGGAATTTGCTCGTATACACTGTGATTCTGAATACGGCAAAACTGAATCCTGGCTGATTCTCGGCACCCGTGAAATTAACGGCGAATCTCCCTATATCCTTCTCGGCTTCAAGCCTGATGTCAGTGAAGCCAAATTTCGTGAAGCGGTAAACGCTCAAGATATTCCGACCCTGACCGCTTGTTTTCATAAGTTTTCCGTCAAACCTGGTGATGTCTATTTTATTCCGGGACGGATTCCGCACGCAATCGGTCCGGGAATTTTATTGCTTGAAGTTCAGGAACCAACTGACCTGGTGATACAGCCGGAAAGACAAATCGGAAATGTAACTCTCAGCGAAAAACAAATGCGGGGCGAGCTTGACCGGAACACCGCGTTTTCATGTTTTGACTATAAAGGAGCGACAACGGAAAAGCTGCTTAAGAAGCTCAAACTTTCGGCTCAGGTAAAACAGCAGTATCCGGCGGCCTTACTCGAACGTATCATCGGTCCGGAACATACGAATTGTTTTCAAGTAGATAAACTCACTGTTACGGGAGAATTTGAATTGACTTATGATTCTCCATGGCATCTCGGAGTTGTTACTTCCGGTTCAGGAACAATTTCAGCAAGCGATAGATTCCCAATAAAACGCGGTGATAATTTTTTTATATCCAGGCAAATAAAAAAATTAAAATACAATTGTGGTTCTTCACAAAAATCTGTTCTGCGGCATAATAACTACCGCCTTCCTATCCA
>CAZEXM010000035.1:0-20678 GCA_964515915.1 uncultured Victivallaceae bacterium
GTTTGATCGTTCGTTTTTCGCTCAAATTTGAACTGCAAAACTTGAGTAATAATTTTATAAACTCCAGTATCGGGATTTACTGTACATTCTACATATGGTTCTGTTGATTCAAAAGGTTTAAAATAACTTAAAGGTTTTAGTTTTTTATTTTTCATGCTGCACCCCATTGTGTTAATAATTCTTGTTGTTTATTGTTAATAGATTTTATTAATAATTCTAGATTTTCTGACTTATTCCATATATCTTCAAATTTTATTAGCCCTTGTAAATCTTTAAATCCCCATGTTGGGAAATAACTTTGAGATTTTGGACTATATTCTTGTATACATAAAGCTTCTGGCATATGTTGTATACTTGCTTTTAAGCCCCACATAGGACGTGAAAAAACAAAACGATTTTTCACACTATCAAAAATAGAGAATAAAACTTTTTTACGGCATTCTGCGACACGTTCTACAGGTTTACGAGCTTTGTTATTTTTCCGTTTAAGAGAAGGCTTTTTTTCTTCTTTTGTTTCTACTGATTCAGATTTTCTATTGAATTCCCTTGATAGTGCATAAAATTTAACTCTTGGAGTTTTTAATATCCATTGAGGGAAACCACGCCGAGGAGATTTTATTAAATACTTGGTCATATAACAAATAGCGTGTTCAGGATTCTTTAAATCTCTATGCCGTTTTGAAAGTACACATTGTTTGCCTACTTCCCACTTTGAAAGCAATCTGCGTGCTTTGTTTAAGTCGAAGTAATGCGGAATATAAACCCAGCCGTCTTTATTCGCTGGTGGCTCTTCCTGGGCTTTCTGTGTAGCTTTATTAAACCACATAGCCGGCAAATCTCCAATGTCTAGCAAAATGTGCCAATGAGGCCAGCCATCTCCGCTTTTTTCTTGTGCTTCCATTATCCAAACCCAGCGACGAATACCCATTTCTTTTGTTAATAGTCGAGCAATGAATTTTTCATTCATAACATATTTATAAAATGCTTTAGGACTATCATGCCATGCTCGATTAGCCGTGATAGTGTAAAGACGAGGAACTTTGATTTTTTCAGCTTGTTTTATTAATCTTTCTCTCAAAGCATGTCCTTTCTGTTTTCGGCAGTCTTTACAAAGCCAACTTTTACAGCATACAGGAATAGCTTTATAAATATTATCTTTACTTGGAGTAGCATCCATTAAATTTCTAATATCAATTTTATTAAAACTGATATATGATTTTTCTTTTACTCTATCCAAGATATTATCAAAGGTTACTTTAATACTCTTAGATTCAAGTTTAGTAAAAGCCGCCGCCGTTGGCGGTTTCGCGGCGGTAGTCCGCCCGCGGCTATCCGTGCGCGAAGCCTGCCAAGTGTCGGCGTGCTCGTCAGCTATAAGTTTGAAATCGTTAGGATTAAAAGAATCAAAAAAAGCATGATTAATCATTTAGATCACCCCCTTTGCGGGCAATCATTAGAATGATGCTTTTGTCATGTTCGGACAGTTTATGCCATAGCTTGACAAGTTCGGCTAAATCCGGGGGATACGGTATTTTTGGTGGACATATAGGTGGACACTTTAGAGAATCGGGGAAATCTTGAGCTTGATTCTGAAAAAGGTAGTCAGTTCGAATCCTGCTACCCCGACCATCCTTTCTCCTCAAAATTTGCAATTTTCCACAATGTGGTGTAATCTATCTAGAGCCTGTCCCACTTTTGCGAAAGAATGCAGGATGATAAATTTCAAAAACTTCAGAAGCGGCGCGTACAAAGCGAGGGAAGAATCGGAATATTCAAAAATATTATTCTTGACGGTTTGCTTTATGGGAAAGATTTCGAGTGCAGGCAGGAAAAGGTAGGCTGTACTGGTTCATAATTTGTGGTGCATGGCTCGCTTGCCAGTCAAGGAAGCAGAGACTTAAAAAGCAGCATAAACAACACATCTGAAAAAGTCATTCAAGTTTAGAAGAACTCTTGCCAGCTCATGGTTTACCGTGGACTAATTTTGACCGTTTTTTACTTTCTGCTTAAAAAGCGGTCCTAATCTCGCAATTTTTACTACTTTTTTCATCTTTTTGCAACTGGGACAAATTGGCTTATCAAGTTCTGCCGAAAAAAGCCCTAAATGGGACGGGCTCTAATTAGTGAAGTTGCGGTTAGTGCTGAAGCCCTCACGATGACACAGGGCATCGCGCTCTGCGATTTTAAGATCTTCGCGAACCATTTCAGAAACCAGTTCCGCAAGTGTGGTGCGTGCTTCCCAGCCTAGTTTTTTCTTCGCTTTGGCCGGATTACCGAGTAAAGTTTCCACTTCGGCAGGGCGAAAATAGGCCGGATCGACTTTCAGCAGGCATTTGCCGGTTTTTTCATCGTAGCCTTTTTCATTGACGCCTTTGCCTTTCCAGCGGATTTTGATGCCGACTTCCCCGGCGGCGAATTCGACGAACTGGCGGACAGAATACTGCCTGCCGGTGGCGATCACAAAATCGTCCGGTTCATCCTGCTGCAGCATGAGCCACATCACTTCGACATAATCACGGGCATGGCCCCAGTCCCGGAGCGAGTCAAGGTTGCCCAGAAAAAGTTCTTCCTGCAAACCGAGTTTGATGCGAGCGACGGCCCGGGTGATTTTGCGGGTAACAAAAGTTTCTCCCCGGCGGGGAGATTCGTGGTTGAACAGGATCCCGTTGCAGGTAAAAATGCCGTATGCTTCGCGATAGTTAACAGTAATCCAGTAGGCGTACAGCTTGGCGACTCCATAGGGAGAGCGAGGATAAAACGGAGTTTCTTCGCTCTGTGGAGTTTCACGGACTTTGCCATAGAGTTCGGAAGTTGAGGCCTGATAGATCTTCGTTTTCTTTTCAAGGTTCAGCAGGCGAATGGCTTCGAGCAGGCGCATGGTGCCCAGGCCGTCAATATCAGCGGTATATTCAGGCGAGTCAAAAGAAACTTTGACATGGCTTTGGGCGCCGAGATTATAAATTTCATCCGGCTGGATATTTTTTACCAGGCGGATCAAGTTGGTGGAATCGGAGAGGTCTCCGTAGTGGAGGTGAAATTTCTGGTTAGCGACATGGCAGTCCTGATAGATGGGGTCAATACGTTCAGTGTTAAAAGATGATGAACGGCGTTTAATGCCGTGGACAGTATAATCTTTTCCCAGCAAAAATTCCGCCAGATACGATCCGTCCTGGCCTGTTACGCCAGTAATTAATGCAACTTTTCCCATTTATCTGTTTCCCTTTTATCTGATTATTCAATATCCATGCGCTTTATTTCCTGACGGCGGATTCATTAGCCAGGAACCAGTCGTAAGTTTTCTTCAGTCCTTCCTGTAGAGATGTTTTATGTTTCCAGCCCATACTGTGCAGTTTTGACATGTCGGTGAGTTTACGCGGAGTTCCGTCCGGCTTGGAACTGTCCCAGATAATTTCACCTTTAAAACCGGTAACGTCAGCAATTGTTTCAGCAAGTTCCTTAATGGAAAGCTCGATGCCGGTGCCGACATTGGCAAAACCGGGTGCTTCAATGTGTTCCAGCATGAAGAGTACCGCGTCCGCCAGATCGTCAATGTAAAGAAATTCCCGCAGCGGTGAGCCTGACCCCCAGCAGGTGACGCTTTTGAGTCCTGCTTTGACGGCATTTCTGAAACGAATCATCAAACCGGGAATTACATGTGAGTTTTCGGCGTGAAAATTATCGCCTGTACCATAAAGATTTGTGGGCATGGCGCCGATGAAGTCGCAGCCATACTGTATTGAATAATATTCGCACATTTTCAAACCGGAGATTTTGGCCAGGGCATAGGCCTCGTTGCTTGCTTCCAGCTTGCCGGTCAACAGGTATTCCTCCTTAATCGGTTGTGGAGCCATTTTAGGATATATGCAGGTTGACCCCAGAAACAGGAGTTTTTTGACTTTATTCAGGTAAGCGCTATGTATTATATTGCTCTCAATCATAAGGTTTTCATAGATAAACTGCGCCGGGTAAGTTGAGTTGGCGATGATACCGCCGACTTTAGCTGCCGCCAGGACGATGTAATCAGCACGCTGCCGCCGCATGTATCTTTCGACTTCAAGCTGCCTGGTCATGTCGCATTCCGCCCGGGCGGCCGAAATCACCTTGCTGAAGCCGCGCCGCTTAAAACACCGGACAATAGAGGAACCGACCATGCCGTTCCCGCCGAAAATGATTATTTTAGAGTTTTTATCCATTCAATGAATATTCCATAGTTATTCATATTTTGCAAGCTGTTCCGGAAAGTTTCCGGGAATAAATTTTAAAGCGCGAAATGAAAATATGCTACTTGAATTTTCAACAGTCAGGTGTTTTATTACAGGTATCGTATTTAATTAAAGATTAGACACGGCGATGCCGAAAAAAATCGCAGGCAGGTAAATAAATGTATAGTTATATGAAAGTGGTGTTTGATTTTATTTTTGCTCTGCTTGGCCTGATAATTTTCTCTCCGCTTATTGCTCTGACTGCTGTTGTTCTGGCAATTGTCAACAAGGGAAATCCTTTTTTTACTCAACAGCGCCCGGGCAGGGACGCTAAACTTTTCCGCATTATTAAATTCAAAACCATGAGCGAAAAAACTGATGACGCCGGCAATTTACTCCCGGATGAGGAAAGACTGCATTTCATCGGCGGAATTGTCAGGAAGACGTCCATTGATGAGTTGCCTCAGTTAATTAATGTGTTAAAAGGTGATATGTCATTGGTTGGACCGCGTCCGCTCACGCCGGATTATTTAGCTCTTTACAGTAAAGGGCGGCAGGAACGGCAGAGCGTCCGCCCCGGAATTACCGGGTGGGCTCAGGTCAATGGTAGAAATACAATTTCATTGCAGGATAAATTCAAATTTGACTTGTGGTATATTCGGAATTTATCAATGATGCTCGATCTCAAAATATTATGGCTCACTTTTATCGAAGTGCTGAAGTTAGAGGAATAAGCAAATGAGGCCGGCGACCATGGGAAAATTTAAAGAAAATCCTTAACTCCAGCTTTTTTTTGCTGCGCGTTTGAAGCCTGGAGCGGCTTTTTCGATAACTTCCTTCCCTACACAGAAAGTCAGACGGAAATATCCCGGATAGCCAAAACCTTTACCCGGAACCGCCAGAATATTTTCCTCAAGTAACAAATTGACAAACTCGACATCATCCGCAAGTGGAGATTTAGCGAAGAAATAGAACGCTCCGCGCGGCAGGGTGTATTCGATACCGGCCTTATCCAGAACTTTCGCCATCGCGTTACGGCGCTGACGATAAATGTCAACATCCACTTCTGAATTAACGCATGCGGTTAAAATCTTCTGCGCGACAGCGGGCGCGTTGACATATCCCAGAATGCGGTTGGTCATAACTACGCCATTGTGCAATTGCCCGGCGTTTTCAATTTTCGGATTAATAGCCAGATAACCGATTCGCGCTCCCGCCAGGGACAGGCTTTTGGAAAAAGACCCCATGATTACGCTGTGTTTGTAAATATCAAACACTGACGGCAGTTCGAGATTGTCGTAATTCAGGAAACGATAGGGTTCGTCTGAGGCCAAATAAATTATCCGGCCGGTTTTTTCGGAATGTTTCCGCATGACTTCAGCCAAAGCCTCAAGCTCTTCGCGAGTGTAAATCTGTCCCGTCGGGTTGTTCGGTGAATTGACGATAAGGGCGCGGGTCCTGGCGGTGAAAGCTTTTTCCAAAGCGGGAATATCCAATTCAAAAGTCAAATCTTTTGATTTGACCGGAACCAGCTTCGCGCTGAAGTTACCCGCGTAAAAAGCGTATTCCACAAAATAGGGGGCGGGACAGACGATTTCGTCGCCCGGTTCCATTACCGCCCGGAAAAAAGCGTTGATCGCACCCGCCGCACCGCAGGTTAAAACGAGGTCTTTCGCCTGAATATCTTCGCCTTGAGTTTTGCTCAAATAAGCAGCCAGGGCTTCGCGTGCTTCCGGATAGCCCGCGTTGGGCATGTATCCCAGCGAAAAAGGCTTTGACACATTATCGGCGACTTCGTGCAAAGCCTCGGCTACCGCGGGCGGAGGCGGTAAATCAGGATTGCCTAAACTGAAATCATAAACATTTTCAGCGCCATAGGTTTTTTTCAGTTCCATTCCCTGTTCAAACATTTTCCTGATCCAGGAAGAGCTTTCCATGTAGCTTTTAATTTGAGTTGAAAGTAAGGTCATAGCAAGTTACCTGTTATTTTGTACAGCTGCTTAAACAATAGAGGCAATTGCAAAAGTCTCCACAGCAGATTTTTGATTTTATACGGCATCTTTTGATTTTGAGCTCATTCACATACCTATGGGTATGTTCAATCGCACAAACGTCAAAATCTGCTCGCCTAAAACACTAAAAATCATGTTTGTGCCGGACTTTTGCAGTTACCTCAATAGTCTATCATTTAAACTGCTGCTTTCAAACCGCATCCGTAAAAAAGCCTGCATTAGAGTTGACATTCAGCTCAAAGGTAGACGCTTTTTACAAATTAGTTTTTTATAAATAATCTAAATATAAACGGAGCAAATATGGAACATGAACATCTTATTAACGCATTAGTGCTGGCGGTTGAACAGTGCGCGAAATCAGGTCTTGACAAAAAATCCACGGCGGAAAAACTGAATATCACCGTCATTGAATTCGAACAGCTGATGCGGGAACTTCCGCGTTTGAAAAACGCCTTTGAAGCGGGAAAAAATATGGCGCCGGAACAACAGGTTGAGGATGCTTTGCTCAAACGGGCATTGGGTTTTCAGCAAAAAGAAATTTATTCGGAAGACATGGTCGACAAAAAAACCGGGGAACAGCTCGAAACTTTGAAACGGCGGGTCGTCAGCAAGGAAATCGCTCCCGATGTCCGCGCCCTGCTTTTCTGGCTCAAAAACCGTTGTCCGCACCGGTGGAACGAAAAACAAAGTTCCAATGACTTTGATCTGGAATTAGACGAAGATGAAAAAAGCTTGTAGGCGGAAAATATGGCAGCGCGGAAAAAATTCATAAAAACCACGGACCAACTGGCGGCGATCCGCCTCTTGAGCGGCCCGGCTAAATATGTTTTGCTTTTTGGCGGCTCGCGTTCGGGCAAAACTTTTATTTTAATATACGCCCTGGTTATCCGGGCGCTTAAGGCCCCCGGCAGCCGGCACGCGGTTCTGCGTTTTCGCGCCAATGCCGTGCGCCAGGCAATATGGAACGACACTTTTCTCAAAGTCATGCGTTTATGTTTTCCCGGGCTTAAGTGGCGGGAGCATCGCGTCGACGGCCTGGTTCAGCTGCCGAATGGTTCAGAAATCTGGTTCGGCGGTTTAGACAGTGCTGAACGTGTCGATAAAATATTGGGACGTGAATTTGCGACCATATATTTCAATGAATGTTCGGAAATTTCATACATGGCGGTTACTACCGCCCTGACTCGTCTGGCGCAAAAAACTTTTTTAACTAACAAAGCCTACTTTGACTGCAATCCTTCAGGCAAAAAACATTGGAGTTACCAGCTTTTTGTGGAGAAAATCGATCCGGAAAGTAAAACCGCCCTGGCTTTTCCCGATAATTACTTTTCCATGTTGATGAACCCGGACGGAAATGCGGAAAATTTGCCGGACGGCTATATTGATGAAACTCTATCCGGTTTGAGCCGGCGGCAGCGGCGGCGTTTTCTGGAAGGGCGCTGGCTGGATGAAACTGAGGGGGCGCTCTGGAAACACAGTATGATTGATGCTTACCGTGTTATTGAAGCTCCGTCTTTACTGCGGATTGTTGTCGGTGTTGATCCCGCGGTAAGTTCGCGAAGCGTTTCGGATGAGACCGGTATTGTCGCGGCGGGCAAAAGTGCTGACGGTAATTATTTTGTTTTGAGCGACGCGTCATTGCACGGCACTCCGCTTGAATGGGCGCGGGCGGTCTGCGCCGAGTATAACCGGCACCAGGCTGACCGGGTTATTGCCGAAGTCAATAACGGCGGGGATTTAATAGCCGCCAATCTTCGCCGGGTAGCTCCTGAGATTGCCTGTAAAAACGTCCATGCCGCGCGCGGTAAATTCATCAGGGCCGAACCGGTTGCCGCGCTTTACGAGCAGGGCAAAGTTCATCATGTCGGTGCTTTTGTCGAGCTTGAGGAGCAAATGTGTTCATATAATCCTGCGACTGTGAAGTTCAGTCCTGACCGCATGGATGCTTTAGTCTGGGCACTAACCGAACTCAGCGAAACAAGTTCCATTCAGCATGCGATCACTGTTTAAAAAAAGAAAAAATAGCTGCAAAGGACTGAAACGCTTTCTGTTTATTTTTGACAACCGGGACAGTAATATGAATTTCGTCCGGCGATTCGCTTTTGTTTGATGCGGGAGGCGCAGACAGGGCAATTTTGATCGTTTTTGCCGTAGACTTTTAAATGCTGTACAAATTTTCCTTCGGAACCATCAACACTTTTGTATGTCGCGATAGTTGTTCCGCCGGTTTTTATGGAAAGAATTAATACTTTCTTTATCTCCGTAACCAGCCTGGCGCACTGTTTTTTACTTAAACTCATTGCTTTGCGCAAAGGACTTATTCTGCTTTGGAACAGGGCTTCGGCAACATAAATATTGCCGACGCCGACGACTAAGGCGTTATTCATTATCAGGGATTTAACCGCGCCGCTTCGACGGCGGGTTATCCGGTAGAGATAAGCGGCGTTGAATTCAGCGGATAAAGGTTCAGGGCCGAGGTGTTTGAGCTCGACAGGTTCCGCTCCCGTCTTCGGCGGGGTGCATACTTTGACAAATCCGAAGCGGCGCGGACAGTTAAGCCGCATTGTCATAGCATTATCAAGATGCCAGAGAACATGTTCGTGTTTCAGACGCTCAACTTTTTCCGGAACAACGCGAAGCGACCCGGACATTCCCAGGTGAATAATAAAGGCATGGCGCTTTGCCAGTTCGATAATAATATAACGCGCCCGGCGCCGGACTGAAATTATAGTTTCATCCAGCAATGCCGGATTCTTTAACGGCGCCAGAGAATAACGCAGGCTCTCAATATGCGTCTCGATTCGTGTGATTTTGTGATTGAGCAAATGCGGTGTCAAGGCTCGTGTTATGGTTTCAACTTCGGGTAATTCCGGCATAAGCTGTCCTGCTTGAATATTTATGATATTTCATCAAAAAACTGTTTTAAGGAATCCTGCCACGCCGGACGCGAAAAACTCAATATTTTATCGATTTTGCCGCAGTCAAATTTTGAATTGTGAGGCCTGGCGGCCGGAGCGGGAAATTCACTGCTTTTACACGGAACTAATTCGGTATCCAGTTTGAAATGTTCGACAATCGCCCCGGCAACTTCAAAACGAGTGGTATAGCCGGCTGCCGCAAAATGATAAAGGCCCTGCGTTTGATTTTGCAGAAAATCCATAATCGCGCGCGCCATGTCCCGGGTCCGGGTCGGAGCACCGGCCTGGTCCTCGACAACTTTAAGTTTTGGTAATTTTTTTGCCAGTTCGAGAATTTTAGTAATAAAGTTATTGCCGTTGGCACCGTAACTCCATTGTACCCGGATGATGCCGCATTTACAGCCGGAAGCCAGCAGATTCTGCTCCCCGGCCAATTTTGCGGCTCCGTAAACGCTGAGCGGATTTGTCGGGTCATTTTCGCTTTGCGGCGCATCCGTCAAATCCCCGAACACAAAATCAGTGCTGATGTGAACGACGTATTTACCGGCATTCGCCGCAAATTCTCCAAGCAGCCCCGGAGCCGTCGCGTTTACCGCCATGCAGATATCCTGCTCTGTTTCGGCTTTGTCAACGTTGGTATAAGCGGCGCAATTGACGATACAATCAGCGGCATCAACCAGTTTCTGAAGCTGCCGCTTGTCGGTCAAATCAAATTCCGGCAAATCATAAGTGGAAACTTCCCAGCCAGCGGCGGCGGCCAGCTTTGCCGCTTCACTGCCGAGCATGCCCTTACCGATGACAGCCAGTTTCTTCATTTGAACAGTTTCCCTTAAAAGTATAATTCAATATCTTTAAATAATATATTTTTAGTGTCTTTGGACGACAGGACCGGCTCCGTTACTGGCCATTGAACCTTGAGATCAGGGTCATTCCACATAATGCCCCGTTCATCCGCCGGCGACCAATATTCGCTGCATTTGTACTGAAACTCCGCCCGGTCGCTTAGTACGCAAAAACCGTGCGCGAAGCCTTTAGGCACAAATAACTGCTTTTTATTTTCAGCCGAAAGCAAAAAACTTTCCCATTGCCCGAATGTCGGGGAATCTTTCCGGATATCCACAACCACGTCCCAAACTTTACCGATACTGGCTCGAACGAGTTTATCCTGGCCCGGGTTTATCTGGTAATGCAGACCGCGCAAAGTATTTTTGACCGACCGGGAATGGTTATCCTGGACGAAATCCAGTTCAACGCCGTATTCACGCAGCTTTTCATAATTGTAGCTTTCGTAGAAAAAACCACGGCTGTCCGCAAACACTTGCGGTTCAATGATTAATATTCCTGCAAGTTTCCCTTGAGTTATTTTCATATTTTTTCCCTGTTATTGAGGTTAATCCCGGGTAATTTCCATTAATTTATCTTCCGCTTTCTGACGCCACTCTTCCAACTCTTCCTTACTGGAAAGATTTGGCGGAACCTCTATCGGGCCGCCTAAAACCACGGTTATTTTAGAAAAAGGTTTAGGTATTTGGAATCCGTCCCAGCTTTTCAACTGCCAGTAACGCGAAGCATTAATCATCACCGGAAGAACCGGCCGGCCGCTAAGCGACGCCAAATGGATCGAGCCGCGGTGCATGTGATATTTGGGGCCGCGCGGCCCGTCCGGAGTAAAACACACATGCCAACCGTCGTTAACGGCCTTTAACGCTCCACGTTGAGCATTGGCTCCTTTACGTGAAGATGACCCCCGGACTGTCTGCAAACCAAATTGATGAACGACGTCAGCTATATATTGGCCGTCGCGGGATGAACTGATAACAGCTTTGGTTCGTTTTCTGGCCGCGGCGGGAAACACGGCAGGCAAAAATAGTAAGCGGTTATGCCAAATCACCACAATGAAGTTTTCTTTCGCCTGCACACAAGCATCAGGGTCTTCTATTTTCACCCTGTACAAACAGCGGATCATACATCTTATGAAAAGCGCCAGGATAAAATACATCCAATTCGGTAACTTTTTTATACTTCTGAATTTTTTCTTTAATTTGCCCATTTTTCCAGTTATCAGTTATCAGTTATCAGTTATCAGTTAAGAATGCCGGTTCGGCGACCAGCGCTCCCAGTTTTTTAATTCGTAACACGTAACACGTAACACGTAACACGTATCTCACAACTCACAACTCACAACTTTTTTATAATATTGACATAAATGATTGATTATGCAGTTTGCGCAGTCCGCTTTGCGGGCCGCGCAGGTTTCCCTGCCGTGTAATATAAGCATATGTGATAAATTAGTCCAGTATTTATCTGGAATAAGTGCGTTTACCTCGGCTTCAATTTTGCCGGGATTGTCCGAATTTGTTATAGCGAGCCGTTTAAGAACGCGTTTTACGTGGGTGTCGACAGGGAAGCCCGGGATGCCGAAAGCAACACCCAGAATAACATTAGCGCTTTTTCTGCCGATGCCGGCCAGTCGGGTCAATTCCCGCATGCTTTGCGGAACTTTTTCGTCAAAATCATTCATCAGGCTTTGTGCCGCGCTAATGAGATTTTTGGCTTTATTGCGGAACAGGCCACCAGTGCGGATAAGATTTTCAATATCCTCCCGGGGTGCGCCGGCGAAACTTTCAATATCCGGATATTTCTCAAAAAGTCCGCGGCTGATCAGGTTAACCCGGAGATCAGTGCATTGCGCTGAAAGTTCCACCGCGACCAGCAGTTGAAAAGGAGTTTCATAATTCAGCGGACAGGGACAAATACCGTATTTTGCGAACAAAGCCCGATTTATGTCAGCCAGTAGAGTTTTTTTTTGTTTTGTCCGCAAACTTGCCATGATTGATTTAACTGTTCCTGACAAAATTTTCAAGGATAGTCAAACCGTATTTCTGACTTTTTTCCGGATGAAACTGGGTTCCGCAAACTTTCCCCCGCCCGATGATGGCAGTAAATTCAGTGATATATTCGCAACTGCCGATCATGCACGCCGGATCATCCGCCGCAACATAATAAGAATGCACGAAATAAAAATAACTTTCATCAGGAACACCCTGCATAAGAGGGTTGTTATTCCGTATTTTTACATTATTCCAACCCGTGTGCGGAACTTTTTCACCGGCTTGAGGGAAGCGCAAAACTTTTCCTTTAAACATACCCAGTCCGGCGACGCCGGGGGCTTCTTCGCTGTTTTCGAGCATCATCTGCATGCCGAGACAAATGCCCAGTAAGGCTTTGCCGGATTCAGCCGCTTCCAGCAAAGGTTTTTCAAAGCCGCGCGAACGCAAATTTTCCATGCCGTCGCCGAAATGTCCGACGCCGGGCAGAACTATCGAATCAAAATCTTCCAGGTCATCGGCCTTATCCACCAGGCGGATATCACCGCCGACTGTTTCAAGTGCTTTGGAAACACTCAATAAGTTACCCATATTATAGTCTATCAACGCAATCATCAGTATGTCTCATGTATTAAGATTATCAGGAAAAACATACTATACACTGATATAAAAGCAGCATCAAGTTACAAATTCTAAATTTTATCTTTTAACGGCTACGGCATCAGATGTTCAGGGGGCGGTATTGAGTGCCATTGCCAGTTTTGCAAGCGGTTTAAACAGGGTAAACGCATTAAGGAGCCGTTCAAAAATAAGCTTTACATCTCCGCAATTCTCCCGGATGCCTTTGTGTTTGTCGATTCGTTACATACCTTCGGGTATGCGCCTCATCGGCAAACCCCAAAATCACCTCGGGATATTTTGCGAAACTTGTCAAGTTTATTTCTTTACAACTCCTAAATTGAGTTTAAATTTTACGTTTTAAAATCCCGGCGGGATGATTTAGCCGTAGCCACGGGTAAAACTCGTGGAAACGGTAAAAAAGAATTCTCAGCTCTGCAGGAGCGGCTCAAAACGATTTTATTCAGTCGCTCCTACTACACTGTAAAATTTACAACTTCGTATTTTTTCACAAATTAATGTAGCACAACCGTCTCGGTTGTGAAGATACTCAAGCGAGACGCTTGAGCTACATTTTTTTATATACAATGCGAATATTTAAGTTGTATAGTGTACTACGGAGCTTGGATCATGTTTTGTATACATTCCACGGGTTGACACCCGTGGTTACGGTAGATTCGCTCCTGCGGAGCTATTTTAGCCACAATTTCATGCATCTACCTGTCGATTTAAGGCTAAACCCGGCACTTAAGCCACGTTTGTCTTGCCTTCTTTTTTTATCATCAGCGCGCAGATGACAGCGAATATGATTACTAATCCGGCAAACAGTAACTGGCTTGAAAAACGACTGATTTTCAATTTTTGACTGGACTGGAAATTTATTTCCAGAGGCGCGTCTTTTCTGATTTCCAAAGCCCGCTCAAAAGTTATTTTTTTGCCTTTCCACGGGATGAAAATGTCGAACAGGCGCGGCGTTGACGCGGCGGCCTGCTGCTGCATGAAAATCTTGTCGGAAATAGCCTGCAGGTTTTTGAGCTCCTCATCACCCATTTGCTGCCGCAGGGCCTGCATATTATTACTTTGCTGTTTGAGAATACTCTTCATTTGGCTTCCGCTTTGCGCAATCCGGCTGCGGCGTTGGGACATATTATAAACATTCTGCATACGGCTGTTGATGAGCTGCTGCCCCTGAATATCACTTTGCAGCGCTTTATTGCCGGTGAAGGCGTTAGCTTTATTCAGAACTTCAAAAGCCTTTTTGTTTTTCCCTTTCCTGATATAGCTGCGCCCTAACGAAAATAGTTCCCGGGCTCTGCCGGCTTCGGATTTGACCCGCTCTTTAATAACCGTATCATAATCACTGATGGTGTTGATTGCCAGGGCGGATAATAATTCATCGCGGTATTTCAAGGTTCCGCCGAATGCTGAATAATCGCGGTTTTCAGGTAAAAATACCTCCCATTTAATGTCCTTGAGCGGTAAACCGAAGAGCGGGCCCTTATAATCCTGATTCCGGGGTGTCCATTGCGCATTGCCGGCGATGGAATAGATAAATTGAACCTTTTGCCTGCAGGAGCCGGTGGAAGTGTCCTGCTTCAGCGGAATTAAGGATAAATCGCCGCTTTTGACCGCCTCAACCGGAGTGGAATCAACGAAAGCCGCCCAAAGCGTACAGCCTTCCGGGAGACGTATCGGGAGAAATGTTTTGTTGTTGTTATTGACCGTCAAAGTTGCTTCCGACAAAACTTGGCCGGATTTGGCGATCAGGGATTTTATCGCGACGGAGTCGACCGCGGCTTTTAAAGTCGAAGCGGTTTTGTGGCGGATTATTTCTATTTTCGCCTTGCAGTCCTTGCCTACCGAGCGGAAACACAATATTGCGTTCGACAGGTTTTCAGCGCCGAATACGGCAGGCACGTTACGGGAGTTAAAACTGCTTAATTCACCTTTCTTCGCCATTATTTTAAGCTGCAGCGAATCCTCGGCAAACAAGGCGATATAGCCGGTTTGAATACCGCTGTCCAGAGCGATAAAAGGCAGTATGCTTAAAGTCTTGTCTTGGTTTAACTTCAACTGACAGCGGACTTTCAAACGGTAACTGCGTTCAACTTTGCGGTCTAATTCAATCACCCAGGTATTGCCTTTGAGTTTGCCCGCCGAGCGGATGTAGCGGCCGGAAAACTCCGGCGCGGCACAGTTGGGCGGCAAGCTGATTTTGAAACGTTTTATACCGGCGTTTTCGATGGAGTAATTGAAAAAGGCGCTGCATTCGACGTTATGCGCCTTGATCCTGATATTCTGCAGGGTTTTGACCTGAATCCAGGGCGGGGTAACCGCGAAAGCCACCTGTAGGCTCCAATCCGGGCGAAGGATTTTGAAGTTTGAAGCCCTATCGGCAAAACGTATCCGCGCGGTGGAAACGCTTATGCCGCGGCGTTTCAGGATTGAAATCGCCGTACCTTTTTCGACGTTTACAGCGAGGGTTCCAGTGTGCTTGCGAGCTTTGATTACCCGGATTGCCGGAATCTCCGCCTGCTTGTATTTCCCGGAAATCATTTTACTCAGTGAAATATTGAAGGTGTTTTTACCGCTCAAACGCTTGACGAAATTTATAACTACTTCAGTATCCGCCCCGCTACCGGTTTCATCCCAGTGCTGAATTTCCGGGCCGGTCAGGCGGTTGATTTCAAAGCCTTTCGGGAGCTTGAGCCGGACGGAGAATATTCCGCCCCTGATAATGTTCAGCATTAATTCTGAAGTCAGCGTAACGCGTTCATCCTCAAAATTCACCTGGCTTTTTTCGACGACCCGCAGTTCAGGTTTGACTTCGCTGATTTTCAGCGTCAGGACGGCGTCGGCGCCGGAATAACGGAAGGTTTTTTTCAACAGCGCGCGGCCCAGTTCGGCGGTTCTGAAAAAATCGTTATTTATAGCGGTAAAATTCCTGCCGGCAGCCGTGGAAACTTTAACTTCCTGATCCGCGAATATACCGAGTGAACCGTACTGTTTATTTGCCTTAACCAGCTTAAGCGGAGCGATGGAAATTGAACGCGGCAGTTTGCCGTTGGGAATCTGGCTGTTTATCGTGATCCCGCAGCGGCCGCTTTGCGGCTTGCTGAAAAACACCTTTAAATTCTTGCTTTTACGGTCAAAACGCCAGGCTTCAAGGTCTTCGGCGAGGACCGAAGTTACGCGCATATTAGCGGGAATCGTCAAATCCAGGACTTTGAGGCTGCCTTGTGGTATATTCAGGGAAACAGTATTTTTTATTTCCGCTGAACCGCGTCCGGCCTTCACATAACTGATGGTTTTAGCGAAGAAAGTGAGTTCGGCTCCGTCAGCTTGTTGAGCTTTGCCGGATATTTCAAAACGCGCCGTCGTCCCGGGAATAAAACAAGCCCGGAGAGTTTGATAATCCCGACTCATTGTTATCGCGTTCAAAGCTTTAATTCTTGATTTAATATTAATTTTGGGAAGCATCGCAGATTTGCCAAGCGGGGATTTATCACTCAAGACAAAACTATTCGTAATACATCGCGGAACCGGCAAAGAAAAAGTTCTTTTGCCATTTTGCTGTTTAACGGGAAATTCAATCCCGATAATAATTTTGAATTCGCCTTTTTCTTTTATTTCCAATATGTACTTCGCGCCGTCGCGGATAATTTCCCAGGCAGCGGATTTTTCAAAAATACGCGTGATAATCGCAGGCGCGGCGAGTAACTGCATTTTTCCCGGCCTGTCTGCTTTGATTTTATAAGTGTAGGTCGTTTTGACTGCTTTTTTTAAAGGCGTTCCGATACAGGATATTGATTCTATTGTAATGCCGCCGGGTTTTGCCGGAGCGATTCTTCTTCTCTTAGCCTGAGCCGGGGCGGCACAGAATAAAGCCAGGGCGATGAGGCTGACAAGCGCTGTCCTGTATTTGCGCCAGGTGGCGAGCCAGACGGCGATACTGAACATAATTGGAATTGCAACAACCAGGATGAAAGCTCCGTAAATGCTTAACTTGAACCATTGTGAAACGGCGAAGACAATTAAGGCGCAGGCGATTCCGGCGCAGAGAGCTTTGCTTATCCTGCGTTTGAGAACTCTGCCGAAAACGAATGCGGCTATTGCCGCGACGATGCTTACTGCTGAATAAATTATACTCCACATGTTTGCGGCCTCCATATTTTTGACCAGCAGATTAATTGTGAAGGCTTTGCCGTCGAGTCCCATGACCCTGCTGAAAGTTGCCTGGTTGACGATAAAGGAATGAAGCGGCTTCAGTTGGCTGTACATTAACGAGTCCGACATAACGGCGACGGCCGCGAAAATAACTAAAGCCGCCGTGATAAATGCACAAAGCGCTGAAACACGACGTTTTTGAGCGCAGCACCGGAAGAAAAAGCTTCCAACAATTGTGATGAGTATCCAGCCGCTTATAAATATAATCCCGGTTTGAGTCGCAGCGTAAAAACCGAGTCGTTCCATAATTCCGGCGAAACCGCCGCTGAAAGCTTCACGGCGTTTGACCGGCGCCGGATTTGAACTTAGGATCGCGCAATTGTCCGGCACGGTAACGAGCCATTCACAGAACAGGGATTTTATCTCAGTTTGAGGAGCGCTTAAAGCTATTTTTGTTTTGTCCTCTATGCTTGCGAACTGCTGCGCGTAAGTAACTTTTATGGCTATAGGCATATTGATATTCCGGTGGCGCGGGAGCGGGATAAGCAGCCTGCCGGCGCTGACTGAAAGACGTTTGGGGCGGCCGTCCACGCTGACTTTCCATAAATCGTTTCCCGGGGGGAGCTTGAGGCTGAGGAACTGGCCGCTTGAGTTTTTTATCCGGTATTGAACCGTGGTAACCGAACCGCCGTTACTGTCGAGCCGGGTGGAAAGTTTGGTCCTGTCGATAACGCTTTGCGGCATTTCACATTTTTCGTAGCGGGATATTCTGACGTCCTGCCATTGTTCTTTGCCGCCGCCGCGGTAAACTTTCAACAGCGGATTATTTATCATTTGAAGGTATTCAGCCGGGAGTTCGGACTGGTCGATTTCCTGAACCTCCGGGGCCGCCGCCGCGGAACTTACTTTCAGGCTTTTGACCCCGGCGAGCGCGGTAAAACTACTGGAAAAATCCGCATCCGCCGCTGAAATCGCGCCCAGGCGCAAAATGCCGCCGTCCCGGATGGACATTTCGTAAGTGGCCAGCAAGGTAATGTCGCCGAGTTGTTTTTTGCGCAGTTTCACTTCCCAGATACTGAAACCTTTTTCAGCCGTGCCGATTTTCTTGCGGGAAATAATATTGCGTCCTTCGAACTCCAGATTTTTCATGCCGTCGCCGACAATAAAACGTAAACTGTCCACCGGGGCGCCGGAAATATGGAACGAGAGAATAGAACTGCCGTAGGCGGTTCCATCGCCTGCCGAAACCAGGTTGAACAGCTCGGAAATGATATTGCCTTTGACCTGTTGGATTTTGATTAACCCGCTCCAGTCCTGGTTGCGGAATAAATAAGCAAACTGTAAACGCTTGTGCCGGACCGGCAGGGAACCGGGATGCACGGGAGTAAGGTTTTTCAATTTTTCGGGCAGAAGCTTCAAGCCGCGGTCAACGGCGAGGAGCAGATAGCCGCGTACGGATTTAGCGCCTTCGACTTTAAAATTAGGCACCTTGAATGAAGTGCTGTTTTTTAGTTCACGCTCGAAATAAACACTGAAAGCGACTTTGCCGAAAACCGCCCGGCGAAAAGATATTTTGACCTTTTTTTTAGTTTTCACGGAGAGCAGGTCATAATCCTGAGGGTTGATATTCCTTCCGCTTACCCGGCTGAAAGTCAGGCCCGGTTCATATTGGATGGTGATTTCGCGCAGCGGAGCGTCTTTAATATCCAGCGTGCAGTCGAGGCGGACTTGCAGGGCGCGGCCACCGCAGTTGCTGATGCAATTCAGTTCGGCGGTATAAGCGGGAGTTATATTTTCCGCTTTGGCCTTCAACTGATAGTCGCCGCCGGAAAAACTATACGATAACGGATTGAGCAGCGCAAAAGAATGCTGCGATAACTGATTTTTATAAAATGATTTGTTGTCGATTTGAACGAGTCCCGATGTATTTTCAACTAAAAGCTTTACGCCCCGGCCCGAACCAAAACGCAAAGAACCGTCTAAACGCATAACATTTTCGGGGACAATCGGGCGCAAGGCGAAAGTACAAGGTGTTTTGGCGAGGATTTGTTCGGCCTGGACTTCCAGAAGATAATTTTTATACTGTTTGTTGTTCAAGTCAACGATAATCAGTTGAGCGTCTTTTTCGCTGACGCGCCAGTCGCGGATGTCCCTGCCCTTGACCGCTAAAACGTTCAACTCTGTGGGGATGCGCAGACTTAATTGTTTGAGGCTGCCCTGAAAAATTTTGTATATAATTTTAGTATTCAGTTTTACCGCGCCGCTAAGGACTGAAGCGACACTGTAAACTTCGGCATTAACCGCAAGCGCGGCGGCTTTGGTGTCGACAAGCCTTTTCCAGCTCATGGAAAAATCGCCGGAAGCCTGTAAAGTGCCGGTGTATTTAGCGGAACCCTGTTTGCTTAAAGCTGCACAATTATCTATTTTGGGTTCAATATCTCTGGGTGATAAACTCAAATTGACCTTTCTTATCAACGCAGGTAATATGAAAAACGAACATTTCCGCAATAACGCGTCTTTAGTGATTTTGCTGACAAAATTTAAATTTACAGTATATTTGCCTTTTGCCGGACAGTTCAGGAAATAGCTTTTATTTTCGTAAGAGAGAGTCGCTTCAGGGTTTTTTGTCCAGAAATCCCCGGAATCTCCACTGATAACAACGCGCGGGTTAACCGCGCATACTTCGCCGGCGATCAACTTTATTCTGGCTGGACCGAAAGTTTCAAGTTTTGCGTTCAGGGTAAAAGAATTTGTTTTCCCAAAACTGATTTGCAGTTCTGCCAAAGAAACTTTTACTTTTCCAGTTTCCCGTATTTTGGCGTTTAGAGTAAATGCGAATAATACAGCGGCTAATAAAAACAAACGTTTAAGCATAATTTTTCTCCTTGATTTTAACCGGTTCTGTCAAGAGTTTTGACTTTGTTTTCTATTTATTTTGTTATTATTTATAATGATGATAATTTCTCTTTCCCCTGCTTTTGCGCGAAAAATTTCATTTAGAAAAGTTTATTTTAAATCAATGTAGCTCAAGCGTCCCGCTTGAGAATATTCACAAGCGGGACGGTTGACTTTCGCTATGCTCAGTCTCAGCCTCCGCAAAGTGTGCTACATTATACACTTTTTTAATTATCAAACAACCTGAAAAAAGCAAGAATATTATTTTTTCAGAACACTTGCTGTTAATTTCGTTATCTCATATGTTTTCATCACTTTTCATATTAATGATAATTATAAATTTTGCCAATTATCAATAATAATTTTCCGGCTTGAATAAATGCGTTTTTGCATTATTTACATCATATCTATAAATATTCTATATATACCATATCCTGTCCATATAAATGTTGAAGCTAAACCAATAGCAATTGAAATATATCGAAATGTTTTGTTCTTTATCCAAAAAGAAAAAGGAATAGATATAAGCATCAATGCGCTTAAGCTGTAGCTAAAAATTAAATATTCCAAAGTGCATCTTTCTAAAGTCATTGCATTAGGCCGTAGAAATCTGCTCCACGGTCCCATTATTGGAGATAAGATTCGATTGATCAGACCAATACCCCCAGACTGAGGTATCATAAAACATGCGTGAATGCAGGGTATCAAAAACAATGTGCAATAAATTGGCAATAACATAAATAGTGTTCTGTTTGCTATTTTTTTAGATTTATATACTTTGATAAAAAGTATAATAGAAAATATAAAACATAGTAATGAAAATATAAAACACACTGGTAAAATTATTGCTGGAGAAGAAATACCGAATACACAATATGAGAATCCTGTATTTAATCTTGAAATACATGCAATAAAAATTCGAGCAGCATATACAGAGTATAATATTAAAGTCGTCGCTAGAGCAGTCAAAAATATATGTTTTAGCTTAGTAACCGTCAATAAATAAAAAGTGAATTTATGCTTGAATAATATGATTGA
>CAZEXM010000036.1:0-20294 GCA_964515915.1 uncultured Victivallaceae bacterium
TCAAAATTGCATCATAATATCAAGCAGAAAAACGAACTGCAAAACTTAAGTTTTAAATCTTTACGGAGATAAATAACAATGGGAATGACTATCACTGAAAAAATTCTGGCGCATGCCGCCGGACGGAATGAAGTCAAACCTGGTGAAAATATCTGGGTCAACGCTAATGTCCTGATGACGCATGACGTTTGCGGACCCGGTACCATCGGGGTATTTAAACGTGAATTCGGCGATGACGCCAAAGTCTGGGATAAAGAAGGCGTGATCATTATTCCCGACCATTATATTTTTACCGGAGACAAAGCATGTCATCGCAATGTCGATACTTTGCGCGAGTTTGCAAAAGAACAGGAACTTCCGTATTTTTACGATCCGGCTGATGAAACTTATTCGGGCGTCTGCCACGTAACACTTCCTGAAAAAGGACATATCCGTCCGGGCGAAGTTCTTTTCGGCACGGACTCTCACACTTGTACGCATGGCGCGCTGGGGATGTTCGCCACCGGCATCGGCAATACTGACGCCGGTTTCGTGATGGGAACCGGTAAGCTGCTGATCAAAATTCCGCCGACCATCAAATTTGTCATTAACGGTATTTTCCCGAAAGGCGTGATTGCCAAGGATGTCATTCTGAAAATAATCGGCGATATCGGTGTTGCCGGCGCGACTTACTGCGCGATGGAATTTGCCGGAACTGCTATTGAAGCGCTCAGCGTTGAAGAACGTATGACTATCTGCAATATGGCAATTGAAGCCGGCGGCAAAAACGGCATTATTGCCCCGGACGTGAAAACTATCGAGTACCTTCGCTCCCGCACTGATAAAGCGTTCAATTGTTTTTATAGTGATGATGACGCTGATTACCAGGCTGTTTATGAATACAAAGCTGAAGAATTCGTCCCGGTGGCGGCTCTGCCCTATTCCCCGGATAATGTAAAAGCCGTTTCCGCCGCGCGTGAGGTTAAACTCGACCGTTCATATATTGGTTCCTGTACCGGCGGCAAGTTGACTGACTTTGTTTTCGCGGCGGAACTGCTCAAGGGCAGAAAAGTCTGCATTGATACTTATATTGTCCCCTCGACAGTAGAAGTGGCGGACGCTTTGAAAAAAGTCAGTATCGACGGTAAAACCCTGGCGGAAATTTTTGTGGAGGCCGGTTGTATTGAACCATCATTACCGTCCTGCGCCGCGTGCCTGGGCGGGCCGGTTGATACTTTCGGGCGCTGCAATAAGGCCGAAGTCTGTGTCAGCACGACTAACCGTAATTTCCCCGGACGCATGGGTTCAAAGGATTCTAAAACAATTCTTGCCTCTCCATACACCGCCGCGGCTTCCGCGCTCACAGGCCGCCTGACTGATCCGCGCGAATATCTAAAATAAAAATAAGGAAATATTATTATGGCTAATATAATCAAGGGTAAAGTATTTGTCCTCGGCGACAACATTGACACCGACCAAATCATTCCTGCTCAATATTTGAGTCTGGTACCGACAATTCCGGAAGAATACGAAAAACTCGGAACTTATGCTTTAATCGGCCTGCCGGACGAGCACACCGAGCGCTATATAGCAGACGGTGAGACTAAAACTCAATATTCAATCATCGTCGGCGGCAAAAACTTCGGCTGCGGTTCGAGCCGCGAACATGCTCCGATCAGTCTTGGCGCGGCCGGCTGCAAAGCGGTTATCGCTAATTCTTTTGCAAGAATTTTTTTCCGCAACTGCATCGCGACCGGCGAAGTTTATCCGGTTGAAGTTGATACCGAACTCAACCGGGAAATCAAAACCGGTGATGAAATCGAGATAGATCTCGAAAACAAAAGCGTTAAAATCATCGCCAGCGGCAAAACTTGCGCGAGCAGGGATCTCGGAGCGGTCAAAGCGGTTATCGAGGCTGGCGGAATTTTTGATTACGCCCGCAAGTCCGGCATGATTGACAAAAAATAAATAGCCGGAAGCGCCGGTCGTCAGACCGGCGCTCCCGGCTGTTTTGGGCAGTTGCCTTGAAATTTGCTGAAGTCTGTGTGATAGTATGTTGAGGTACTTGATAATGGACGATATTAGAACAACCCGGCAAACTTTGATTCAGCGTTTGAAAGACACTGAAAATGATGAGGCGTGGAAAGAATTTTATGACTTCTACTGGCAGCTCATAACCGGGTGGGCGCGCCGTTTCGGCTGTTCCCCGACTAAAGCTGACGATGTGTTTCAGGAAACCATGGTCTGCCTGCTGCGGAAAATATCCTCATTTGAATATAATCCAGGTAAAGGAAGTTTCCGGTCTTACCTTAAAACAATAGTCAAAGCACGCTGTTATGATCTTTTCCGCAAAGAAAGCCGCTATATAGCCTCCAGCGATGATGAGTGCGAAGAAGGACAAATTAATTCTTATCTCGATATTATGAGCGCGGAAAACCCGGATTCCTACAGCCTTGAAGACGACAAGGTCTGGCTCAGCTCACTCGTGCATCAGGCATTACGGCGGGTTTACGATAAAGTGGACCAGATAACTTATAAATCTTTTTGTATGTATGTGCTCGAAGACTATTCCGTTGAAGAAGTGAGTAAGCGACTCGGCGCCCTGCGTACGGGCACGATTTATCAGCAAAAGAGCCGGATGTTGAAAATGCTGGAAAAAGAGTTTTTGCTGCTGCTCGAGGAAATGGGTGAAACCTTGATTAATACTCAAAACCGCGAATTATTCGTCAAAGCCGTTGCGGAAATGATTAATAAGCGCCCCGAATATCGTGAAACAATGATAAGCCGGGAAGGCTGCTGCCCTGATATTAAAGTTTTCGAAATGATAAGACTGGCTTTGAAAAAACTGCCGATATCAGAAAAAAACGGAAGTTATCTATGCGTTATCGAAAATGGTTCACCCCGTGAATGGCATAAATTAACCACGTCAATAATAAGCATAGGCAACAAACAGGAATGTGATCTCATACTGAATAATGACAAACAGGTTTCGGGGCTGCATCTGGAAATAAGCTGCAAAAATGACCAGTTTCACGTCAAGGACTGCAACAGTGCCAACGGTACATATTTGAATAGTAAAAAGCTGCTTCAAGCCGCGGAACTTTTCGACGGGGACATTATTGCTCTGAGCAAAGATTCCTTCCTCGTCTTCAATCAACTGAATATTTGAATATCAGGAATACAAAACACATGAGTCGGAGTTATGGTTTAATCCGTCCGGCGGGGAGTCAGCAGTTTCTGCAGGTTTTCATATTCGAATTTCTCGGCTTTTAAACGCAGGAGCCCGGCCAATGCGGGGTCAATATCCGCGGAGTCGATCAACTCAAGCAAGGTATTCTGGTCTCCTTTAACGACTGCCTGACGCATTTTAGAAGCAAGTGCTTCAGGCAGATTTTTAATGCTCTCGGAAATATTGAAATCCTTTCCATTCTTCCCGGGGGACGACGCAGTTGCAGACGCATCGGGTTCGTTTTCCGTATAATATACATACTCCAAGCCCAGGTGCTTTTTTATTTCCTCCAGAAGATCATCCTCAATATAAGGTTTTTTGATAAAAGAATCCGCTCCGGCCTTCAGGGCGTCCTGTTGTTTTTGATCAAGGGCGCTGGCGGTTACAATTATTACCGGAACGTCTTTGCCTTCCGGCAGGGCTTTAATTATTCTGGTCGCCTCAAAACCGTCTGCTTTCGGCATGTGGTAATCCATAAGAACGGCATCGGGTTTTTCTTTCCGGAATACCTCGACCGCTTCTTCGCCGTTCCGTGCCTCACAAGTCTTAAAACCAATTGATTTCAATAATTGAACGAGAAGATCAAGGTTGGAATCGTCATCATCGGCAATAAGAATGTTGAATTCTCTCTGCCCGGGAACCAAAGCGGTGACTGATAATTTATTCTCATTCGACACGGACTGTACATTGTCTTCGGAAGTCAGCTCGGCATTAAAAGCCAAGGTGAAAATACTGCCCTGTCCGACCCGGCTGCTTACGGTCAAATCCCCGCCCAGCATACGGGCAAACTGACGACTTATCGGCATTCCCAAACCAGTACCCGCATGCCAGTGTTCTTCATCTGCCTGTTCAAAGGGGGTAAAGACCGCGTCAATATCCTCTTGGGCGATTCCGCATCCGCTGTCCTCTACCTCCACAAGCAACTGAACTTTCCCGGTAAAACCATCCGTTACGGTCTGTCCGGGAGCGAGATTGACACGAACGACAATACCACCTTTATCAGTAAATTTTATCGCATTACTGAGCATGTTGATTAGCGCCTCCCTGAGTTTACCGGCATCGCTTATTAGAAAGCGCGGAGTATCCTTATCCAGCACCAGGTCAAACTGCAGGTTTTTTGCTTCAGTCCTGACCCGGAACATGCTAACCAGATCGTCAATAAAACGGTAAAAATCCAATGGTTCCGGCTGCAGGGTTACGCATCCCGCCTCAATCTTTGACATCTCCAGGACATCATTAATCAGAGCCAGCAAATGTTCACCGCTGCGGTTGATTGTGGTCAGGTATTTACTTTGTGTACTGCTCAGGCCGGGATCACGGCGCATCAGTTGTGAAAACCCCAGAATCGCGTTCATCGGGGTGCGAATTTCATGGCTCATTTTGGACAGGAAAAGACTTTTTGCCTGGTTGGCGGATTCAGCTTGCTCTTTAGCGGTTTTTAATTCAGCGGTACGCTCCTCAACTTTCATTTCCAGGATTTCATTGTTCCGGCGCAGTTCATTTTCAGCATTTTTCAGGGTGGTGATATCGCTTACAAAACCCTCAATAGCGATAAGTTCATTCTTATCGGAGAATATGCTGATACCTTTTTCCGCGACCCATTTCAAGGTTCCGGATTTAGTTTTAATCCGATATTCAATACTGAACAATCGACCTTCGGCAATGGCCGCCTGGATCCGGTTCAAGACAAACTCCCGATCCTCCTCAAAGATCACATCGGTATGACTGGCCGTTTTACCGTCGACCAGCTCTTTCTCTGAATATCCGGTCAACGCAAATGCGCCTTTACTGACAAACTCAAATGCCCAATCCCGGTTATTCTGACAGCGATATGCCATACCCTGCAGGTTTTTCATTAAGATCGAAAGGCGTCTTTCGCTTTCACGCAAAGCCAGTTCCGCCTTTCTGCGTTGTGTTATGTCTCTTTCCATTGCCAAAAGATAGGTCTTATTGCTGAGTACAACGCTGTTCAAGGATACTTCAACGTCAATAGGAGTACCGTTTTTCTGTATATGTTTCCAATAAAATCGCTGCGGTTTTCCCGAAAACGCGGCCGCTATGTACTTTTTAGCCATAAGCCTTGACAATTGCCCGTCAGGCTGTTTTTCCGGCGAAAAATCCAGTGGAGAGTGTCCGATCATATCACTCTTCCGGTCGCATCCGTAAATCAAAACAGCCGTATTGTTGCATTCAATAAACTTGTCTCCGTCCATCAAATGCAAACCGTCGTTGGCCGACTCAAAAAGAGTTCTGAACTCCTCCTCGCTTTCGCGCAAATCCCGCACAGCAATACGGTGAAGAAAAACATAAAAAACGAAGATCCACCACATAGGAATGAGAGCTCCGGTTAAATCCTCGACTTTATCAAGGGCAAGTGTAATATTACTCCACTGCAGAAACAGGAAAATGTAATAAAACAGGTTAAAGCAGAGCAGTACGGCGACCTGTAACCTTATCTCACTACGCTTATTGCGGCGCCAGTTGATTACTACGACAAGAAAGGCCGCCAGCGCGAAAAAAACGGAAAAAGAATCGATAATTCCAACAAAGTTCATTATCCGCCTCCCTTATCGCGTCGAAAAGTCATCCAGCACCATGTCAATATGAAAAATGAACTGCACATATAGAGCAAATGCTCTAATATATTCAGCGAAACCGGCCATATGAAACCTTCCGCGACAGTCAATATCACCGCGCCGAAAAATACATAAAAGGCAGTCAGAATAAGTTTCCAGTACGGAATGCGTTTATATTCACGGCGTTTATTAATGATAAAGATAAAAACCCCAATGAAAAGCAGGAGCATGATGACTTCATTTTCGTTGACCACGATTCCTCCCCCTTTAGAAAAATAAGAATTTACTATATGCCTTAATATATAGAAGATAAACAAAAAGCGTATTTTTTTCAAGTGTTTGAAAAAATAATCTGCAATATTCTTAATAAAAAACGCACAGATATGATTACATTATATATTAACTTTAGGGTATTTTGATTGTCAATATCATTTTCAGGCAGTATATTATTATACAGATGAGTTATCAATAATATGGAGAAAATATGGGAAAAGTTTCAGAAAAAACACGGATAATGATTATTGATGATACGGTTGCCAACCTGTTTCTGCTCAATAAATTGTTGACCGACCAGGGCTATGAAATATCCCTGTTCCCTAAAGCGGAACTCGCGCTGCACGCTCTCACATTAAACATTCCGGATCTTATCCTTTTGGACATCAATATGCCCGGCATGAACGGCTTCGAATTCTGCGAAGAACTCAACAAAAATAAAAAGTACCTCGATATTCCGATTATATTTCTCAGCGCGATGCAGAATATTAAAGACAAAGTGGCTGCGTTCCGGGCCGGAGGCGTCGATTATATCACCAAACCGTTTCAATTTGATGAGGTTTTGGCCAGGGTTAAGACTCATATAAAATTACGTCTTCAGCAACTGCAGCTGAAAAAAAATTATCATCAGCTGCAGGAGCTTGAGAAACGTGTTGAGAAACGTACCCTTGAATTGGAGATTACTAATAAAGCTCTGGAAAATTCACTGGGAAAATTACAGGAGGATGAAGAAGCCGGCCGCCTCGTTCAATTCAAACTGCTGCCGCAAAACAACAATATTATTGCTGATTATGAATTCAAATACTGCCTGCGCCCATCCCTGTATATGAGCGGTGATTTCGTTGACTATTTTGATATTGACAAGAATTATGCCGCTTTTTATATCACGGACGTTTCCGGACACGGGGCGGCATCCGCATTTGTGACATTCCTGCTCAAAAGCTTTATCAACAGTTGTCGCGACAACTATTACGCAAAACATGACGATATCATAATCAATCCCCAGGCATTGCTCGGCAAATTCAATAAATCCCTGTATGAAGAGGATCTCGATAAATACATCACCATGTTTTACGGCGTATTAGTCAAAAATGAAAACACATTGATCTTTGTTAACGGCGGACATTTCCCATTTCCCTTTATGCGTAATAATGATGATGTGCGCTTGATTACGGAAAAATCAATCCCGGTCGGAATGTTTGACTTTGCAAAATATCAAAACGTTTCCATGCCGCTGCCCGACGACTTTACTCTTACAATATTCAGTGACGGCATTCTGGAGGTTTTTCAGGAGAAAGATACTGAGCTGCAGATTGAACGATTAAAAAATCTGGTCAATGATAAAAACTTGGACCTTAACAAACTCGTAGATAAGCTGACTGGCAGTGCCCCCCTGTTGGATGACATTACCATCCTGTCGTTAAAAAAAGGGAAATCGAGATGAGCGAAGGAAAGATTTTATATTCAAAAGACGGTAAACGGTATTTTCTCAAAATGACTGGCAATTTGCGTTTTTCAAGCGGCCGCGAATTTGACAGTTTACTTAGTGTAATCTTCAACGACCCTGATATGGAAGACATTATGATTGATATGAGCGAAACGGTTTATCTTGACAGCACCATCCTTGGACTGTTGGCGAAAATCGCAAATTTTATGATCAAAAAATTCCAGAAAAAAGTAACCATTCTGTCCCTTAACAAAAACGTCAACTACCTGCTTGACAGCATTGGTCTAAATGACGTATTCATAGTTGTTAAAAGTTACGACTACACGCCGGAGATGCTGCAGAAAATCCCCAACATCAAGAGTTCCGAACGGGAAAACGCCCTGACCATACTTGACGCACACCGGCAGCTTATCAGTGTCAACGAAAAAAATAGCGCCGTCTTCAAAGACGTTGTTGAACTCCTGGAAAAAGAAATCAAAGAGTAATTGCTTGTTTTTCTGGAACTTGATGGTTCCGCCAAAACTCGGTTTTTGAAAAAAATCGCATCCCGAGAGCATTTTTTCGTGTGTAAATTTTAGCCGAGTCGAAAAATTATGCCGCCACCAAGTGCGGTAGATGCCATGCTATACGTCGCCAGATGAAAAATATGCTTGGGGAAAAAATAAATTTTTAAAATCCATTTGAATTGGCACTGTTGGGACTTAAGAGTAATCAATGAGAATTAATAACGAGTTCTGCTGAAATTTCATCCAGAATAAAAAGGAACTGAAAGCTATGACAACAATACCTGATGATTTTATTGGAAAACCTGACGGCTATCCCGAGAATCTGACTTATGCTGAAATCAAAAAACGTTTTAAGAAACTGCTTGGATCATTTGAAGAAGCTTCATGTCCCTTGAATATACTGGTAAAAGATGAAGTTGAACTTGCCGGTGATATCATTCGACAGCGTGTTGAATATGACGTCGGAGATGGTGAAATTGTTCCGGCATTTCACTTGTTTCACAAAAATATCGCCGCTGACGCACCGGGTATTCTTTCGATTCACGGTCATGGCGGTAATGACATTTTTCCGGTAGGCAAGGCGTTTCATTGTCATCCGGATGCCGACGATCCGGCACAGTACAGCTATATTGCCGCGCTTAATGGATTCCGGGTGCTGGCGCCTGATGCGCTTTGTTTTGGCGAACGACAGGCGAAATGGGGTTATTCCGCTAACTTTTTCGATGAAATTGCGGCCCATGCCGAACTGGCCGGCAGAGGAAAAAGCCTGGCCTGGAAATCGGTGTGGGATAATTCCCGGGCGATTGAAGCGCTTGAATCGCTGGGCGCAAAAAACATCGGCGCCATCGGCTGGTCGGGCGGCAGTACTCAGGCCTATATCCTGGCGGCGGCTAATGAAAAAGTCAAAGCCGCTGCTTGTTTTTTCAGTTTTGTGACCTTGCGGCATCAGTTTTATCAGTATCGCTGCTGTCATTGCCTGTACCACTATATTCCCGGCATGATAAACGCCGGGATTGACTGGGATCAGGTCGCGGCATTGACCGCGCCGCGTAAACTATTTCTCGCTTGGGGAGCGCTGGACGAAGGTACGCCGGAAGCAATGTACAGGGCATTCGTGGATGCCATCGAGAAACGATGCCTGAAAGAGAGTTTGCCACAGTCAGTCTTTACTTGCGAAGAAGCGGATAAGGGACACGAAATAACCGGAAAAATGCTGAAAACAACAATGGAATTTCTAAGGGGAAATTTTAAAAGGCGGTATTAGAAACGTAATATCAGTTTTTGTCGCAAGACCGCAAACGTGAAAGTTCGCTATGCATACTTTGCAGTTTTTTAATTGCTTTATTTTGAATTTGGCGGACACGCTCGCGAGTGCAGCCGACAGCGCTACCGACGTTTTCGAGCGTCATCACAGGATTACCATCGAGTCCGAAACGCATTCTCAAAACCTGCTGTTCCCGTTCACAAAGCCGTTTCACTAAAACATAAAGATGTTTCAGTGATTCAATGTCGCCGAGTACATTATCAGGAGAGAGTTCGGGTTTATCGGGGATAAAATCCTGCATTTCCCCCGTTTCACCACTGACAATGGGTTCATTTAGGGACGAGGTATTCAAGCTTGCATGCCGTAGTTCGCCAACGGTACGGGGGCTTAAATGCAGCCGTTCGGCAATCTCTATATTTGATGGAATCCTGCCGAATTCCGTTTTCATTTCACGTTGAGCGCGCTTTATTTTGTGGATTTTTTCCACGGATTGAACAGGAATTCTAATCGTCCGGCTTTGTTCAGCGATTGCCCGCCGCATGGCTTGTTTAATCCACCAGGTGCTGTAAGTGCTGAATTTGGCGCCTTTGCCTGGATCAAACTTTTCCGCGGCGGTCATCAGGCCGATATTTCCTTCGGAAATCAAATCGTGTTTTGATAAGCCCCGATTCATAAATTCATTGGCGATTTTGACCACCAGGCGCAAATTGGCCCGGATTATTTTGCTTCTCGCTTCATCATGAGCTTTTTTGTTCCCTGAGTGAATAGCCGCGGCCAACTGAACTTCCTCGTCCGGCGAAAGCAAAGCGAAATTGACGATATTTCGCATATACACCTGTGAGGTGGTCATGGGGTTATCTTCAATTTTCGGCGTTTTTTTCCTGATCGCCTTTTTCTCAGGGCTTTTTTTCAAACTGTCTTTTTTACTTGGATCAGCCATATCTTAATGATCTCTTTTTTAAAATTAGATATGATTAAGGGTTGCTTTATAGGCCTTAATAATTTCGGCAAGCTGTATTTTAGTTGTTTCGACATCGGCACCACTAATTTCAAGCACAGGGTCAGCGCTGACTTCCCCCACTTTTGCGAAGGGTATACCGGCAAGCAGTTTTTCTACCTGTTTTGCCTTATCAGGGGATACCGTCATAACGAAACGGGTATTGGATTCGGAAAACAGGATTTCCGCTGCGCCGCAAGGCTCGGAAAGCGGTACTTTATCCAGATTTATTTTCAATCCGAGCCTGCCGCCCATGGCGGTTTTGGCGAAAGCTGTTCCGAGCCCGCCGATAGCGGGCGTATGCAGGGAGTCAGCTAATTCGGCCTCGGTAATTTCAGATACCGCGGAATAAACTTTTTTCGCGTATTCGGCATCCACTTTCGGGACATTATTGCCGACGGCGCCAAACATCGCGTAATATTCGCTGCCGCCGAGTTCATTGGCCGTACTGCCGATTACGTATACCAGGTCCCCGGCGAATTTGGCGTCAAGGCTTACGGCTTTGCTGATATCATCCATCCTGGAAATGGCGCTGAACAGGACGGTAGGCGGAATGGATATTTTTCTGCCGCCGCGGCTGCTGTCGTTTTTCATGCTGTCCTTGCCGGAGATACACGGCACCCGGAAGGCTTTGGTATATTTATACAAGGCCTGGTTTGCCCTGACCAGCTGCGCCAGTTTATAAGTTCCGTCGGGAGTTTTTTCGCTTTGCACCGGATCCGGCCAGCAGAAGTTATCCAAACCGGCAATCATATCCATTTTGCCGCCGACGGCGATAATCCGGCGTATTGACAGGTCAATAATCGACGCCATCATGTGGTAAGTGTCAATATCACTGTAGCGCGGCAGTATTCCTTCAGAAAGGATTACGCCCTGGGTGCTGAGCTGTTCAATCATGCTGACCGTCGCGTCACTGACGACATCCCGGCATTTGCCCACCAAGGGCTTAATAACACTCAAGCCTTTCACTTCATGGTCATACTGCCGTGCTTTGTATTCGCCGGAACAAATATTCAAACGTCCGATCATGGTTTTAAGATCAGCAAAACAATTACGCCCGGAAATATCCGGTTCGACAAATTCCGGCTTATTCCATTCCGCTTTGAGACGCAGACGCGGCAGCCCGTCGTGCATGAATTCGATATCCAGCAAAGCGACAGTCACGTCATCATACATCATGTGGAACTTGCCGTCATCAGTAAATTCACCCATCACCGTCGCTTCCACATCGCGGGATTTTGCGAGAGCAAGGAATTCGTCAAGATTTTCCACCTGAATCGCGAAACTCATTCTTTCCTGGGCTTCTGAAACGAGAATTTCCCAGGGTTTCATTCCGGCATATTTCAATGGAGCCTTAGCCAGGTCCATACGGCATCCGCCGCAAAGTTCAGCCATTTCGCCGACGCTTGAGGAAAGTCCCCCCGCGCCGTTGTCCGTTATAAAACGATAAAGGCCGCGGTCCCGCGCCTCATAAATAAAATCGCTCATTTTCTTCTGCATGATGGGGTCGCCAATCTGTACGGCCTGGGTCGGACTGTCCTGATGCAGTTCTTCTGATGAGAAAGTCGCGCCGTGAATACCGTCTTTGCCGATGCGGCCGCCGGTCATAACAATTATATCGCCGGGACTGATGGACTTGTCAGCCCCGCCTGTACCGTTAATTTCTTTGGGCAAAGTGCCGACCGTACCGCAATAAACCAGCGGTTTCCCCAGATAACGCTCGTCAAAATATTCCCAGCCGAGCCCGTAAGGAATACCGCTTTGGTTACCGCCGTCGATAACCCCTTTGTGAATACCGTCCCGGAGACGGCGGGGATGCAGCAGGCCTTCAGGAAGGTCGGCGGGGTCGGTAAACGGTGAACCGAGACAATATCCCCAGACATTTATCAGGAGGTTCGCGCCCTGTCCGGTTCCCATCGGGTCCCGGTTCACGCCGACGATCCCGGTCATCGCGCCGCCAAAGGGGTCCAGGGCTGACGGACTGTTGTGGGTTTCCACTTTGTAGACCAGGTCCAGTTCATCATTAAAAGCAATGACCCCGGCGTTGTCATGGAACACGGATACGAGCCAATCGACTTCCCGGCCAATTTCGCGGGTACTTTTCATGATATAGGATTTATAACAGGAAACGATATTTTCAGACTCGCCGCTTTCATTATTTGTATAGTCAATTTCAGCCGCGAAAATTTTGTGTTTACAATGTTCGGACCAGGTTTGAGCCAGAACTTCAAGTTCAACGTCGGTAGGATTAGTCGTTAAGCCGTATTTTTCACGCCCTTGAGCATTACGAAAGTAATTTTGAATTACTTTCATTTCAGCCAGAGTCAAAGCCAAAATCCCCTTGCGGCTGATTTCAATTAATTCTTCATCATCGACATCGAGATTATAAGTTTTCACTTTGCCCGCGCCGGCAGCGGTCATCCGCGGCAGGTTCAGGGGAATGCCGTTCCGCAGTTCGGCTCCCGTAAAAATACGTATGGATTCAATCAATTCATTAGCGAGTAAATCTTTGGCGATGTGTTCAACGGTTTCAACATTCAAACCATCGCCGTAAAGCATATACTCAATAGAACTGAAAATCTTTTCATCATCACGCAAACTGCGCCCGATGATATCGCTGACCGCTTCCTTCGCGGAACGTCCCACGTTATCAGTAACGCCGGGTTTAAAGCCCACTGACACCAGAAACGCGCAATTCCCTTCCGGCAAAGTTTCCCCGACTATGCCTTTCTGCAGCACCGGATTGGCCAGGGCTTTGGCGACAATGCCCGCCTGTTCGCCGGAAATATCAGCCGAGACGGTATACACGTCCCGCGTCCAGACATCCGCAATCTCTAAATTCAAAAAGTCTGTAACCTGCTGCTTTACGCTATTCCCGCGGGAATCGCGCCATTTCCGTAAGGGAGATATTTCTATGCGATAGTTCATGTTTTAAACAACAAACCTTTAGTTATTTTAGTTATTAAAAATATACTTTTATAACATTAAACTCAAAAACTCTTATAACAAGTTAAATTGCCTCGGAAGCTAAAAAAAATCTTTTTTTTGCTTTACGGTTGACTGTAATGACACGAATTATCACAATTTTTTTAAAAGCGCAAATTAGCGTAATTAGTGGACAGACATTTCATCTGATATTTGCACACCAGGCCAATATTTTCTTAAACGGAACCTGTGAAAATTTGCCGAAAGCCGCATGCCGGGTAAGAACTTTTTTCCGTTCCACGCCGTCATCTGTCGTATATGCAATTCGTGTCCTTGAAGCTTTGGGTGATGATATGCCGCATAAAAAACGTCCCGCCTGGCGCGGCGAACCCAGGGCCTTCGGGTATTGTCCCTGTAATTTCCTGACCAGTAATTCATCCTGTTCCGTGAAGGTATATTCCGGATGCCGTACAGGACTCGTATCGCGTTTTGTCAGACACCATTCGCAATGCCCGCAGTCTTTATTGAAATTTTCGCCGAAAAACTCCAGAATATAACGGACTTTACAGCCTTTATGCTCAAGTAGTTTTATCACATTGTTACTCATCGCAATATCGCGTTCTTCGCGCCTCATGAACAAACGCTGTAATTTCTTTATTAAATCCGCGTTCTTCGCGCCTCTGTTCTTAAAACGATAGATTTGCCTTATTCCCGAAACTTGAAGGGAAATAAAGCCCTTTTCCTCCAGATAGTTCAGGGCTTTCACAATACGAACCCTGTCCTCATTCAATTTTTCGGCAGCATTCTTAATATCAATCGTAATCCAGGACCGCCCTTTTCTGCCTGACGCAAATACTTTCCCCAGAAAATCCGCCCGCGGCCGGTTAAATGCCGCGTATAATTCATCTTCGCCTGTTTTCAACTGCAGCTTATATTCACTGTAATACGGGGCGACCGGAGTTAAAATATTCAGTAATTCAAGATAGGTGAAATAGGTGCTCAGAACTAAAGTCCTTATATCAAACTCGCCGGACAAGTCATAATATGAAACATCAAATGTATCAGGCTGTTGAAGAATATATTCTGTTAAAGCCCTTATCGCCTCCGGTTCAGGGGTATCCCCGTAAGTAAAATTACGCAGCGTCGTCATATCCGCTGAATCCGCGAAGACTGTACATTGGGCGGGCTTGTCATCCCGTCCCGCCCGTCCCGTCTCTTGGGAATAGTTCTCCAGGCTTTTAGGTAAATTATAATGATAAACTTTCCGTATGTCCGCTTTATCGATACCCATTCCAAAGGCGATGGTCGCAACCACAACCGCCGAATCACTTCCCATAAACCAGTCCTGTATTTCATGCCGGCGTTCATTTTTCATCCCCGCGTGATATGCCTGAGCGTCTATTTGCGCGTTCCGCAGGGATTCGGCAACACTTTCCGACCTTTTCTGCAGGGTAACATAGACAATAACCGGAACGGGCCCGCTATTTTTAATTTCTTTAATCAAGGCTGCTGTTTTTGCGGAGTTCGCGCATGGAGTAAAACGCAATTCCAGATTGGGGCGGTAAAATCCGGTATTTACATAATTCTCTTTATCAATTTTAAATTCCCGGCAGATATCGCTTACAACCGCCGGCGTCGCGGTTGCCGTGAGAGCCAGAACGCGCCCGACACGAAGTTTATCCGCGAGGAGCGCGAGTTTCATGTAATCCGGCCTGAAATTGTGTCCCCATTCAGAAATACAATGGGCCTCATCTATAACCATAAGGTCAATTTTCAGCCTTTCCAGCACGTGCGTGAAACGTTCATTGGATAAACGTTCAGGGGCGACATATAATAATTTCAGCTTATTTTCACGCAAATCCGAATAAATCTGTTTAACTTCACTCCACGAAAGAGTAGAATCCAAACGGGCCGCGGCAACATTATGTTTCTGCAGAAATTCAACCTGGTCTTTCATTAAAGCGATTAGCGGCGATACGACAACCGTAAGGTTTTCAGAAATAACTGCCGGGTATTGAAAACAAAGGCTTTTCCCGCTTCCTGTAGGGAAAACAGCTAACGCCGATTGTCCCGCAAGCAATTTCTGAATGACGGCTTCCTGCCCTTTCCGGAACGAATCAAAACCAAATACGTCTTTTAAAATGTTCATTTAATCCTTTAAGTACTAATGAATGCGTTCCAGTCCAGTGTTGATTTCAAAATTCATTCACATTAAACTAATGGCGGATAAGCGGAAAAATCTCTGATTTTGTATACCAATTCTTCAATTTTTTGACCAATATCACAGCTCTGAGACAACTCGGCGATGCGCTTCCCGCAGCGGTCTAATTCGCTGGGGAGAAGGATTTTTGAAAACAATTCAGAGGCGTGCAGCAGACTCACCAGAGCCGCGTCTTTCGGATCAGCTTTGTCATTACCCAAAACTAATTGACGTATCCTGATTTCAACATTAACAATTTCCTTGTTATTGATCAAAGGATATCGCCGATCCGGGAATATCCACAAAATCTTCTTGTCAACTTCCTTTAAAATTCCTTTTTTGAGCAATTCAGCCAAAACCAGTTCCTCAAGCCGCCTGGCATGCGGCATCAAAACTTGTAAAATACGATCAATCCTCGCTTCCTCTTTATGTGATTCCTTGAAAATCTCCAGAACTTTATTCAAAATCTGTGATTTTGTAAGACTGGTGTCGAGAATATATAAATGCTCTTTATCAGTGGATATTTTCTTCAAAAAACTTAATTCCGTCAAAACGGCACCAATAATCACGGTTCCTAAAACAGGATCCCGCGCTTCCACCATCACTTTACCGCTATTCTCATCAAGCGCCAGCAAATAAATTTCTTCCGCAAAAGAAAGCATAACAATTTCCTCCTTCTTTAATTATTAAAAACCAACGGTATACATTATACATTAAATTACAATAATAATCAATGCTGCAGCTTCCTGAATATCGCCGGAGACATGCAGCGCATCTTAATAAATATCCTTGAAAAATAGTGACGGTCACAAAAACCGGTGCGCTCGGCAATTTCGTCTATCGTCAATTTGGAATAACGAAGCAGTAAACACGATTCGTTAATACGCTTATGCATCAGGAAACGCTGCGGAGCTAAACCGGTTTCCTCCTTAAACAAACGCGCAAAGGCATTGGGATTCATTCCGGCAATATCAGCAAACATCTGATTTATCAGCCGGTCAGAGTAATTCCGTTCCATAAACTCAATCACCCTGAGCACCCGGACATCGTTCCAGCGCTGCTGCAGTTTCTCCTTCGGGATACGCAGTAACATCAACTGTGCCAACAGCAGGCATTTCATCGACAATTCCAGCTGCGGAACATTTTCCTGAGCCAGAAACCCGGTCAAATCATCAATTACAGCCAAAGCCTCTTTGTCGTTTTTCCAGGACATGATTATCCCGGAACAGATATCAAAAGGCTCGCGAGCCTGAAAATGCAGATAAAAGTGATCCATCATTCCATCATTATGGGAGGAGTAACTTGTATCAGGCGAGATCAAAATGATTTTACGCGGTGATAATTTGTATTCTTTGCCTTCGGAAATTATTTTGGCGGAATCATTGAAATTGCAATAAATACGCCAAAACGGCGCCGCCAAATCGCGGATATGCCATTTAGCCAGATGGCTGTGGTGGCAAACCAAAACTCTGATTTCGGGATTATAATAAGCTTTATGCATAGAACAATACTTTCTATTTAAATGGACTAAATATAATAACTGCTTTATGCACAAACTTCCAATCGGGAACGATTTTTTCTGCATATTCCGCACTTTGTTAGCTGGGAGATGTGTCTCGCTTCAAACTTTGGCCCGGCAATAAAACTTCATCCGGACTGGATTTTTTTGCCGCAACAAGTAAAAAATCTCGGTAAATATTTTGCTTTTCCGCTTTAGCGCATTAGATTAAACGCTAATATAAATTCATACAAAGAGATATAAAAAATGATAGACCGCGATAAATTATACCCTTTAATTTTTAAACCAATATATCTCGGTAAAATGTGGGGCGGTACCCAGATTAAGGATGTTTTGAAACGAGATGACCTGCCTGATTCGGAAGATGCTATCGGTGAATCATGGGAGCTGGTGGATCGCGAAGACGAACAGAGCGTCGTCGTCAACGGCCCCCTGAAAGGCGCCGGCATCTCACAATTGGTAAAACACTACGGCAAGGCCTTGCTGGGAAGTAAATATACCGGCGCGCGCTTTCCTTTGCTGGTGAAAATTATTGATGCCGGCGAACGCCTCTCGCTGCAAGTGCATCCCGACGAACAGGCTTGTGCCCGCCTGGGTGGCGGTGCGGAACCAAAGACTGAAATGTGGTATATTCTCAAGGCCCGGAAAGGCGCGAAAATAATGGCCGGAGTGAACCCGCGCAGTACCAAACAGCAATTATTACATACTATACAGAGCGCTGAAGTCGAAAAACATTTGCAGGTTTTTCATTCTGAACCCGGCGACGCTTATTTTATCAGCAGCGGCACCCTGCACGCTATCGGCGAAGGCAATTTACTGCTTGAGATCCAGCAAAACAGCGACACGACATATCGGGTCAGCGACTGGGGACGCGTTGACGGCAATGGCAATTCCAGAGAACTGCACCTGGAAGAAGCTTTGGAATCAATAAATTATATAAACCGCGCCTCGCCGCGCATTCCAGGCGTGGTCGGTATCGTTAATCACAATCGAAAATTCCCGGTGGTCAACCGCTGCCGCTTTTTCTCAGTCGATGATTTACGTTTAATCGGTGAATGGAATGACGACACAAGCGTTTCCGGCAGCTTTCATTTGATAACTTGTATTAATAAACATATCAGGATCAGCACTAAAGACAGTGATCTTGATTTAAATCCGGGGCAGACCTGCCTGATTCCAGCCGGCGTGGGAGCTTATCGCGTTCTTCCTATGGAACCGGGCGAAACTGATGTCCTCAGGACCACTCTTTAAACAAAGCACTTGTGCTTATCTTCCAGGAATAATAATGAACTCTTTTAAATGTATTAATGAACTGGCGGCTTTCCTGCAAAAGGAATTTCCCCAGGCTCAATTTCCTGAAAATTGGAATATTGCCGTTGACAAATGCCCGCCGAATATGAGCGGCGATTTGACTGTGAACTGTTTCCGCTTCGCAAAAATTCTGCGCGGCGCGCCCGATAAAATCGCGGCTAAGGTTTTAGCGTTTTTCAATACCCGCGCCGACGTTGTCCGGGCTGAAAAAATCAAGGCTTTTGTCAATATAACCCTGAGTCCGGGCGCGGTTTACCGTGATTCCGCCGGTGCCCTTGAGGATTTACTGAATAGTGCTCAGCTCCCGGCAGCCGGGCAAAAACGGGTTTTAATAGAATATTCGGCTCCGAACACCAACAAACCGCAGCACCTCGGACATGTCCGCAACAATACATTGGGAATGAGTTTGGCGTCTTTGTTTTCACGTGTCGGGCATGATGTCATTCAAATAAACCTGGTCAATGACCGCGGCATTCATATCTGCAAATCCATGCTGGCCTACGAGCGTTTCGGCGCCGGCGCGACTCCTGAATCCACCGGCGTCAAAGGCGATCATCTGGTGGGTGATTTTTATGTTAAATACAACCATGCCCTGAAGCAGGAATTAACTGAATTGCGGCAAAGCAGGCCGGAATTTAAAGATGTCGGCGACGATAAATTATTTTTAGAAACGGAGCTCGGCAGAGCGACTCATAAAATGCTGCGGGATTGGGAAAACGGCGATGAAAAAGTTCTGGCTTTGTGGAGAAAAATGAATTCCTGGGTCTTTGCCGGTTTTAATCAGACCTACCGGCGCATGGGGATTAAATTCGACCGCACTTATCTTGAAAGTGAAACTTATCTGCTTGGCAAAGACATAGTTGCTGACGGGCTCGCGCGCGGTGTTTTCCGGAAACGCGAAGACGGCGCGATAACTATTGACCTGGGCAGGATGGGCACTAAAGTTGTCCTGCGTTCCGACGGTACGAGTGTTTATATTACCCAGGACATCGGCACAACGCTTAAAAAATATTCCGACTATAAACCGGATGAACAAATCTGGGTTGTCGGCGACGAGCAGATTCTACATTTTAAAATGCTTTTTGAAGTCATGAAGAAACTTGGCTATGCCTGGGCGGAAGATTTACATCATTTAGCTTACGGCATGGTCAATCTGCCTTCCGGTAAAATGAAAAGCCGCGAAGGAACGGTTGTTGACGCGGACGATTTGTTTGATGAAATGGTCAATTTAGCCGGAGAAGCGTGCCGGGAACGCTATGGCGACAGTGTTTCACCCGGGGAAATCGCCAGGCGTGCGGAAACTATTGGCATGGGCGCCTTGAAATTCATGTTGTTGAAGTTCAACCCCAAAACAACGATGCTTTTTGATCCGCGGGCCTCGGTCAAATTTGAAGGCGACACCGGCCCTTACGTTCAATACGCCTGCGCCAGGATTAATTCCATCGAACGCAAAGCCGCTGAACGCGGCCTTAAGTTTGACGCCGCCACAATCAACTGGGATTTATTGTCCACTGATGAAGAAAAAAAACTCGCCGTTACCGCGTTTTTCTATCCGCGGAGCCTGCGGCTTGCCGCGGAAAAAATGGATTGTTCAGTCTTAGTTGATTACCTGCTGGAACTGGCGAAGGCTTTTAATCGTTTTTACCGTGAATGTCCGGTACTTGCCGCTGATAACGAGGAATTAGCCGGCGCCCGGATGGCGCTTTGCCACGCGATTCGCGCTATTCTCACAGACGGACTTAATACTTTGACTATCGAAGTGCCGGAAGCAATGTAAAAATACAGTCACCGGGACGTTCACGGACGAGCTCCAGCGACGACGGGCGCAATTGAACAATTCCACCTCGAAAAGCGAGACTTTTTTTTTAAATGAGCTGGCGATATTTCAAAAAAAGATGCGAGCGTACTTCTCTGGCGCGCTGTATTTTTCAAAAAATATTCCGCTAATTTTATCCATGGGTTGATTTTTTTCTACTTATGACTAAATTAGATGATTCGGAATATTTTTTTTGATTGTTATACCAATTTGCATTCAAAAGGTTAGTAAAAACACGGCTAGAGACAGCCG
>CAZEXM010000037.1:0-20115 GCA_964515915.1 uncultured Victivallaceae bacterium
ATCAGTTGACCCTAATCAATATGAGGGCGGAATCAAAATATCTGATAAAGAACTTAAAGATATTAATATTAAAAGGCATGAGTTTCATGGTAACGATTGGAACTACACTATTTTACCCAAAAAATAACTTTTTATTTATTGACGAACACTAAGTAAAAAAGGTGGATAGGCTATAGGCTATTAGATTGTAGGGAAAAGCATCAAAATAAAAATAATTAGTATTCATTAGTCTGACCTCCAGGTTTTCTAAAGTGATCAGATAGTGGATAAAAAACAGGATTTGTAAAATGTCAATCAGGAAAAAACATATTATTCGCCATTACACACTTATTGAGGTTATGGTGGCGATGGGCATATTTTTGATCATGATGACTATCATGATGCAGTTTTTTACCTCCGCGCAGCAAATGTGGAACACTTCCTCCAAAAGAAATAACACCTACGCCAACGCCCGGGTCGCGATGAATTTAATGACCAGGGAAATCCAATGCATGCTCTACCGCAATGACGAAACTGACGGTTCCGGTATTTATCCTTTCTGGTTTGAGTGGACAGATAGAAAAATTGCTCCTGCCGCAACTACTCCACTTACGGAGAACTATAATGTCAATTATTTAACCGTGCTTAATTTTATTGCCTATACCGATTTGAAATCGGTGGAGCAAAGCTCGGATATTTTTGAAATCAGATATAAATTCATACCTGTTTATTTTACTACTGCAACCCCAACATCTATAAGTGAAGTAAGAGGCGGCAAACTGCAGCGTAGTTGTACCGAGGAATATTATAATGATGCGGGAACTATAAAATTAACCAACGTTTTTGAGCTTACTAAAAAACCTTACAATTTTTCGGAATATTATTATCGGGGCGACATTACCACTGTTCAAGGTCTTACGCCTCCAAATAATGATACTGCGCATCAAAAAAGAGTTGCAACGATATGGCGTAACGACAGTGAAGATCTTGTAGTGGCTCCTTTTCAAACAATTATCAGCGGAGTCTATTCATTAAGGTTCAGTTGTTATGTTTGGAATGGCAGTCAGTTGGCGGCACTTGATCCCATGGACAGAACATCGCCGGGACAAAATCCTGCCGGCGGTGCTATTACAACTCCGATAGCTTATGATTTAGCCATGGGTACCCCTGTGCCTGTTGCCGTAAGGATTGATATGAAATTGCTTGCTCCCGAAGATCTAAAAAAACTGGCTTTTGCAATTTATAATTCGGATACCAAACAAATAAAAACACTCAAACAAAAAATGCGGACTTTTTCTAAAGTTATATATTTGGGTAAACGGGAAGAATAAAAACCGTGTTAAGGGTTATGTGCTACGTGCTACGTGTTAAGGGTTACGTGTTAAGGGTTACGTGTTAAGGGTTACGTGTTAAGGGTTACGTGTTAAGGGTTATGTATTACGAAAAGCCAGACAGGATAACAGGATAAAGTTGGCTTTTGGGTTTAAAAAATAAAAAAAACAAACTTAAAACTTAAAAAAATCCAAACTTAAAACTCAGGTATAAATATGACAATGTTAAATATAAAATCAGCCAAAAAGAATGAAAAATAAAATAAAATTAGAAGATTTATCTGAACATCTTTTCTGGGATGTAAACATTGACAAGTTAGATTTTCAAAGAAACAGGCGGCATATTATTCACCGGGTATTAGACTATGGATTAATTAACGACTGGAAAATAATACAAAATTATTATGGAATTAATGAAATTGCGAAAGTTGCGTCAGGCATTAGAGATCTGGACAAAAAGTCGGCATCTTTTGTATCATTAATTTCAAAAATACCAAAAGAAAATTTTTTATGTTACACTACGAAACAATTGACGCAAAAACACTGGAACTTTTAAAAAAAATTCAAAATATCCCGGAATTTTTTAAATTGCGCTTAGTTGGCGGCACATCGCTGGCTTTGCAGACAGGACATCGCAAATCTATAGATTTAGATTTATTCGGAAAAATAGAGTGTGATGAATTTACTATTGCGAATATACTAAATAAAACAGGGCAGGTAACAGTTTTAAAGAAATCTGAAAATATTAATATTTATACTATCAACGGGATAAAAGTTGATATTGTCAATTATCCGTATTTGTGGTTGAAAGATATTATTTTTGAAGATACCTTAAAACTGGCGGGAAAAGAAGATATAGCCGCAATGAAATTGTCAGCAATTACGAACAGAGGAACAAAAAAGGATTTTATAGATTTATTTTTTCTATTGAAAGAGTATAGTTTGGAAGCGATATTTGATTTTTATAAAAAAAAATATAATGATGGCTCAATATTTCTTGTCATAAAGAGTTTGGCATACTTTGATGACGCGGATGAGGAAGAAATGCCTGATATGTGTATCTCTGTTAATTGGGAAAAAATAAAAAATCACATCAGTAATATATTAAACAATTATCTGAAAAATATGAAAAGTGTCAAAAAAAAATAGAATAGCGGGTAAGTACTTCGTTACGGCAGATAGTCAAGATCTAAAACCGGCATAAAGCCGCTTCATTTCATGGGGCTTTTAATACGATTTTAATCATTGACTATCCACCTTTAACGAAATGAACAGCAAGTGTTCTGAAAAAAACATTATCGTTTTTTCAGGTTGTTTGATAATCAGAAAAGTGTATTAGTCCTTGCCTCAGAGAGGGTAAATCCCTGTAAGGGATATCCAGCGTAGCCCATCGCAACGCGGTGGGTATTATGCGGCCCGCGAGTCGTTCCCTGCAGGGGAACAACAAAAAAAAGGCACTTGATTTGTCGGGGATTTGTACTTCCCTTACAGGGAAGACCTTCTGTTTTGTCTTGCCCCACGGCGTTGCGATGGGCTACGGTGGGTAATCCCGTTCGGGATAAAAATACATTTTTCTGAATGGAATTTTCGCGCAAACCGTGGGAAAAGAACTCTATTTTGCGATAAATATCTAATGTTAAACAGGATAGAGCATTATTTAATATAACAATTTGACAGTAACAAATAAAGAATAAGGATTAAGTAAAAAAACAAACTTAAAACTCGGGTATAATTATGAAAATGTTAAATATAAAATCGGCAAAAAAGAATGAAAAAGGAATTGCCCTTGTTTTCAGTCTTATTTTCCTGTCTTTATTGTTGATATTAGCGCTGGCATTCGCGCTTGATTCAATGTTTGACCAAAAGGCGGCTTACAACACCGCAAACGCGAGTTCAGCCGCATTCCTCGCCCAGGCCCAGTTAAAGCAAGTCCTGACCCTAATGCGGAATAACGAAGCTAATTATGGCAGTGACAGACTTTATTCAGGACATAATTCTGACGGCGCTTATGATACAACCAACTATGATCAAGATATGTTGGAAGAACGTTTGTCGGTTTCTAATATATTAGACAAAACTGATATATGTTTCACTAATACGACTGTGAAAGACCGAGTCAGTTGGAAATATATTAAAGATAACGGTACGACTCCTCAACGTATTATCGGCAGAACGGCGTTTGTGGTCATCCCGGATAAAAAAATCCCTCTGAATTCGCTGGTTGACGGACGCGCAGGAACAACAGCGTATAAAATTAATGAGAAAGATGACGCAGAAACCAGAATTGGTAAATATGTCTCTGAAATCAATGTCCGCGGCGCAATACCTGCCGTTACAAGCAATATTACTACAATTACTGAAACTCTCAACTGGAAAACAGATAACCCGGTAACTGACGCAGGCTTCACTAATGGCAAATATACAGGCATCTGGCCGGATTTCAGTAATCTTTTTACAACCCTTGAAACCGCGATAGGCTCTACTTTTTCTGATACTGAAAAAACAAAATTCACAGATAAATTAACACTCACTGTTTTTGATGAGAAAGAAGCATTTTGGGCTGACACAGATGATGATACGGGTATTGATTCCAATGAACTTTATAAACGTTTTGATCTTACGAGAAACTGGGTTACTGTTGACAATACCGCTGATTTAGTTTTTTTGAGAGATAAAATATTGCTTGATTCAGGCGCAACCGGCGCGCCAGTGCAGGCAATGGATCCATGGACCAGTAGTGCTTCTGATGGTGTGGGGTTGCCGTGGCTGGCATGTTTCGGGTATAAAACGGATGGTACGGTAGATACCACCTTGGGGAAGACTTTTGGTGCCGATGACGCCGCTGTTTACGCCCGCCGTTGTCAGATAGCCGCGAACCTCAAAGATTATTGCGACACGGACAACCGGCCGACTTCAGATATTGATCCGGCAAGCTGGACAACAACTGAACCAACATTTACCGGCAACGAAAAAACCCCGTATATCAACAAGATTGGTTTTAAAGTTAGAGCCTCACAAGGACAATCCGGCTCCAGCCCGAACATCACCGTATGGGCAAATATTGAAGTTACTCCAAGTGTTGGATTAATTAATATATATGGAAGTGATTGGACTGAAAACCTAGAGGCCGTTATCGCCGGAAGTGTAACGATTAAAACAACAGTTAATGGAACAGACAGTACATCCAGCCTCTCTTTAATTTGCACTATTGATATTGCCAAGGATGTCGCTGGTGACTGGACAAACAACGCAGGCTATTCCAATTTTGTGGCTGCTTCAGGGTATAGTGATAGTGGTAACTTTAATACACAAACCGGTGTAACAACAGGAAATACAAATATTTCCGTTGAAGTTACGGCTATTAATATCACTAAAATTGTTTTACGCAAAAAAACTAGCGGAGACGGTTACGACTACACAAAAACATTATCTCATACTTTAACTGCTCTGACTGGTGAGGTTATTACAAACGGCACTGCAGAAAAATTTGCCTGGTTTGGCTTTGCGGTGCATGATCCCCGCCAGAATTTGCATCTTGCGGATTGGCAATATCTGACCCCGGCTGAGAAACAGGCAACTGATGATCCTACCGCTGTTTTTTCCCTTACCGGAACCGGTCCATACACAGGCGCGGCTAACTCTGCTGGCCCCACCCCGACAGATACCCCCGATACTACAACTGGTGCCGCGGATACAGAAACCGGGTTAACAGATCCTGCTAACGGCAATCTTTCAACAGCTTTCATCAGGAACGCTCCAATGGAATCTCCGTGGGAACTTGGATTTATTCATCGCGGCGCCAGATGGCAGACTATCAACTTGAAGACTTATGACTCGAATAAAGCCATACAGACAAACAAGATGAACGGCAGTATTGAAACATACATCGCCGGCGGCGGACTTTATGCTGATGGCGACGCCAACATTCTTGACCAGATAAAAATGACCGCCGATGCCAAAAGCCCGCAAAAAATGAACCTCTGCTCACAGGATAATTACTTTCTTGACGCGCTGTTTTCCAAGATAAGACTGGGCTGTGATATTGACGGCACAACAATGTCTGTTGCCTCAATGGCTGGTTCAGACACTACTCCAACCGGATCGGAAATAGGCCTTACTGCCGCCGCTTACACCACGATGAGGACTGCAATACAGACCCAGTTTGCGACCCCTGACACTACAGGCTTCACAAATTTAACCAGAGCTTCAATTGTCGGCACTGTCACAAAACTTATTTCAGCGAATGACACGGAGCCTAACCCTACAATAGCTCTTTCAGCGGCGACTACCGACGCGGCCCAGGAAGAATTAATCGGCAAAATAGTGAATTTGACCAGCGTCGGCGAGCAAATTGGCGGTTTCACAATTATCATTTTAGCGCAGACTATTAAGGATATCGGCGGAAATGGTTCCAACATTGTTGTATGGAAAACTCCAGCCGACGGTTCAGTTGCTCTATCAGTTCCATGTCAACTTGGAAATTTTGACATTACGCCTGGTGCTACTGCTACTGAGTGGCGTGACGATGCTTATGGTGATGAAATTACCGCGGAACAGAAACTAATGGTAAAAGGCTGCCGCAACGTTGACGGCAGTATTAAAATAATCAGTGTCCAATACTATTGATTAAACTGGAATGCAGCATAACCGTCCCGGTTGTGAATACTCTCAAGCGGGACGCTCGAGCTACATTTGTGAATATTCTCAAGCGGGACGCTTGAGCTACATTAAAAGAAGGAATTAAATTATGCGTATTTTTTTAATATTTTTGTTGATGCTGGTATTTGCTGGCACGGTTTTTTCACAAACTACTGCGAAAAAACTAACTGAACGTGAAAAATTAATTTTAAAAATCAACCGTGAAGTTGAAGATAGCACGGTTACAGAACTTTTGCTGAAATACAACAATGACATTCGTCGGAGTATTAAAGACAAAACCCCCTTGTCGGCTCTTAAATATTCTTCATTTGCCTTTTCTATAAAGCTCCTGACTAAATATCGCTGGTTTATAGCTGATACCGGACTAAGCAGAAAATGGCTTAAAAAATGTTACGAATTACTCGCTTATATGAGTAAAATTCAAAGTTATCTTGAAGCCGCGAAGTTCAATGGCCGAACCAAAACCGTGCAATACAAAAAAGCGCTTGAGTACTTCAATATTGCCTATCGCCGTTTTGTCAAGTTGATAAAAAAACCGGTTAAAGTATCAGGTAAAATCCGGCGAAAAGCGCAGGCAAAAAAGATTTTGTGGCAAAGAGCCATGCGGGAAAAATATAAAATCAGACAAAAATATTAGTTTTTATGACTGTAAAACTCTGACTTTCATATTTTTTACTACGACAAGCTAATGTAGTACAACCGTCCCGGTTGTGAATATTCTCAAGCGGGACGCTTAAGCTACATTCTGCTTGTCTTATACAATCGTAAGGTTGTGAATATTCTCAAGCGGGACGCTTAAGCTACATTCTGCTTGCCTTATACAGATGGCACAAAAAAATAAGTTATTTATCCATATGAATAAAAAAAACATCCGGATTCTAGGGGCGGGCCGCAGCGGCAAAGCCGCCGCGCAACTGGCCGGACGCCTCAATATATCCGCTCAAATCCTGTCCGATGACGACACTCGTTCCCCGAATGGCAACTTTAACGATTGTCAATTAATTGTCGTCAGTCCGGGCATACCGCCGACATCTCCGCTTTATCGGGAAGCCGTCGCCTCCGGTAAGGAAATCATAAGCGAAGTGGAATTCGCCGCCCGGCATTTCCCCGGCAAATACCTCGCCGTTACCGGAACCAACGGCAAAACGACGACAACTGAATTAACCGCTCATTTATTAGCGGCGTTAAAAATAAACGCCGTCGCCGCCGGCAACATCGGTCATCCGTTCTGCGCTGTTTGCGCCGATGTCATAAGCGGCAGGCTGCCGGATGATACCTTAGCCGTAATTGAAATAAGTTCTTTCCAGCTTGAACGGACAAGCGTCTTCGCGCCGGTTGCGGCGCTGATTTTAAACATAGCCGAAGATCATCTCGACCGTTACCCGGGCGGCATGGGCGAATATGCCGGGACAAAAGAAAAAATCTTCAAAAAAGTTCCGCCCGGAAACCGGATATACGGTATTACATACAGGCCGGGACAGGCGCATTGCAGGTTCAAAATCGAAAACGGCATGATAAAATTCGATAATCTGAATGTAGTATCTTTTGACGGGCTGAAATTAAAAGGCCTTCACAATCAGGAAAACGTTTTAGCCGCGCTGGAATTAATCACCCGGGTTTACCCTTTGGCTGAAGCGCATATCCTGACACTCAAAAATGCCCTTCAAGGCTATACTCCCGGCCGGCACCGACTCGAAAAAGTCCTGAAACACAAGGGGATTACCTACATAGACGATTCCAAAGGCACCAATCCCGCCGCTGTCGCCGCCGCTTTGCAAAGCATCCCCGGCACAGGCAAAAATATCCGGTTAATACTGGGCGGTTTGGACAAAGGAATGGACTTTACGCCCTTAAACGATTATTCGGAACGTATTAAAAAAGCCTATATATGCGGCGAATGCCGGGAAAAGCTTGACAAAACTTTAGGTGCCGCTTTGAACTGCGAAAAATTTACGGATTTTGATAATTGCGTCCTGACGGCTTGTCGCGAAGCACTTGCAGGCGACACGGTTTTACTGTCCCCCGGCTGCGCCAGTTGGGATATGTTCGAAAATTACCGGGAACGCGGTAATCGCTTCCGGGAATTAGTTGGCCGCCGCCGTTAATACTCCCACAAAAATCTTCGCAGATTTTCAGTTACTTTTTAAGTTAACTATATTATTATAAATGAGTTGTGCCTTAAAATAAAATCCGTTACTTTTTTTGTGACACCCTCCCGCTTGAAATATTTGAAAATAACATTTATTTCAAGTGATAATTCCATCTGTCTATATTTTTCTTATAAATATTAGTTAAAAATAACTTGCAAATGTTCTTTTACCGGAATATATTAGTATTTAGCGTTGGGTCTCCATGCTTGTTTGAGATTCAATTGCGATTACATATATTTTAGTAACAAAAATTGCCCGGAAGCAGGACAGTTACTGTTCAAAAAATGTATACTTTTACTCGTCTCGAAATTTTATTTTTGTAGCGGGACGTTAGATATTAAATTAGATTATACTTGGAATACACAGGAATTACTTAATGAAATTAGGAAAATTTATATTTTGTAGACGTAACTAGAACTTTATTGGATTTTTTACGCCCCTGTTCGCTGGTCAATAATCTGATCGTGTATATTTTTTTGCAGACGCTGTTCTCCGGCCCTGACTATATAAGGCTTAGGAATGGAACAGTTTGATTTTTATAAAGAAACTTCAACAGAAGCGGGGAACTCCAGCGACAGTGGAGCGTCTCAACTATTGCCTCTGGCCGCCCGGATACGTCCGGCCTCTCTTGATGAGTTCGTTGGCCAGCGCCACATCCTGGGGCCTGACAAATTACTGCATCGTGCCATTACCGCCGACCGTTTCACCTCAATAATTCTTTCCGGCCCTCCGGGAACCGGCAAAACCAGCCTGGCGGAACTTATTGCCCGCAGCACCAATTCTGAATTTGTTCGTTTATCCGGTGTAAACTGCAGCGTCGCGGACATCCGCAAACAAGTCAAAATCGCCATTGAACGCCATTTCGCGGTAAAGCGCAAAACAACTTTATTTATCGACGAAATCCACCGTTTCAACAAAGCGCAGCAGGATTCCCTGCTGCCTGATGTGGAAAACGGCAACATCCGTTTAGTTGGAGCAACAACCCATAATCCGCAATTTTATATTATCGGTGCTTTACTGTCACGTTCTTTAGTCTTTACGCTCGAAGCTTTATCCCCGGAAGACATTAAAACTTTATTAAAACGCGCGATCACCCACGAAAACGGATTTGCTTCGCTCAAACTTGAATTAAGTGAAAAGGCACTGGATTTTCTCGCCGGCATTTGTGAAGGCGATGCCCGTAAAGCTTTGACTGCTTTGGAAATCGCGGTTTTGACAACGAAACCGGGAGCTGACGGCGTTATAAAAATTGATGAAGCGGAAGCCGCTGAGTCAATTCAGCGCAAAATCATCAACTACGGCGACGACGGACATTACGACACTGCCAGCGCCTTCATCAAAAGCATGCGCGGCAGCGATCCTGACGCGGCGGTTTACTGGCTGGCCAAAATGCTTCACGCCGGAGAAGATATCAGGTTTATCGCGCGGCGCATGGTTATTTTCGCGGCGGAAGACATCGGCAACGCCGATCCGCGGGCCATTACCCTGGCGACTTCGGCAATGCAGGCGATTGAGATGATCGGCATGCCGGAAGCGCGCATTATTTTGTCGCAGGCTGTTACTTATTGCGCGACCGCCCCCAAAAGCAACGCTGCCTATGCCGCGATAGGCGAAGCACTGGATGATGTTGAAAACGAGCGCGTGCAGGCAATTCCGATACATTTACGCGATTCCCATTCCACCGGCAGCGCTGAAAAGCAGAAAGCTGCTGACAAATACAAATATCCCCATAACTTCAAGAACGGCTTTGTGGCGCAGGAGTACATGGGAGTTGCTAAAGACTATTATAAGCCGGCGGGTTTGGGCTACGAAGAAAAGATTAAACAGCGGCTCGAGTACTGGAAACAATGCCGAACCCGGGGAGCCGCGCAATGATTATAAGTGCCAAAAACGAAATGCGTCAGCATTATTTAGCGGCACGCGCGGCTTTGGATATCGATTCGCGAACGGCGGCGGACGCGGCAATTTGCGCGGCATTGGGTGCTTTGCCTGAGCTGAAAGCGGCGGAACATATTGCGGCATACCTGTCCGACGGCACGGAAGTTGATTTAAGCGCTCTTTTGCTTGAATGCGGAAAAGCCGGTAAAAAAGTTTTTTTACCACGATATTCCGCTGCTTCCGGCGCGGGCTATGAAATGGTTGAAATAAAGGATTTGTCCCTGGATTCAGTCCCTGGAAAATATGGACTCATGGAACCCGGACAGGAACTGCCGGCGGCCGCTGCGGGACAAATTAATAATATGCTTTGGCTGGTTCCCGGCGTCGCGTTCGATATTACGGGCGCGCGGCTTGGACGCGGCGGCGGCATCTACGACCGGCTGTTGAGCAATTCCGACGGCCTGTCAATTGGGGTCTTTTATGAATGTCAGAAAGCTGACAGGGTTCCAAGCGCTGAACATGACCGGAAGCTGGACATGATCGTAACAGAAAAAATGATTATTAATCTAAAAACAAAACGAGGGAGAATATCAAATGACTGAACTGACAAGGTACCTTATTGGTGCTGGTGGTATTGTTGCCGGGCTTATTGGCGGAACTGTACTCCAAAGGCTGCGTAAGGCTTCGGCCGGCCAACTCGCGATAAAAATACGCGAGGACGCTGAAAAAGAAGCTACTCACATCCAGCGGGAGGCCAAAGTAACCGCTAAAGCTGAATTACTGAAAATGCGTGATGAGTTTGAATGTGAGCTCAATGAACGTCGTAAAGAACAGTTTGGCATCGAAAAACGTTTAAATCAACGCGAAGAAACTTTGCAGAGCAGAGCGGATAGCCTTGATGACCGGATTGCCAATCTCAGCCGCAAAGACAAAGAGATTGAAGCTTTGCGCGAACGCCTGGGTAATCGGGAAAAAGATTTACAGCAGAGCATTTCAAAACAAATCGACGAATTGGAACGAATCGCCTTGATGGATCGCGAGAGCGCCAAGGAGATTCTTCTCGACAAGCTGAAGAACGAAGTCAAAAATGAATGTGGAATCCTGGTTCGCGATGTTCTCGAAGAAGCCAAGGAAAAGGCGGAAAAAGAGTCTCGCCGCATTTTGACTTATGCAATTCAGCGTTATGCTTCGGACTGCACTTACGAACGTACGACAGCGACAATACCCTTGCCCAACGACGAAATGAAAGGACGTATCATCGGGCGTGAGGGGCGTAATATTCGCGCTTTGGAAGCTGCTACCGGGGTAAGTATTTTAATTGATGATACTCCTGAGGCGGTAGTAATTTCCTGTTTTGATCCGATTCGCAAGGAAACCGCCCGGCAGCTGCTTGAGCACCTGATTAACGATGGACGTATTCATCCGACCCGGATTGAGGACATGGCTAAAAAGATTGCGAAAGAAATTGAGGACAATGTTTTCAGCACCGGTGAAAACGCGATTCTCGAAGCCGGAATCCAAGCTGTTCCACCGCAGATTATAAAAATTCTCGGTCGTTTAAAATATCGTTACAGCTTTTCGCAAAATGTCCTGCAGCATTCTTTGGAAACGGCTTATTTCATGGGAATGATAGCCGCGGAATTAGGCCTTGACGAGCATAAAGCCAAACGCATCGGGCTTTTCCATGACCTTGGCAAAGCCATTGACCACGAACTCGAAGGTTCTCACGCGAAACTTGGCGCGGACATTCTCCGCAAGCATGGTGAAGCTGAAGACGTTATTCACGCGGTAGCTGCTCACCATGAAGAAATTGACGCGACAAGCATTTATGATGTCCTGATTAACGCCTGTGATACTTTGAGCGCTTCCCGTCCGGGAGCCCGCTGTGCGACGACGGAACTATACCTGAAACGTCTTGAGCAACTGGAAAAAATCGCGCATGACTTTAAAGGTGTTGAAAACTGTTTCGCGCTTCAAGCCGGCCGTGAAATTCGGGTAGTGGTAAATCCGGAGAAGATTTCCGAAGGCGAATCGCAAATGTTAGCTAAGGATATTTGTGAGCGCATTGAAAAAGAAATGAATTATCCGGGTCAAATCAAAATAGCGATCATTCGCGAAACAAGATCCGTTCAATACGCAAAATAAAAAAATGAGTCCGGCGGAGGGCGCAATGAAACAATTCCGCCTCGAAAAGCGAAGCTTTCAAAAAAGAGCAGGTTTTTTTATAACGAGGCCGACGTTCGGCTTTTTGAAAAGATGCGTTCGAGCCTTGCTGCAAAGTTTTATTTTTTTCAAGAATTTAAGTTAGACCGAGTTTTGTCGATGCCGTCCATTCTTACGATTCAGCAAAGCTTATCGTTGACAAATATTATAGTTTATATCCACCTTTTAAAAATCGTGGAAAAACAAAAAAATACGTAAAAGAAACAAGTGTTAGCCGTTTTAGAGCTTGCTTTTTGTCTTTTTGATGCTAGAAGTATGTATTCCTTCTCAGAATTTTGAAGGAACTGGTTAATTACTAATGGACAACAGGGACAGGAGTTTGTAAATGAAAGTGCTTAATATTTTTCTTAGTATTCTAATTTTACTTTTAGCTGTTGCGTCTGCTGTTTTTTCTTTTTTCCTGTACGAAAAACGCGGACAGTTAGTCGATGGATGGGAAAAGATGGCGCGGACGATTAACAGTTCAGCGGTTAATCTTGATAAAGGCAGTGGTACGGAAGTCGCCAAGGTGCTTTCTGTAGAAGGCCTTGGGCATGATAAATTTGCAGATCTGGACAGTAAACTTCCTAAATTACCGGAACACGCGGGCAAGGTCATTGCAGAACGCGATGATATGGCGGCCGCAATCAAGAGAATTGCTGAAACAGTTGAAATGGATGATGTTAAAGATCTACCGGCATTTCAAGGCTTAGGGAGTTACAAAACGAATACTAATGCGGTTGTAAGCAAGGTTGAAAGTGTCACCAGACGGCAAAAGGATACTTTGGAGCAGGTTTGCCGTATAGCCAATAAACTTAAAGCTGATCTTACCGTTAACGGCCTCAGGGGCTCTAATTATAGCAATGAGTTGAGTAAGTTTGATAAGCGAGTGAGTTTCACCAAGTCTCGTATTAGTGATGCTGACAGGCAGTTTAAAAATATTTTTTCTGCAGCCGGCGGTTCTTCCCGTTTGGATTTCAGTGACAGTTCATACAAAAGTGCGACAGGCGATGTTGTCAATGCAGTCAGAGCCTTGAAACGCAAATTTATTCAAGCTAATGACACCATCAGGACGCGGGATGCCAGCGTGGCTGAGTTGCAGAACACAATAAAATCTAAAGATGGACATATTGCCGGACTTAATAAAACTATTAAAAAGAATATTTTGGAAATAAAGCGTTTAGAGCGTATCATTACCGGCGACCGGGGCGGGGTTGCGATTAAACCATGGGCAAATGGTTCCACGGAAGCGCGTCGTGCGGTTCAGGGTAAAATCATTAAAGTCGACCGCAAGTATGGTTTTGTTGTAATTGATCTTGGTACTGGTACTACTGTTAAGCAGAAAATCGGCAAAAAAATGAATTATCCTAATCCTTTGATTCCGGTTAACGCCAAAATGGTTGTGGCGCGCAATATTGAGTCTAGCGATGGCGAATTCATTGGTGAAATTAAGCTTATAAAAATTCATGAGGATTGTTCTATTGCCAATGTGATTTCCACCGTGAAAGGTAAAGGTGTCGCTGTCGGCGATACAGTTTTCTTCTCAAGTGCTCAAATCGCTGCGATAAGTAAAAAATAATCAGGAGTTGAAATCGTGTTTAAGAGTGGATTTTTTTGTATCATTGTTGTTTTGACCAGCATTATCCTCGGGGCTGCGGTTTATCTGCAGCTTGAGGAAATGAAACAATATAACTTATTGACAAAACTGTACAATGAATATATCGGCAGTGCTTTCGCCAATGATGACGCGGCGGCTCCTGCGAAAGATAAGAAAGCCGTCGCCACTGACAAGAAAGATGACAAGAAATAGAATATATATATTATTAGTTTCTATCCTTTTAGCAAGCTTCCTCAGTGCATGTAACACGCCTGCTGAGCGGCGTGGTTACAGCAGTATTCCGCAAAATTATCCTGCCAGTTGGGAACGCGGCAACGCCGGCGGTGGAATTTAATCATTTTTTCCATTTTTTGACTTGTTTATTATTCAATAACAAGTATAATAAGGCTTCTCATTCTAAAAATCGGGGTATAGCGCAGTCTGGCTAGCGCATCTGCTTTGGGAGCAGAGGGTCGCAGGTTCGAATCCTGCTACCCCGACCATCTTCTTTTTCCATGTCAACTACTGACAAAGCATGACTTTCGAGGTCAAATTCGGCAAATTTTAATCCGTCAAAATCATTTTTTAATGTGACAGAAAAAGACAGGTTTTGCCCCTTCTGGACTAATTTTGGTGGACATATAGGTGGACACTTTTTATCGTCAATAATGCCCGGTAAACTGTTTATTGCATTCCTTAGATTAAATTGCTTTGTATCAGTATAAACTTGCGTTGTAAGCCTTGCATCACTATGGCGCATAACTTCTTGAGCTATCCGTTGCGGTATTCCAGCTTTAAGCATCATTGTACAAAGAGTTTTCCGCAGTGAGTGAAAATCCGCTTTTCGTCCGTCTTTGTCTATAAATTCTATATTTGCGGCTTTCCAATCCTTTGCAACCATGCGATGAAGCCGGGGGAGCGTTGGAAATACTTTTCCTGTTACTATATCCGGTCTGATAGCCAGCAAAGCACTTACGACTTCATGGCGTAAAGGTGGATTAGAACTCTGTGCATTCTTGGTAATAGCCGCACGCAATGTAATTGTAGGATTTTCGCCATCAAGGTTTAAATCTTTCCATTCCAGTTTTAAAATTTCGCCTCGGCGTAAACCACTATAAGCCGCTAAAAGATAAGCCGCACAATTCACAGGAGAGGCAACATTGACAAGCCGTTTTAGTTCGTCAAGTGATAATGCCCGGCGTTCGTTCTTTTCATCTCGTCTTGTATCAACTCTTTTGACCACTTTTAAAGGATTGTCTAAAATAAGCTTGCGGTCATGTAACCAGTTAATAAAAACATTTAAGCCGGATAAATACTCATTGAGTGTTTTTCCTGCAAGCGTGCTTTGAGCTCTCCATTGTTCAAATTTACTTGCTGTTATATCCTGTAGATACTTCCAGCCGCATTCCCGGCAAGCAATATTGATATAAATTTTAAGATTGTTTGTATAGCGTTCACCCCTGCCGATTGCCCGGCAGTCATCGAGAAATAACTCTAAATGCTCTAGAATGGGCTTTGTTGCGCCTTTTCTCACGGTCTTGGATGGTATCAACCCTAAAAGCTCCTGTTCTGTTTCAAGTATTAATTTATTGGCTTTGCTTTGGGCTGTTTGTTTATCTGATACATGCAAATTTATTTCTTTTTTTCTTGGCATGCCATCACATTTAAAGCGTATATACCAATCTTTCGACTTTTTACCATTTCGGGATTTATGAAATAATAATGGTTTCATAATAATGCAATGCTCCCAAGTTTAGCGGTTAAACTGGAAATATAATCAAGCAAACCTTGATAATTAATGCGTGATAAATATCCCACTTTAACAATCGGCGGGAGTTGTTCATTATCACACATGCGGCGAACAGTTCGAGCAGATACACCAAGCATAAGCCCGGCTTCTTTGAGTGATACAAGGCGTCTTGATACTTCGTCCTTGCATTTTTGCTTTTTCGAGTGTAATTTATTGTTATTCATAATTTGCTCCTCATGGGGTTATTTGTGAATATTTTTTAGTCGGGAGGCCTCGAAAACTTTCCCGGCTATTTTTATTTAATAATTCACCATGAATTATTCCTTTTCTTCTGATATATTTTCATTTGCCAAATCTTCTTGAGCTTCCTTAGCTAATTTTTCAAAAGCTTTTTGCATTGTTTCATCATCTAAAAATCTTGACATTACCAATGCCGCTTTTTGATTATATGCATTCATTACTATTGCATTTGCCATTTTTAAAACATGTACTCTGATAAAATCTGACATCTTGCGATTGTCTAAAGAAGCCGCCCTAACTATAATATCTTTTTCTGTTTTACTACAGCGGAATCTTATTGATTCTTCCATTGTATTTTTCATGATAAACCCCTTTATCTTTTTGTGTAGTCTATTTGTGGCTACAATTATATTATAGTTAATTTTTGCCTATTTTGCAAGTGTGAAAAAATAAAAAAGTGAAAGTTTTTTAATAAAGTGTGTCAGAACTTGTCAGGATATGACAAAAAAGAGTTTTATTTTTTACTCTGGAAAGGTGCTGGATTATTATATGCAATATCTATTAAGATAGTATTACATGCTTCTATAATCAAAGTATAGTGTTTATTTGCCCCCATGGGCGCACATGCAAGCATGGCGAGCCATTCGAAGCTCCGCCTGAAACTATATTATAATCCTTAATTTTTGAACCTACCCACCAAAAGCAAACAAAACAGAAAAGATTAGTTTAGCAATATACTAATCAAAGTCAATATTTATCTTTTCAATTTTCCCAAGTTCTCTATTTATTATCGCTTTTATCTCTTCAATTGTTCGATATTTATTTGATATTTCGTTTTGTGCTTCTAAATCAAACTCTTTATTATTTTTAACAGGAATAGGAATAAAAACTTTTTTTATAATATTTACCGTTACCCTCTTATTTTGCTCTCCAACTGCATAATTCTTCAGATTTTGTTTTAAAACATGATATATATATGACAAACTAATTTCTTTTTCATTTATATTATTCCGAGGTATCAATGCACCACAATGAGTAGTCATACTAAATTTACCATTTCGATAAAACACTGTTCCCGCATAAATACCATCAGTTGTCCAAGTTAAACATTCATTATCATAATCAAATGAATTAATACAACCAATTATGCCTTCGTTTACCGTTTGAGATGAATAAACAGGAAATTTTCCTGAATGTTCTCTTAAATATTTGTTAGTATATCCACTCAATCCTTTCTGTGTTTCAAAGATCACATCTAATAAAACTTCTCTATAATCATATTGTTCTTTAATATCGATATTTAAATTATTTATTTTATATTTGTATTCTTTAACTTGTTTTTTTATTTCCTGCACGGAATTATATTTTTCGATAATTTCCTTTTGGTTTTCAATATCAATATTTCCATTTTGCTCATATGGAATAGGGATTTTTAATTTCATTACTCTAGCCATAGAGCATTTCTTTTTAAAGTCATACCCCTCTCTTAATAAAGTATCTTGAATAACTATTTTAAGAAAATCATATGATAGTAAATTTATAAATTCATCTTTTAATTTTAACAATTTCACTTTTTCGTAAGGAACAAATATATTTTTGCGATAAAAAACTAATCCGGTACTACCATCTTTATTCCAAGTTAAAATATCTTTATATTTTTTCCATTTACTATTTTCAGAAACCCATCCCAAAACAGCATTTTCATTCATTGAAGCAGAATATACGGGTATAGGAAAATCATCTGATCTTAATTGACTTATATCACTTTTTTTTAAACCTGAGTTTGTTGAAGGGGATGTTAAAATTTCAGCAATATTAATTTTCTTAATCAGTATTTTTTTTTTAATAGATATTGCTTTAATCATTTCTTGCATATTTAAAATATTATTTGCTATTTCATCTAAAAATTGCGGGAATTCATCAAATTTAATACTTTCTTCTTTATCTTTAATTTTAAGTTTTATTTTTTCTTCCTCATCCCACCAATCGTCAATAATCCAAGAATTTTCAATATTTTCAATAAATTTATTAATAGGTTGAATTTTACATCTTTTATCAGTATTTATTTTTTCAAAATTTGTTTTACTTCCTCTAAAAAATGAAAACAACATTACTGCTTCTTGCAAATCATCCTGCTCAATATCAAAACGATAAATATCTCTTGTTTCCCCCATTTCGCTTACAAGATATGTAAATACTGGTACTGTTTGAGTTACTGATTTATCATGCTTCTTTGTAATAGCTAAAATATATGTTTTCTTACTGGTTGTAAAAAAAGTTTTTTCAGGCAATGAAATTATTGCATCAAGATGACATTCTTCAAGTATCGACTTTCTCAATTTTTTATCAGTCTGTCTATTAAAAATACCATCAGGTACGATAACAAACGCTTTACCGCCAGGTTTTAAAGCATTTAATATCCATTCCATAAAAAGCCCTTCAACTCCCATAGCATTTATTTTATAATGTTTTTCCAAGTCACCATCTTTTTTGATTTCTTCTTTTAGATTACTACTTCCACTCGTAACGTAAGGAGGATTTGTTAATATCAGATCATATTCATTTTTAACAGGCTCTGAAAGAGTACCAAGAATAGAATTTGTTTTCAAAACAAAACTTTCGTTAAATAATTTGGCAAAATCTTTTGTTATTCCTGCATTTTCTTTAATTAAATCAGAAAAATAAATGAGCATATTGGCTTTTGCCATAATAATAGTTTTTTGCTCGTCCTTATCAAAACCTTTATCAAATCCATGAATAGTTATTTGAGGAACAATTCCATTTTTGTTAATTTTATAGAATTGGTCTAGTTTTGTTTTAATAGGTTCTAAAAGAAATTTGCCAACGCCACAAGCAGGATCGCAAATTTTTATTCCTGGCTTTATATCATCCTTTACCATTTCAACAATCGCACGTACTACTTTTAATGGAGTAAAAAATTGTCCCCAATTCTTTTTGCTGATACTTTCTTTTAAAAAACTTTCAAAAAGTTGGCTTTTAAAGTCGTAATCAATATGTTCAAGTTTTCCATATTCGTAAAACCTTAACAACACTTTTTTAAAGACAGTACTATAGCCTCTTACAGCTTTTTGATCTTTACTAACGAATATTGTCCCATTGATAATTGTAGTTTTATCAATATCACTCATGGGAAATAATTCTTTTATCTTCTGACGAATTACATCTGCGTAATATTGTAATGCCTCAGCTTCTGTATTATCTTTATACATCTCTAAGAGATTATAAAAATTATGTACGCCTTTTAATACCTGTAAGTCACTTAAATATTTAAAAATAAAAAGCTCTACAAAAGTATAAAGACAGTTTTCAGGAGTCGCTCCACTTACTGACCAAATATCTTGCCAAATCTGTTTTGCCAAGCCTGTTGGATTAACAAGTTTTTTAGATTTTATTTGATCGTTTTTTTCATTAATTGAATTGTATATTTTTTCAATAAGCTGGTGTATATTTTCACTTTTAGGATCAAAATTTATTTTAATTTGGTTTGCGTTTTCATCTTTTATGACATTTCCTGTCAAAACATTGATCCAAATGCTTTCTTTTGTGTCAGTAGCAATTAAAATTTTTGTTTTTAATTTTCGAGCGACTTCCAACTCTTGCTTGATAGCTTTTTGCTGTTTAGCTTTTGTATTAAATTGAGAAGGTTTTTTATACTCGACAACAGCAATTACATTCTTTTTGAGAACTAGAAGCCCATCAACTTTTTTCTTTTCTTCCTTTTCGTAGTCTACGTTTCGAATAATTCCATTTTCTTTTAATTGCCTTATAGTAGTAGCACCGATATTATAAAAATCCCATTTGCCAATTTTTGCAGGATTATTTATTAAGTCTTTCTGGATCAACTCTTCGCTCATTTTATTTTCCATTTTTTAGAGATTCTTCCAAATAAGAAGACGTGTATTCTATAACACAAAAAATAATTCATTAGTACCTTTAAAACATTTTCTACTGTATTATTATCTAACATATACTAATAGCATGAAATTTCCAAACAATTTTATAGAAAAATTTGATTTGTTTTGTGCTACTCGGCACTGGTTTAATCGCTATTAATGTTCATTGTTGATATTTTGACTTAAGCTTTTAAGCATTTCTGAATTATTCTAGAAAATTTTAATTTTTTAAAACCACTTTTTAGAATGTTTTATGATATAATTTTGAATCCGTCTACGTTCTTTTCGTAATATGTTTTTCATAGAGATATAATTTATTAGAAATTTCTTAAATATTTCAGAATTATTTTTATAATCATAATCGTAAGCGTAATACCTGGCGCATCTTTTATTTTGCTGTAAATGCTGGTATTTT
>CAZEXM010000038.1:0-20078 GCA_964515915.1 uncultured Victivallaceae bacterium
GTATTATTGGTACATTGTTCTCATGCTTATGCGGCATTTACAGCCGCTTCGATACTGTAATATACTTCGGCCGTTCGGGGTCTGTCCACTTTAAATGATTACTTTAACTAATTTTAAGTACAAAATAACCAAATTTAATACTAAAAATAGGTCTTATTTTAATATCTTGAGGCGTAGGATATTGAAATAAGAAAAATGAAGCTGATTTGAATACGAACGACAATGTAGCTTACTTTGCGAAGGCTGAGACTGAGCACAGCGAAAGTCATGCGTCCCGCTTGAGAATATTCACAACCGGGACGGTTATGCTACATTATAAAAATGCCGAACTGGCGTTCAGCGCTTCCGGCTAATAAAAAGCGTGCATATCTTTTGCTTATTCAAGTGGGCGGAGCCCGAGCGGAAAAAGCAAAAAAATATATGGTGCAGGCGCTTGCGCCTGTTGCCGCCGGCATAAGGCGCGGGGGGAGTTTTAGGGGCGAAGCGCCCCTCAACAGTTACTCAATCGGGGCTCAATCGGGGTCTATCCACTTTACTTCACTAATTTTGTTATTTTCAAGTATAATATTTGATTTTTTAAGGTATTTATGATAGCTTATTTTAATATATTGTGCCGTGAGATATTAAAATAAGCAAAGAGGTGAATGTTATGCCTAGAAAGACTCGAAATTGGATAGATGGTTCTTGTTATCATATTACGCATAGATGTAATAATGGACAGTTTTTGTTCAAATATGATAAATATAAGAATTTTTATAAGCGTCAGTTATTTAAAATGAAAAAGCGTTACAAGCTTGATGTTTTAAATTATATCATTACCAGTAACCATGTTCATTTACTGGTAAAAATTAAAAATGGTAAAGAAATTTCAGATGGTTTAAGATTTCTGCATGGACGAGTCGGGCAGTGGTATAATTTACGGGCCAAATGCAGCGGTGCTTTTTGGTCTGATAGATTTCACGCGACGCGGATTCAAAGCGGCAAGCATCTTGGAGCCTGCCTTTTTTATATTGACTTGAATATGCTGCGTGCTGGAGTTGTCAGGCACCCGGCAGAGTGGAAATATGGTTCTTTCAATGAATTTGTTGAAAAAACACAACGATGCTGTATTATAAATAAAGATGAACTTTTGAAAAGTTTGCAGATAAGTAATTTTGAAGATTTCAAGAAATGGTATATTTTAACACTGGATGACAAACTCGGAGGAATAGCGTCTTCAAGGCAAAAATTTTGGAGTAAAGCAATTGCTGTAGGCGATGAAGACTGGCTGAACAATGAAGCAGGCAATATGAATGTAAAAAGATTTAGAGTTTTTAGAGCTAATGACGAACAATGTTTTATTGGGAAGATATAAAGAGTTTGACGGAGGCGACTCCCATGAAAATAACAGTCAAAAAAGTTTAGTATATTAACCAAATATAAAAAGGAGTTTTTCCATGAAGTACACCATTATTACAACGCTGTTTATTGTTGGGGGAATATTTTTATTATTCCTGTTTATCAAATTTATCCCGGTCCGGCACTGGATAGCCGCGGTTTTTTCGAATGTGAAAATAAGTATTTTTTCATTGATCGGAATGCGTCTGCGGCGGGTTCCGGCTGAAATAATAGTCAACGCGCTTATCCAGGCACAGAAAGCCGGCCTTGCAGTTGACAGTAATTCCCTGGAAGCGCATTTTCTCGCGGGCGGGAATGTCGAGCGGGTCATTGACGCCCTGGTTGCCGCCGACAAAGCGAATATTGAACTTTCGCTTAAGCGCGCGACCGCGATTGACCTGGCGGGGCGGGATGTGCTCGAAGCCGTGAAAATGAGCGTGAATCCCAAAGTTATTGAAACTCCTGAAGTCACGGCGGTTGCCAAGGACGGTATCCAGTTAAAGGCGATTGCCCGGGTAACGGTTCGCGCCAATCTTGACCGTCTGGTCGGCGGGGCGGGAGTGGATACTATTTTAGCCCGGGTGGGCGAGGGCATCGTAACCACTATCGGTTCCGCGCAGAAACATAAGCACGTGCTGGAAAATCCTGACTCCATATCAAAAGTAGTACTGGCGAAAGGTTTGGATTCCGGTACGGCGTTTGAAATTCTGTCTATCGATATAGCAGACGTCAATATCGGCAAAAATATCGGCGCGATACTGCAAACCGACCAGGCGAACGCGGACAAGAATATCGCCCAGGCCAAAGCTGAAGAGCGCCGCGCCATGGCGGTTGCCGCGGAACAGGAAATGAAAGCTAGAATCAGTGAAATGCGTGCTAAAGTAGTGCAGATGGAATCACAAATTCCGCTTGCCATTGCCCAGTCTTTCAGAACTAATAAAGTTCAACTGTAAACCTTAAAACAGGAAATATATTATGTTAACATCTGTAATTGGTGCCGCTCCGGTTGGTTCAATAGTGGCGGTTGGCGCAGTTATTGCGATAGTCATATTTTTAATTATACTCTTCGGCGTGGTCATTCCGCTGCCCTTGTGGATAGCGGCGGTTTTTTCCGGCGTCAAAATAAGGATAAGTTCATTAATCGGAATGCGTTTGCGCCGGGTTCCGCCGCAAGTCATCCTGACCGCTATGATTAAGGCGGTTAAAGCCGGTATCCAGGTGGATTCAAATTCGCTGGAAGCTCATTATCTGGCCGGTGGTGACGTTTTTCGCGTGGTATTCGCGCTGATTGCCGCGGACAAAGCCAATATTCCTCTGGATTTGCAGCGCGCGACTGCCATCGATCTGGCGGGACGCAACGTGCTTGACGCCGTTAAAATGTGCGTAAATCCCAAGATTATCGAAACCCCGTTAGTTTCAGCGGTTGCCAAGGACGGCATTCAGTTGAAAGCTATCGCGCGGGTAACTGTTCGCGCTAATATCGATCGTCTGGTCGGCGGCGCCGGCGAAGAAACTATTCTGGCCCGGGTCGGCGAAGGCATCGTTACCACCATCGGTTCATCCCAGAGCCATAAAACTGTTCTGGAAAATCCGGATCTTATTTCCAAGGGTGTTTTAGCCAAGGGCCTGGATGCCGGTACGGCGTTTGAAATTCTATCTATTGATATCGCGGATGTTGACGTCGGCAAAAATATTGGCGCTGAACTGCAAATGGCGCAGGCGAACGCCGACAAGGACATCGCCCAGGCCAAAGCGGAGGAACGCCGTGCCATGGCAGTTGCCAGCGAACAGGAGATGAAGGCTAAAATCCGTGAAATGGAAGCGAAACTCGTTGATGCCGAAGCGGAGATTCCAATGGCGATTTCCGAAGCTTTGGCCAACGGTAATTTCAGTATAATGGATTATTACAAAATGAAAAACATTATCGCCGATACCGACATGCGGCAGTCTATCGCAATGCCGGGTGATAAAAGCAACCGAAAGTAGATTATTATGAAATCGCAAAATCTGAATATTTTCATAATCGCTATTGTAATTATCGTTGTGATCAGGGTCATTGTGAACATTTTAAAGAAAGCCGGCGGCACTGGCCTGCAGGATAAAATAAAGCGTTTCTTTGCTAATTTAGAAAATTATGATTCCAATCAGGATGTAGTCATTTATGATGAAAACGGCAAGGTGATGAATTTCCGGAACAGCGATTTCGCCGTGGACGATTCGCAGGAGGTAGTTATTTATGATGAAAACGGCATGGTGATATCTTCGCCTCCGCCGCCGCCTCCGGTTTACAAAGCGGCAAAAGCGCCCGAAGTTTCCCGGACGGTAATTGTTGAGGAAGTCGAAAGCGAAGAAGCGGAAGCGGAAGCGGAAGCGGGAATGTATCATGATTTCATTCGTTCCAGCGGCGGATCGGCGATAGTCATTCAGGAAATATTAGGCAAACCGCTGGCTTTGCGGCATACAAAATAGTAAAAAATAAAATTAAGTCCAGCGGGCGAACGCCGCCCGCGTTATTCAGAAAAAACCGGCTGCTGCGAAGCGTACTCAAAAAATATCCCGCAATACACAAAGCCAGGTGCGATTTTTTTTGCTGTTTTTCAGAAACTGCTATTGACAAAACAGCGAATGTGCTTATACTATTTAAAACGTTTTAAATTTCCAGATAAATAATTTCCGCAAAAAATATAAAATCTTATTAAAACGTTTTAAAAAGCACCGGGGATTTAGATGGGCATTACAATAAAAGAATTAGCCGTGACCTTGAAAGTGTCACCGGCAACCGTGAGTTTAGCCTTGAATGGCGATAAACGGGTTGCTGATAAAACGCTTAAGAAAATAAAAAAACTGGCTGAGGAATTAAACTATATTCCAAATAATTTCGGACGTGGTTTGCAGTCCCGGCGCAGTTGTTTGATTGCTTATTTACTTAGCGGAGTTACGCATTCATTTTATAATGAAATCCTGCAGGGTATTGGTGAAGCTTGTGTTAAATCACAATATGGTTTGCTGACCGGCATTATCAGCGGAAACAAAGATAGCCTTAACGAACAGATTCGTTTGTTTCTCGAAAAAAACATTGATGGTCTGATATTATCATTGAACGTTCCTGAAGAAATTATTTCTTTACTTGAAATGCAGAATATTCCTTTTGTTTTTTGTTCAACTGAACCATCTTTCTCAGACGGTTTATGCGTGAAAAATGATGATTTTCTGGGCGGAAGGCTGGCGGCGGAACATTTGGTGAAACTTGGACATAGTTTTTGCGCATGCTGCACTGCGCAAGCTGAACGCCTTAAAGGAAATCTGGCTGTCCTGCAGGAAAACGGTTGCGCCAAACCCATGCTCTTTCGAGCAGCCGCGGAACTTGAAAAAATTATGGAAAAGCCTGAACGCCCGACCGCAGTAATTGCTTATTCGGATTTTCAGGCAATAAAAATTATGCATGTTATGGCAAAACTCGGCCTGAAAGTTCCGCAGGATGTTTCCCTGATTGGAACTGATGATTTATGGTTCGCCGCTTTGCCTGAGTTTTCATTTACAAGCATCGCGCTGCCTGGAAAAAATATAGGTGAGGTAAGTGTGGAGTTATTATTGAAAAAAATCGACGGCAAAGATGCTGAAAGTATTTTCCTGCCGCCGGAACTGGTGGTGCGCAACAGCACCGCGACTCCTGCGGAAAAATAAATAATTTAATAATGGAGTTCACAATGAACTTAAAAGCAGGTATTGTAGGGTGCGGAGGAATTGCCAAAGCACATATCGCCGGATATCAGGCAAACGGAATTGAAGTCGCCGCTTTGACTGACCTGGATATGGACGTGGCAAAAGCAGCGGCGGAAAGTTTGGATAACAAGGTCGAAGTATTTGCCGCGACTGAACAATTAATCAAGTCCGGCAAAGTTGATTTGATCAGCATTTGCACTCCGCCGGTGGCGCACGCGGATGCCGCGATATGCGCGCTGGAAAATGGAGTGCATGTATTGTGTGAAAAACCTTTAGCGCATACCGCGGAAGATGCTGAAAAAATCAGACAGGCAACTGAAGAATCAAATGCCAAATTCATGCTGGCGTTTCGTCATCGTTTTCTGCCGGCGACACAAAAAATAAAAGAACTTATTGACAGCGGAAAAATCGGCACTCCAGTGCTCTTCTTAAATGAATTTTGCGGTCCCGCCTTTGCGATGAAAGATAAATGGTTTTGCAAAAAAGCAATCGCCGGCGGCGGCTGCATGCTGGATACCAGCGCGCATTCTGTCGACTTGTTTCGTTATTTGTTTGGCGAAGTAGTTGAACAACATGCCGTTATGCACCAATATTTTACAAATACCGATGTGGAGGATTGCGCGATATTGACTTTGAAAGCGGAAAACGGCACACTCGGCTCACTTACGTCCGGCTTTGTTGTCGGGGGAGGGCGTGCCCGGGTGGATATTACCGGGCAGGCGGGGCGGATAGTTTACGAATACGGCGAAGAAATGCGTTACTACAATCTGGAAACCGATGAATGGGAAAGTCTTGAGATAGAAGTGAGTGATGGTTTTGCTATTGAGATCGGCTTGTTTGTTGACGCGGTCAGAAACAATACGCCAGTTCCCGTTGACATTGAAGACGGTATTCGTTGTCTTGAAATTATTCAATCAAACTATAAATAAATGGTAAAAATAATGAAAAAGAAAATTGGTTTTATAGATTATTCTATTGATGAATGGCATGCTAATAATTATCCGGGGATGATTCGTGATTCCAGCCGCGGGGATGAATTTGAAGTTCATCTGGCGTGGGAGGACATTAGCAAGCCTGGAGTGCGGAACCTGCAGGAATGGTGCGCTGATTTCAAGGTCAAAGCCGCAAACAGTATTGAGCAAGTGGTGGAAGAATGTGATTGTATTGTGGTATTAGCTCCCAGCGATCCGCAAGAACACGAAAAACTTTCGGACCTGGCATTACGTAGTGGAAAACCTGTATACATTGACAAACCGTTTGCGCCTGATGTCGCCGCCGCTCAGCGAATGATTGAAAAAGCCTTAGCCCATAATACTCCGATGATGAGTTCTTCAGCTTTAAGATTTGGTTCTGATTTGCAAAAGGCAATTAAAGAAACCATTGGTGATGAAAAGGTTATTTTTGCATCATCTCGTGGCAAAGGCAGTTCATTTTGGGAATACAGCATTCATCAGCTTGAGATGTTGGTCATGCTGCTTGGCACGGGCGCGGTCAGAGTTATGCAGTGCGGTACAAAAAATTCTCAGCATATGTTAATAGACTATGCCGATGGACGTCGTGGAGTTATGACTTTAATGCCTTGTGAAGGGTTCCGGATTTCGGCTGAATATGGCGATAAACAGTATCTGGCTATTAATAAAATGGATGATTTTTTCCAGTGTTTTATTGATGCGATGCTGGAATTTTTCGCCACCGGCAAACCATCCGTGCAGGCAGCGGAAATGTTGGAAGTTACGGCATTAGTCGCAACTGGAATTAAAGCACTCGACTTAATGAATTGCTGGGTTAATATAGAGAGATAAAGCATGAATAACAATAAACTTAAAGTGCTGGTCGTTGGATGTGGCAATATGGGCTATTCCCATGCGCTGGCATATCACAAAATTGACGGTTTTGAGATTATCGGCCTGGTCAGCCGGCACGAAGATGCGAAGCGGCGCGGAGAAGTCGCGAAAGAATTTGGCGTATTGAGGGAATTTGATGATTACTACAGCGCACTGGACGCGGTGGAACCGGATGTGGTGTCAATTAACACTTATCCCGATTCCCATGCTGAATATGTGATGGCGGCACTTGATGCGGCCTGCCATGTCTTTGTTGAAAAACCTTTGGCATGCACGGTTGAAGAAGCGGTCGCGATTACTCAGAAAGCCGCTGAAGTCAAGCGGAAAATTGTTGTCGGTTATATTTTGCGGCATCATCCGGCCTGGCAAAAGTTCGTCGAGCTGTCGCATACTCTCGGCAAACCGCTGGTAATGCGTATGAACCTGAATCAGCAAAGTTCCGGCGCGGCCTGGGAAACCCATAAAAAACTAATGAACGGGATTTCACCGATTGTTGATTGCGGAGTACATTATGTGGACATGATGTGCTTGATGACCCGGTCGCGCCCGGTACGGGTGCAGGCTATTGGCGCCAGGCTTAGTGATGAACTGAAAGCGGACATGTATAACTACGGGCAGTTGCAGGTGGTTTTTGCAGATGGTTCGGTGGGGTGGTACGAGGCTGGCTGGGGACCGATGATTAGTGAAACCGCGTACTTCATAAAGGATGTTTTCGGGCCTGACGGGGCAGTATCTTTTGTGAAAGACGCTGCAGGTGAGAGTTCCGACAAAGTGGATTCACATGTTAAAGCTGAAAAATTACTGCTGCATTATGCACAAACAGATCCGGCCGGCAATTTTGTCAGAGCTGACGAATTACTGGATATGAGCGATGAACCGGATCACTATGATTTGTGCCGTTTTGAGCAGGAATATTTATTACAGGCAATTCAAGAGGATATAGACTTGACAAAACATCTTGAAGACGCGATTAACAGCCTGCGTATTGTACTTGCGGCGGATGAATCTTTTCACAAAAAGAAAAGCATAAATTTGTAAAAATCAAAAATCTGTTATGGAGACTTTTGCAATTGCCCCATTATATCGTTTATTTCAACAACATGCAGTCGCCGTAGCTATAAAAACGCATTTGGGCTTTTTTAGCTGTTTCATACGCGTTCAGCACCATTTCGCGCTCGGCGAAGGTCGAAACCAGCATTAATAATGTACTTTTGGGTAAATGAAAATTAGTCAACAACATATCCACGGCTTGCGGCTCGTATGGCGGGTATAGAAAAATATCGGTACTGCCGCTCCGGGCAATGACTTTATTATCCTTAACACAGCTTTCAAGTACGCGCACCGTCGTGGTTCCCACCGCTAAAATCTTATGTCCCGCCTGATGAATGGTGTTGACCATGTCCGCTGTGCCGGGAGATAAAGAAAATTTTTCCGCATGCATTTTGTGTTCCAAAGCATTGTCAACGGATACCGGGCGGAAAGTTCCCGGGCCGACGTGCAGGGTTACGGCGGAACACAAAACGCCTTTGGCCTTGACCGCCGCGAGAATTTTGGGGGAAAAATGCAAGCCCGCCGTAGGAGCGGCCACCGCGCCGTTTTCTTTGGCGAAAATGGTTTGATAACGTTCGATATCCCCGGATTCGTCGTCGCGCCGGATGTAAGGCGGCAATGGCATGTGTCCGTAGAGATTCTGCAGGCGTTCGTTGTCGCCGGAATCGAAACGAATTATGTAAGAACCGTCGTCGCATTTTTCGCACACCTCCACCCAGTCATTGCAGGTGTTGAGTCCGCCGTTTTTATCTGATAATTTAATCCGGGTGGCGGGACGAACCCGTTTGCCGGGTTTGACCAGCGCGTTCCAGGTTTGCCGGGCTTCGTCCAGGGCGGAAAGCAGAAGCAGTTCGATTTCAGCCGAACCGGGAGTGCCGTTTTTGATGCCGTACATTCTGGCGCTCATGACGCGGGTATCGTTGAAAATCAGCCCGTCTCCGGGTTCGAGGAAATTTACGAGACTGGTGAAAGGATGTATTTCACATTCACCGCTCCGCCGGTCAAGCACCAGCATGCGTGAAGCATCGCGTCTTTTTGCCGGATATTGCGCGATTAATTCTTCGGGCAGTTCGTAATCAAAAAGTTTTGTTGAAAGGATCATCCTGAAAAGTTTCCGCAATACTTTAACGCTTCCGCATTTGTTCGCGGGCCTTGCGCAATGTCGCCATTTCCGCGTCGGATAAACTGTTGATTCCATCCCGTGAAATTTTGTCGAGAAGGTGGTCAAGTTCTTTTTGAGTTACCTGCATTGTCGAATCCTTGACGTGCTGCTCGAAATCAAAAGCTGATTTTGACTTGAATTTAAGCGGAGCAGTATGTATTGTCCAGCCTTTACTGCTGGTGGCGGCACCGCCGCTTTTTTTCGGCAGCAGGAAGCTGAAAGGTTCCCAGCGAATCAGTTCCGGACAGAACAGGCGGATAAACAAATAGCCGCCGATCAGTCCGCCGACATGAGCGAGATGCGCTATATTTCCGGTTGAGCTTTGGGCCGAAAGTATTTCAACGACCGCATAAATAGCGACTAATGTTTTGGTTTTCATGGGAACCGGGAAAAGAAGGAGTATGAATTCACGGTCGGGTTCGAGCATGGCGGTCGCGATTAAAACGCCGAACAAGGCCCCGCTGGCGCCGACGACGTATGCCGGGGAATTCCAATTAAACGCCAACCACAGTAAACTGCCGCAAATGCCGCTTATGAAATACATCGTCAGGAAACGAGTGGTTTTAAGGTGCGGAGCGATTAAAGTTCCAAAGAGGTACAGCCCCCACATATTGACAAGAATATGCATGAAATTTGCGTGTAAAAACATTGTAGTGATTATTTGCCAGTACATGCCCAATTTTATTCCCGTTGTACTGAGCGCCAGGCGACTGTACAAATCCAGATTTGAAGGAAGGGCGAAAAAGACAAGGGCGTTAATCGCAATCAGAACATATACGCACATGTTAGGATTGTTTTCGTTACTGTCGTGTGACGGCCGGCGGCCGCCGCCTCTACTCATATAATCTCTATCCGAAAGCATCTGAAACCTCGTTAAAATTCAAAAAAATATGTTAAATAATTGATTTTATTAATTCAGCTAATATACTCATTAAACAGGAAAGTTCAAAAGAAGCTGTCAATAAAGGAAGATGAATTTGCAGGCCAAAGGAAAAGTTTTAAATTTTTTAGGTGGAAGTGTTGAGCTTTTCGCTTCTTTTCCATGTTTGTCCTGCGGAGTGGAATTAGGCGGGGGCAAGAATTTATTTTGCGCTGAGTGCCTGGCTGAATTGAGTATGATGAAGGCTCCGCGTTGTCCCGGATGCGGTGGAACCCTGGATGGAGTCCTGGATTACTGCACAAAATGCATGGAGTTTGAAAAACGTCCCTGGGATGAAGCTTTTGCATTGTTCGATTTGCGCGGGGCGGGACAAAGGCTGGTGTATGCTTTTAAATTTTACGGCCGCCCGGAACTGGCGCGTCCTTTCGCGTCTCTGGCGCGGGAGCTTTTAGGGAAGGAAAATCTGGAAATAGACCTGATCGTCCCGGTGCCTCTGCATTGGAGCCGGTACTTTACGCGCGGCTACAATCAGTCGGCTTTATTTTGCGAGGAACTGGCTCGTTTAACGAAAATTGAATTTCAGCCGCTGTTACGGCGGGTCAAACGAACCCGTCAGCAAGCCCGCCTTGACCGGGAACAGCGCCGCAAAAACCTGTCAGGAGCTTTCGCGTTGAATGCCGCTGTTGACTTGCGCGGCAAAACAATACTCCTGGTGGATGACGTAATGACCACCGGAGCCACCTTGTCCGCCGCGACAAAAACCTTTGAGAATTCCGCGGCAAAAGCTATTTACACTTTAGTAATCGGGCGGCGCTGAAAAACATATTGAAAACAGAGGCATTTGTGCTGGACTTTTGCAGTTACCTCAACAAAAAATATAAATAGACTATTGACTTTATAAAGAAAGACGGATATTTTAGATTAGATAAACGCCCCTGCCGGGTAATAAAACGGAGGCATGAATGTTAAAAAAGATTTTTCTCGGATTGATTGTTGTATCCAGCGCTTTTGCCCGGGCTGAGGCGCAAAACAGCTATAAAAGTTTTTTCTCGCAGGGAAAGGCAGCTTACCATCAAGGTGATTTTACCGGCGCCGTAGCGAATTACAGCAAAGCGCTGAAGCTCAGGCCGAACAGCGTAGCCGCTTATAATAACCGTGGTATTGCCAAAAAATCTATGGGAAACTATGCGGGTGCGATTAAGGATTTTTCCACGGCCCTTAATATTAACCCGCGACACGCCGGTTCCTATTACAATCGTGCTAATACGGAACACGATATGGGAAAATACCCTGAATCTATTGCGGATTACACGAAGGCCCTTGGTTTTAAACCCAATGACGCGAAGATTTATAATAACCGCGGGGTCGCCTATAGAGATTCAGGAAACTATACCAAGGCGATTAATGATTTCACCCATGGTATCGGTTTAAGTCCAAATGACGCGAAGATTTATAACAATCGCGGTGTCGCCAAAGCGAAAAACGGGAATTATCAAGGCGCGATTGAGGACTTTAATCAAGCTGTCAAGATCAAGCCGGATTATGGACATGCTTATTATAATCGTGCCTGCGCATATCAAAAAACAGGACGGACAAAGGAAGCGAAAAACGATTTTTTAACTGCTCAGAATAAGTATTTTGAAGCCGCAAATAGCGGTTTTCGGTCAGATAATTTAAGATTTGCGAAAAGCGGCCCGTTCCGGAATAATTCCTTTAACGCCCAGACAAAAACTTTCAAAGCCGAAAATGCCAGTTTTGATAAAAACCCTTTTACCGCCCAGACAAAAACTTTCGAAGCCCGAGACAGCGGTTTCTGGTCAAATAATTTAAGATTTGCGAAGGGCGGCCCATTCCGGAATAGTTCATTCAACGCCCAGGCAAAAACTTTCAAAGCCGAAAATGCCAGTTTTGATAAAAACCCTTTTACCGCCCAGGCAAACTCATTCAAAGCCGGAGATGCTTCTTTCTAGACGCAATTAAATATGAGTGCTTCCGGTAGCGACGCATTTGTAAATATTATCATCAACTGGCTGATTTGTTTTTTCTTCCAGTTCAGGGAGAGAATCAATTGTACCGGCCAGGTATTCATTAATGCGGCAGCGCGCTTCCCGCAGGCGGAGAATTTGTCCGCCCTGACGAATCTGGAGAACCTCCAGACCAAATGGTTTGAAGTACTTATGCCACATTTTGCGGATGGACGCGGTGACCGCTTCGCAGGCGCTTATCATTTCCGGCAATGCTTCGTCGGCAAGAGTGGCCAGGCTGGTTTTGTCGCCGGTTTCGTAGGCATTTAACAGATCGCGCCGGAACGCGACTTTCCGGCGCAGGAAATCAGCTAAAAGCCAGGCGTGATTAATATCAGCGGCACTGTCGTCATCGCGTTGATCCGCCAGATCTTCGCATATTGATTCATATAATTCAATTGCTTTGCCGACAAAATCAGCATCAGTATTCCGCTTGCTGTCCCAACAAATTCCCAACAGCGGGTCGTCCCATAGAAGGAATGGAGTACCAACCGTTCGCGTACCTTCTTTCGTATTCAGTATATGCGCACTGAGCCGGGCGGCCGTCAGGTGATTTTTGTAGCTGCCGCCGGTAATCGCTTTGAATTGAGCCTCAAGACGCGCGGTGTCTTCGCTGCCGCCATAAGCGAGTCCGGCCGCCCAGCAAAGTCCGGCCAATACGGAATCTATTTCGCAGAATGCCCCGCTGTCGCCCCATAAGGTGAAAAATACTTCGTCAAGTTTAGTTTCGCGACAAGCCTGGAGACATGGTTTAACAGTTTTTACATCCTGGTCGTGGTCATTCCAAATGCGTCCCCAGGTCCACAAACCGGTTCCCATCAATGGTTCATAACCGAGCTTGCGGTGCTTTTCAATGAAATCAATATAAAATTGTTTGTCGTCATGGTAGTAATCCCAGTAGACCAGATCACTGTTTTCAGGGATCATATCAACAACATCCTGTGGAACTTCAGAATCTAAATCATAATATTCCCGGGTGGAATTACACATGCGGAAATACATGTCAGACCAGATCATCGGGCGCAAACCGTATTTCCCGCACATTTTTTCGACTCTGGCGAAATGCCGGTTGAAAATGTCAAAGCCGCGCTCGCAGCCATATAAATCCATGAAGTTACCGCGCCCGAGGTCGTGGGTTTCATCCATACCGATATGAATGCGTTTACCGGACAGCGCTTCGCTCCAGAACGCAAGCATTTTGTCGATTAAAGTATAGGTTTTTTCTTCATCCACCAGTAATACTGAGGAAGTATCCTTGACCTTGCCGTAAGCGCGCCACTGCAGGATTTGCTCCATGTGTCCGAGGGTTTGCAAACAGGCGATCATTTTGATGCCGAGCGACTTTGCGTAAGCGTCGACTTCTTTCATTTCGGCCATCGTGTAAGGACCGCGTTTGTAACCGAAAAACGGCTCGTCCGGTAATTGATAAATATCCTCGGTATAAAGCATTGCCATATTGTAACCCATTAAAGCCAGGCGGCGCAGCCAGCTTTTGAAATGTTTGACGGTCATAACGGCGTTGCGGGAACAATCCAGCATGATGCCGTAAGTTTTGAATTCAATATTCTCATCGCTGTCCAAACCGGCGAGTGCATTGCCGACCGCGCGAGTCGCATCGGCCGGGCGATTGTAGGTGATTTCAATGCTTTTACCGGCAAATTTCACCGCGGATTTTCCCTTGGCTTCAGTTTGAGTGAATTTCAGTTCAAATTCTCCGTTGCTTGAACTTATCGGATATTCGACGGCCAAAGTTTCGAGAATGGAATGCAGTTCGGCGGGAGTGTTTTCTTTGCTCCACATTAATGAATTTTGCGACATAATACCTACCTTTTTTTCTGTTTTTTTTGTTTTGATATACAAAAGAACATATCACTGGTGTATATTATAATCACAAAAAGCAATAAAAAAATGGATTTTTCACAATAAATGACCAGCAAAAACAACGCAGACTTTGAAATTAACGTTTCGCCGATACCATCCGGTTTCCGGGACTTGATTATGAAGTCGGGGATGCATATTTGCTCTTATTATGAAAATGTTTCCACCGGCATACGTGTTGAGGCGGAATATCCATATAACAAAAGTGCCATGCGCAGATTTCCATATTTCGTTTTAACTCACCTGATTGGCGGGGATGGAGTGTACGCCAGCGATGAGTTAGGCAAATGGGTCGAAATGAAACCGGGAAGGGGGGTGCTGGCGACTCCTTTTGCTGATAATTTATATGGAGGGAAAAAGAAAAGTTTCATTGAAGACTCCATTGCTTTCAACGGCAGCCTGGCGCACGTTTTACTTGCGGCGGGAATAATCAAGGATGGTTTGGTTTATATCGGCAGAGAAAGGCGTTTACTGCCGATTATCAACAAACTTCGCGAGGGAAGCGTTTCAGCATTACTTGAGGCAAACGTTATGCTGCAGAGTTTGTTATTCAAACTCAAACGCGAGCAGGTTTTGCGTCAACCCGCAGGCAGCGGGCACAAAGTTGAGCGCTTGCTGCAGAGAATCCGGGACAATCCCGGTAAATGGTGGACTGTTGCTGAAATGGCGGAGTATTGTAATATCAGCGAAAACTATTTGCGGACGCTTTTCCGCCGACACACCGGATTAGCGCCCAAAGAATACGTAGACAATTTAAAGATGAACCATGCGGTGGAAATGTTAAACAACCCGCAAATGAAGATTTACGAAATCGCCGAACGCCTGGGTTATGTGGACAATTATCATTTCATTCGCCGTTTTACCAAAGTAATGGGGCAATCCCCCGGCAAATATCGCAAAACAATGCTGCGGTACTAAAAGTCCAGACAAAAGTTTTTGCAGAAAAAGAGTGAGCATGGGGGGAGAAGAAAAAACTTTTTTCAAAAAGTTGTTTCTTTTCCCCCATATACTATATTATTCTGATTATTAAAAAAAACATTCAGTTTGGAATTATAATATGTTTGATAAAATTATCCGTTCAGAACGTAAAAATCTTAGTCTTCATATTGACGAATCCGGGGATGTTGTCGTCCGTGCTCCCCTGCGTATGCCTGAATCTTTGATTGATCGTTTTGTGGTGAAAAACAGCGCCTGGATAGAAAAACATCAGACTAAAGTGCGGCAGCGTCTTGAGGAAAATCCGCCGCGCCAATTTGTGCCTGGCGATAAATTTCATTTTCTGGGCGAGGAATACGAATTGGAATTCCGGGAAAACGCGCCGAAATCAATTGTTTTGGAAGGCGGTTTCATCACGCGTCCGGCAGAAGCGGAAGATATCAAAAGACGTTTGCGCAAATGGTATCGCCATGAAGCATATTTTTATTTAACCGAACGTCTGGCAATTTACGCGGAAAAATATAATTTACCTTACAAGGGGCTCAAAATAACTTCCGCCGCGCGTCGCTGGGGTTCGTGTACTTCAGCGGGTAATATCAATTTCCCCTGGCGCATAATGATGTGCCCCGAAAAAATCATTCATTACGTAGTCGCCCACGAAATGGCGCATCTTCTGCAAATGAATCATTCTCCCCGTTTCTGGCGGGAAGTCGAAAAAATGTGTTTCGCTTATCGGGGTAAGCGCAAATGGCTTCATGCATACGAACACAAGTTTATCGGATTTTAAAATAAAAGTATAATATTTTCATTTTTCAGGTTGATTTTTCTTTATACGGGGGCATATATTAGCATACAATTTTGTGCGCTCATAGCTCAGTTGGTAGAGCAGATGACTCTTAATCATCGGGTCTGAGGTTCGAGTCCTCATGGGCGTACCATTTTTTGCCTTTTTTTCTTAATCCCAATCTCAAAAATATCTTTTTACAGCTTTTTACTTTACTTGTCAGTTTCTGGCATTATATCAAAAATAGTGGGATATAGATAATAGATGAAAGTTCCTTAGTAAGTGCGGCAGTCGGGCATAAACTAATGTGGCTTGCCAAAGAAAATAAAACTGCATCCTAATTATCTGGTAACATTATTTCGTTCTCATTGCGGCATTGGTATTATCGATTTTATTTCCCGCTTCCGGATTTTACACGCGCAGCGGCTTTTGGCGACTACAAATATGAAAGTTCTGGATATTGCCTTTGATTCCGGTTTTTCATCAGCCAGCAGTTTTTATGAAGTGTTCCGGCGCAGCAGCGGACAAACTCCAAGTGAATACCGGGAACTCAACAGTCTTTATAAACTATGATTATCCATCCAGTCTGAAAACGACTATCAGATTCCTGTGTAGTGAACAAAAATGAAGAAATTCAGCCAATCAGTCAAAATCTTTAAATGAGTTGCTTTGCCAACTCTAATGAAAAAAATGGGCTTATGACGGATAGGTAACCCTTTGAAATTATCTCCAGTTTTTCCCCGTCCACACTGTATATAAACGTCGTTTCCCAAAAAATCAGTATAGAAAATAAAGAAGTTCCGCAGAAGAAAATCTACAGAAAATTTGAGGAGAGAAAAATTATTTTTACTTTTTTTTGCCGAATTTTATTTTCCTGCCATTGACTTTTATCTATACGTCAACTATACTATAAGATAGCGGATAGAAGCACAGTATTTTAAAAATAAATAATTGGATTTTAACATTGATTGAACTTGAAAAAAATATAAATTACCCGATTTATTTGCAATTAGCGGACGCTTTGCGTGAAAAAATTGATTCCGGCGGATTCGAAATTAATCAACCTCTACCGAAAGAAGTTGATTTCAGCAAAATGTTGAAGATTAACCATCTCACACTGAGAAAGGCTATGAAAACACTTGAGAGGGATGGCCGCATCTTTAGAATTCGAGGAAAAGGTACATTCATCACGGAACGAAACGTTTTTTCCATTCCCAACGAGATTGATTCCCTCGGTAAAATCATGTGCGTGGCTTGTAGCCAGGGGATAGAAGATAGTCTGCAAGGAGCCATTTGCGCGGCATCGATGAATTTTTTTTTCAAGAAGAATCTCCGTGTAATCAGAGTAACTTCCATTTCTCCGGCTGATGAACGGAAAGGGATCAAGCGCGAACACGGCATGATATCGGGATTAATCCTGCATTCCTCGTTTGCTGCCGGAGAAGAAATGGAAAATGTGAAATACTACTCAAACGAAATGGGGATACCCGTGGTGGAGTTATCCAATATATTTGGAGGAATGATTCAACCGTTCGATCAGGTAGTCAGTGATGATTACCAAGGTGGTATGGATGTATTAAGACATTTTTTCGATGGCGGCCATACAAAAATTATCTCCATATTTCCATCCCGGCATTCAACAAAATTTTCAAAGAGATATCAAGCCTATGCAGACTTCATGACCTTGAACCACCTGAGAAAGAAAACCATTACTTTGGAACATACCGGGCACTTGAAAAGTCAGACTGTTTTGGCTTTTGAAAAAACGATTGAAATGTTCAACATGCGTCGCAATCTTCCCACTGCAATCATGGCTGCCAATGACGCCATAGCCATCGGCGTCTATCAGGCGTTGCTCAAACTCGGAGTGCGGATGCCGGAGGATGTAGAGCTAATCGGATTCGGCGATATATTCAATATTTCCAACTACCTGAAAGCAAAAAAACTGCCTATCAGCACTGTTCGAGTCGACTGTGGGAAAATCGGTCGCAAAGGCGCGGAAGTACTCTTGAAGCGTCTGGAAACGCCATCAGCACCGTTTAAAACTGTAAAAGTTCCGACAAAACTTATTCACCGTAAAACAACGAGAGGAATTATGACAGAATAATTGGGGACAGACTTTGCTTGCAATGAGGCTTGCTAATAATTTTGTTAAAGATTTCAAATAGAAAAAGATAAAAATAAAAAGTTACTACTCAAATATAGTTTGTAATCTCAAAGGGGAAAAACAACTAAGTAATAATAAAAAATAATAATAAAAAATAATAATAATAAAAGAATCATTCTGTCAAAAATAATTGACTTTCGCAGAGCTCAGTCTCAGCCTAGCGCAAAGTCTGTCGAAAAAAGGGCTTTAGCGAATATAAACATGTAAATTCTTAGGAGCTGCGAGGAAGCTGCTAAGATAAAAGTAAAGATGTCTGAAACAAAAAAACAAAAAAATGGAGGTTTAAAATGTTTTGTAATAAATTGAAAATTTTCACACTCATCGAGCTCCTCGTCGTGATCGCTATCATAGCAATCCTTGCGGCAATGTTATTACCGGCACTGGGAAAAGCCCGGGAGGCTGCACGTAAAAGCACTTGTATCAACAATTTGAAGCAAATCCGCTCTGGATGGCAATTTTACTGTGATGATTTTGATGGTGTTTGTTTTGGCGCCAGTTTCACAGATGCAAATGGAACAAAGGCCAAATGGTATGCGTATATCGCCTACTATACCGGACATATTTCCGAACCAGTCAATACCGTGTGGAATTCGCGTATGTATATCCCGGAAAAATATAAAATTTACCGTTGCCCGGCTGACAAAAGCAGGTACTCTAACGGCAAGATGTTAGCTAATTACGGATTTAACGGAGTATATGCCGTCGAGTCGGTTAATAAATACGGCATGGACAAACGCAAACTTTCCAATGTCAGAAGACCTTCGGAGGTAATGTTGATGGGCGAATTCAGTAGCAACGTGGATTCGAATGGTTATCGGAACTGTAACGTTAGTCCCGGGCTTTACAATGCCTTTTTTGTTGGCAGCGCTACTCGCCATCCAAACAGAACCGCCAATTTCGCGTTCGTTGACGGACATGTGGAAAGTAAAACCTATAATGAAATTATGACAGAAGTCGGATTAACCACTAATTCAGTGATGTTTGACCGGTTGCAGAAATATTAGACCTTTTGGGGATAAATCAATGAAAAAAATATTGATTATGACAGGACTTGCCATGTTTTTAACTGTAAATAATTACTTATTCGCTAAAGATGGAAAAGGTAAAAATGTAATTGCCCGGAAGAGCAAAACTGAAATAGTAATTGTATTGCCGGACAAAGCAATTCCTGTAGAAAATACCGCCGCTGAAGAATTGAAGAAATTTCTTTCAGAGATTACTGGTGCGGAATTCAAAATTATCAACGAAAAGCAATTGGATTCAGGTAAAAAGGGAATTTTTATCGGCAATACCCGGTTTGCCCACGCAGAAAGGATTGATTCTACAAAACTTAAAGCGGAAGAATCCGTTATAAAAACAGTTAATGGCAATATCATTTTGTCAGGAGGGCGTCCCAGGGGAACTTTATATGCAGTATATAATTTTCTGGAAAACGTTCTCGGTTGTCGCTGGTATGCGCTTGATTGTACGAAAATCCCTAAACTGCCAAATCTGACAGTTCCCACATTGAACCTTAGAATAAGTCCGGCTTTTGCCGAGAGGGATATGTATACCAACCTGCCTGCATGGTTCGACAATCAGAAACTAACAAATGAATGGAGCTGGTTTGTCATCAGAAATCAATTAAATGGTTATGCAGCAGGTAACAGAATTTGGCTTGAAAATGGAGTTTTTAATAAACTCTTGCCTCAAGCTGCTAATATTGGCGGAGAAATTAGCTTGCAGGGGCGTCCGCATACATTTTATCTTGATATTCCCACCAAAAAATATTTCAAAACGCACCCGGAGTATTTTTCCGAACGCAAGGGCAAACGGGTGACCAGTAACGGACGTGACGGCAATCAATTGTGTCTGACTAATCCGGAGGTACGGAAAGTGATGATTGAAGCCGTCAAAGCCCGGATGCGAAAGTCGCCGGAATGCCGGACTTTCAGGGTTTGTATGAACGATGGCGGAGGCAATGGAACACCCTGTGATTGCGCGAAATGTACAAAATTTATGATTAAAAATGGCGGTAAGAAAAAGAATATTGGAGCGTCATCTCTCTACTTTGATTTTATAAATTCCGTTGCCGAAGGACTTCAAGATGAATTCCCTGATAATTATATTGATACGCTTGCATATATGTGGGCTAACACCCCTCCTGAAAGCATCAAATTGCACCCGAAACTCTCAATCACCGTTTGCCTGGGGAATAGTTATAACTCAAGTTTTGCAGTTCAAATTTGAGCGAAAAACGAACGATCAAACATT
>CAZEXM010000039.1:0-20057 GCA_964515915.1 uncultured Victivallaceae bacterium
TGTTTGATCGTTCGTTTTTCGCTCAAATTTGAACTGCAAAACTTGAGTAAACATATTAGTGAATATATCTTCAGATTTTATTTTTGCAAATAAATAAATTGACCGTGGCCCTTAAAAAAAGACTGATATATTTATGTGAGTTTTTCATTTGGAATCGTTTGTTGCGGTTTCAAATATTGATTTTTGCGTTTAATGTGATAAGCTACAGCTTAAGCACAATTAAAAAAAATAAAGGATCCTGGGGATTATGAGTGTATTTGCAGCAAAAGGTGGTCCGGAAGTAAATATTTCCGATGTCGAACTTCGTAAAATGATTGCTGATTCGCTTGAGCGTATCGCAATCAAACCGGAAAGAGTCCTGATAATTCCCCCGGACTTCACCCGCTTCAATTCCCACGCGGGGCCAATCACCGCCATGCTCTATGATATACTCTCCGCTACATGCCATATCGACATCATCCCGGCACTCGGCACTCATGTCGCCATGACCGGAAAAGAAATCCGCACTATGTTCGGGCCGGACATTCCGCTTGACCGCTTCAAGGTGCACGACTGGCGCAATGAGATTGTCAGGAAAGGCGTGATTCCCGGCTGGCTTCTCAAAGAATGGTCCGGGGGACGCGTCGAATATGAGGTTAATGTTGAAGTCAATAAAATCTTGTTCGATAACTACGATTTGATTCTGTCAATCGGGCAGATTGTTCCGCATGAAGTTGTCGGCATGGCCAATTACACAAAGAATATTGTCGTCGGCATCGGCGGTGCGGACATAATCAACAAATCCCATTTCCTGGGAGCCGTATACAACATGGAACGTATTATGGGACAGGCCGACTCTCCCGTTCGTAAGCTTTTCAACTATGGGGTTGATAAATTTCTCGGCGACTTGCCGATCTACTACATGCTAACCGTTATGGCGCGCAATAACGACAGCGGCAAAATGGAAATGCGCGGATTTTTCGCCGGTGATGATGAAAAAATATTCCTGGACGCCTGCAAGGTCAGTCAGCAGACCAATCTGGAACTGCTGGACGAAGCACTGGATAAAGTGATTGTCTACCTTGACCCGGAGGAATTCAAGAGCACCTGGCTCGGCAACAAAGCGATCTATCGTACCCGTATGGCAATTGCCGATGCCGGCGAGCTGATCGTGCTGGCTCCCGCTCTGCGTGAGTTCGGCGAAGATAAAGAAATCGACCGCCTGATCCGTAAATACGGTTATCATGGCACCGAAGCCACCTTGAAGGCGATCAGGGAAAACCCGGAACTCAGCAATAATCTCAGCGCCGCGGCCCACCTGATCCATGGTTCATCCGAGGGACGTTTCAAAATCACCTACTGTCCGGGGCCGGATATTTCCCGCGAAGAGATTGAAAGCGTCGGTTTTTCCTGCGGCGGCCTCGATGAAATGATGCAAAAATATGACATTGAAAAGCTCAAAGACGGCTATAATACAGTTAAAGGTGAAAAAATATTCTACATCAGCAATCCGGCTCTCGGGCTCTGGGCCTTGAAAGAAAATTTTTGATTTGTTTCTATATTTCCAGGAAACTTTCTATTTCGGTCAGGCAACGACAGTCATTCGCCCCTACCGCAACAATATCCTCGAGGCGGACTCCACCCCACTCAGGATAATATAAACCCGGCTCAACGGTCAACACTTCGCCGCCTTTTAACGGCTCGCTGCCGGTGGGACTCAAAGAAGGTTTTTCATGTATTTCCAAACCAATACCGTGTCCAAGACCGTGGAAAAAACCAAAATTACGTCCGTTTTGGCGGCCGGTCCGGAAACCATGCTTTTCCATCAGCGCTTTGACAGCCTTATGGATTTCAGCGGGAATCGCGCCGGGCCTGATTAAAGTTTTGGCATATTCCCGCGCCTCAAAAACCGCCGCGTAAGCTTTTTTGACAATATCCGGGGCTTCAGCTTTAACTACGACTCTGCTTAAATCCCCCCAGTAACCGCTTTCCTGAATTCGCGGAAAAATATCCATAATAATTGTTTTGTTGGCGAAAATCGGGCCGGAGCCGATATTATGCGGTTCCGCGGCCTGGCTTCCGCAGGCGGCAATTGTGGAGTTGGAAAAACCCCCGCGCCGAATCATGCTGATATTGATTTCAGACCGTAAAATCTCTGAACTTAAAATTTCGCCGTTCCATTCCAGAATACCGTCTGTATTGACTGATGCTTCCTTAATTATGTTTATTCCGCGCCGCATGCCCGCTTCGGCAATACGCAAAGCCGCGCTGAGATGAAGTATTTCAGCATTGGATTTATATTGACGTTCCGGATAAAAAGCTTCTTTTTCCGCCAGGACAATTAAGCCGCGCTTTCGCAGAGCGTCCGCCAAAGCAAGGGGAAAATCATGCGGCACCCTGAATTCGCTGATATCCCGGCTTTTCGCCAGGGAACAAATGACATCTAAATCGCTGGCCTTCTCATTCTTTAAAAAATCATTACGTTCGAAAATCGCGATATTCGGCTTGCATTCTTTTTCCGCGCGGTCTTGTTCCAGCGCGGAAACGATAACAGCTTGTTCCTGTAGACACGCAAAGTAAATAAAACGGTCAGGAGCCTGAAAACCGCTGGCATAAAGCAGGTCAGCAGAAGTTTCCCCGGCAGCAAAAATCAAATCGGCCTTATTCATATTTTACCTAATATTGTTATTTGAGTTTGTAAAAAACATCTCTTAGTATAAACTAATATAATAGAGTTAATTGCAAAAATCATTGTGAAGACTTTTGCAATTGGCGCAATAATACAGTCAAAGATAAAATACATTGCAGGAGAGTAAAATGCCAACAATAACAATATTAATTCTTATCGCGGTTTTTCTCGTTTCGTACTTAATCGGGGCAATCCCCTGGGCTTATCTGATCGGCAGACGACACGGCCTGGATATCAGGAAACTGGGAAGCAAAAATATCGGCGCCACAAATGTTACCCGCGTAATAGGAAAATGGAACGGCAGATTGTGTTTTGTCCTGGATTTCCTCAAAGGCTTTATTCCGGTACTTGCAGTAACAATATTATGCGAAAAAAATATAATTGATGACAGTTATCATATTATCCAGATGGTAGCGGCGGTAAGTGCAGTATTGGGACACATGTTTCCGGTATATCTGTGGTTTCACGGCGGTAAAGGAATTTCCACGACCGCCGGTGCGCTGTTGGCTCTGGCTCCGGTTTCTTTTGGAATCGCGGGAATTGTATGGATTGTGGTGTATCTCTTAAGCCGTTATGTTTCGCTCGCCAGCATATCAGCGGCGGCAATATTACCGATATGCGCGACTCTGATCAGCTGGCTCAAACCGGACTTATATTATCATTCGCCATATGTTTTAGGATTTTTATATTTTCTAGCCGTTATAGCCGTCTTGAAGCATTCGAGCAATATCAAACGTCTGCTCAAGGGCACTGAAAACAAATTCGAGAAAAAAGGTAAATAGTGTTTTATGGAGATAACGGTTCTCAGTGATGGTTCGTGGGGGACGGCATTATCCATGCTGCTCTGCCGGAACGGGCACAATGTTACAATGTGGGGCCCCTTCCCCGAATATTTGGAAAAAATGGCGGCAAGCCGTGAAAACGCGCAGTTTCTGCCGGGATTCAAGCTCCACAAAAATCTGCGTATCGAAAAAAATATGCAGACAGCAGTAGCCGGCAGTGAATTGATTTTGCTGGCGTCCCCGACCCAATATACTCGTCCGGTACTGGAACAATTCAAAGATTTTTTCAATAGGGAGCAACATTTCCTGGTCAACGTCGCCAAAGGTATCGAAACCGGAACGCTGTTGCGGGTCAGTGAAATCTGCGTCGATGTTCTCGGCGAATGTTTTTATGTTGTTTTATCCGGCCCGAGTCATGCCGAAGAAGTTGTCAGGGGAGTCCCGACAACTGTTGTCGCCGCTTCAAACGACGAAACTTTAGCACTGAAAGTACAAAAAACTTTCATGAACGAAAGCTTCAGGGTTTACACCAGCAGCGATGTTGTGGGCCTCGAACTTGGCGGAGCACTGAAAAACGTCATGGCAATCGCCGCGGGCATAATCGACGGCATGAAGCTGGGCGACAACCCCAAAGCCGCTTTAATCACGCGCGGTATTGCGGAAATGAGCCGTTTAGGTGAAGTTTTGGGCGGCAATCCTTTGACCTTTTCCGGTTTAAGCGGAATTGGTGATTTAATTGTTACCTGCTGCAGCGGGCACAGCCGCAACCGGCACGTTGGGGAGGAACTTGGACGCGGCAAAAAACTTGACGAAATCCTCAAAGAAATGGGAATGACCGTTGCCGAGGGTGTCAAAACGACTCTAAGTGCTCATGCCCTGGCTAAAAAAGCCAATATTGAATGCCCGATTATCAATGAGATTCACGCGGTTTTATATGAAAACCAGACAGCTCAACAAGCAATAAAAAATCTCATGTCCAGACCTTCCAAACCAGAAATAAATCTTTAAAAATATAAGTTTTTTTGTCACTCATATTTCATTATCCAATATTTTCTGTGCCGCAGCTTAAACTCTTTTTCCATCTTAAAGCCGGATTTAAGGAATAATTCCGAATGTTTTTTATTAGTCAGCACAAGCATATCCGGAATTGTTTTCGTGATTTTAAAATCAAATTGCGGACAGTTGACGCCTAAATAAAACAGCGCCGCGCCGCTTTCGCGTTCAATCGGCTGGTAAAGATATAAAACTTTACCCGTTTTTATCTGTTGTTCGCAATACTTAAATAAGTTATGATAGGATTTACTTTTGTTCTTAACCGGACGCGCGGCAGTATCTATACTGATATAAGTCATCGCCAGCCCCGCGAGCAATCCCAAAGCGACTTTGGCCATATGTTTACGCCGCATTGCCGCCAACATCCACACTCCACAGGAAAACATCAAAACCGGGGCGGGATAAGCGCTCCAGTCCAGTTTCCCGACTATGGCGATAATAGCGAAGACCAGTGAGGTGTCTTCTCATTTATATACCATACGGCAAATCCAGCCATCATCGCAATCGTGAAAACGATGCTAATTGCCGCCAGGCTTATTCCGAGCTCATCCACTAACATATCGGTAATCAAAGTACCTACTATACTCATCAAAACCACAACCGACCAATAGCTGGCCGGCACATGTTTCTTCAATTTAAACTGAATTAAAAGTGCAAGCAGCAGAACTCCGCTCATAATATAAGAAGTTACCGTCAATCCCAAACCAAGGCTGTCCGAGAGAAAATCCGCTCCGGTTTCACCCACTGTAGTTGATAGAATCTTGATAATCCAGAAACAAATTGTAATTTCAGGAACCTTGTTCAACCATTGTTTCATAATATTTCTCCTTCTGTAATTAATGGTTCTGTCAAAAATTTTGACTCATTTATCTTGTTCTTATTTATATGTTTCTGATGATAGTTTCTCTTTCTCCTGCCTTTTGCGCGAAAAATTCCATACAGAAAAGTTTATTTTAAATCCCGGAGGGATGATTTAAGCGTAGCCACGGGTGTAAACCCGTGGGAAAACGGTTAAAAATAATTCCTAGCTCCATAGGAGCGGCTCAAATGGATTCATTTTGAGCCGCTCCTGCGGAGCTGGATCATGGTTCATACACAATTCCACGGGTTTACACCCGTGGCTACGCTTAAATCGCTCTTACAGAGCTCAATCCAGCAATTCAACGAAGTTTTGACAGCACCAATTAATTTAAGCTGTTGTTATTTAGTTTATTTGTTATTACTCAGCTTAAGCGTCCCGCTTGTGAGTATTCACAAGCGGGTTGGAATGTGCAGAACAGTTGACCTGAAAACCAGCCGCTGCAGTAATAATCAGTCATCATCTTTTTCTTCATCATCGTCTTTGTCGGCTTTATCATTGTCTTTGTCGGAGTTTTTGTTGTCATTTATTCCGTCATTATCGTTTTCGTCATCAATATCCCCGGCTGCGTTGACCTCAATTTCACGTTTTTCCCCCTTGACAACAATCTTAACTTTATATGAGGTCCTGACAATCTTTTCAACTTCATTGATTACCCCCGCAGGATAGTCCACCGAAAGAGCTTTCCGGGCGAGTTCAGGTAACGCGGATGCATTCACTTTGAGAGATGTTCGGACCACAGTACCGTCAGAGGCGAAAACCACATCCAGTTTACTGCCATTGGAAATACCTTCGACTCCATACTGGACCGTGTCTTTTTCAGCCTTTTTTTCGATTTCCTTTATTTTTGCAGTTTCAAAGTATTTCAATGCTGCCTGTTGAACGGCCGCCGGCAGTTCTTTGAAGCCAAGCGCGGTTCCTTTTGCATCATCATCATCCGCCATGCAGCTTACCGTTAACATTGAAAATCCCAATACCAACATCATAAATAACTTTTGTCTAAACATAATACAATTTTCCTTGAGTTTAAATTTTGTTTATTGTTAGTGAAAACTTCAGTTTGCCAATTTTGCGTTTTGCGCCTCCTTTCGCCACGCATTGTTTTTTCATACTATTCTGCTTTCTGTAAAATAATACTGCATGAAGATAACCGCAAAATGACGGAAAGATTGCTATTTGGTAATATTGGTGGAAATGTCAGGAAACTTATGTCGCCAAATCGAGTTACCTTTCAAATTTTCAATCAACACCCCGGTAATCGCTAAATCATAAACCGCTTTCAGGAAACTTGATATTCTTTCTGTTATCGACTCGAAAAAACGATGCTGGGTTCTAATTTTAATACAGGTCTCGTGCTAATCATCGCCGCGGTCAGGCTGACGATCAGAACACCCAAAACACCAACCAAAGGCGTAAACCACATTAATCGGAACGGAAATTCAATTACCGAAACAAATTTGCCGATAACGGCACACAGGCCGACACCGATACCGGCCCCTAAAAAAGCACTGGAGCCTGCTTGTATAAATACCATTTTCAACAGCATGGAATTTGAAGCCCCCATTGCTTTAATCACTGCGTATTGTTTAAGATTTTCATAGGTAAACATATAAAGCATAACACCAGTAACACCAAACCCAACAGTCATAGCTAAAATCAGCATTGCCGCCATATCTCCAACATCCTCGGAGTTTATGAGAAACCAGCGTACCGTATCTTCTTTAAAATCGGCTGATGTTCTGGCTCGCAAGTGGGTTTGTTGTTCAATACTTTTGGCTAATTGTTCCGCCGAAACGCCTGCTTGTGCTGAAACCATAATAAAGGTTAACAGCTTGTTTTCAGACGGCAACAAACGTTTTACATTTGAGTAGCTTGTATAAAGCAAGGGACGAGGAGGAAACCTTGGGATGCTGTTTGATACACCTGCAACAACAATTCTCTTGTCATGAATTAAAAGCTCATCCCCCAAACGTATTTTTCTTGTGGGAACATTTAAATGTACACCGTCAAAAGCCCATTTGTCTTTTGTGTATACGGGAACTTGTAATTTACCTGTTGTTCCACCTGCATCAACGATAACGCTATCGGGTTCGTAAAGTATTGCAGGTGAAATGCCGTTTGTCAGGAAAGGCGCGCCGGATAATGTCGCATCATCCACACCTATCATTTGGAATGTTTGAAAACGACCGTTTGGAAAGCGTGCGACAACATCATTTAATGACAAAGGAATAGCATTAGCAACGCCTTTTACGCCTCGCACCTGCATTAAAGCGGATGACGGTAAATTTATAGTCATTTCGGTAGAACTAACAGCTGAATCCATCACCCAGACATCAACAGAATTATTTTCTGAAATCAGTGCAAATCCCCAAGTCATGAAACCGGTGAAATAAGCAAGTGCGAAAGTAATTAAAAATGCCGTAAATGTAATACCCGCCAGCAAGCCGATGTATTTTGCTTTATCTCCCATCAGCATTTGTAATGCTATTCGAAACATTATAAAGAATCCTTTGCCGGCGCTTCTATGAAAATATCTAATTGTTGTCCTACGTATAAAGGAAATTTGGGTTTCTCAAGATGATACAGGACTTGCAATACCCGCAAATCTGTACGCTCAGTACTTAAACCTGTTAAAACGATTTTAGGCACAATATAAGGTTCTGTATATTGATAAACCAACGGTATTTTAATTTGGGGTTGATTGCGAATAAAACCAACAGCCGGTGATTTTGGCTTAAATCGGAATAAATCATTTTCATTAATATCAACCCGCAGATTTAATTGTTTAGTCCCAATAACTATCGTTCTTAAACTGATACGACTACTATCAATATATTCACCTAATTTTATTTTGCATTGCAATACTTCGCCTGTTATCGGTGAGCAAACGACATGTCGCTTTAACTCTTTTTCAAGTACGGTTAATTCAGCTTTTTTCAAAGACAGATTTGCCTTGGCAATAGCCAGATCATCAAGCGAATCAAGGTATTTCTTTTTACTTATCACATGAGCAATATAAAGTTTCCTGTCAATTTTATATTGGTCCAATATTTTTTTCAATGTGACATTAGCTACCATAATTTTTGCCCTGGCAAGTTCTATCTTTGCCTGTGTATCACGCGAATCTATTTTAAATAAAGCATCACCCATCTTAACCTCTTGCCCTACTTGCACAAAAAGCTTGCTTACAACACCGGATACAGTTGAACCAACAGGAATATTTGTGCTTTTTGTTTCCACAATGCCTGTAGCATAAATAAAAGAAGGATAAGGCGCGTTGACTTTTACCATAGCTTTGATTTTAACAGGAGTCATTTGTCGGTCATAAATGATATAGGCACCGGTAATAATGAAACCCGATAGAGATAGAAAAATTAATTTATAGAAAGTCTTCATTTGTCATCCTTGTTACCTGATTCAAGGTTAATAATCCTGCCGTCATCCATATATGCCATGCGGTCTGCAAAACCAAATATTCGGTTATCATGAGTGACAACAACAAGAGTTTTGTTGTCGCATTTCACCAAACTATGGAGGAGTGCCATAATCTTCTGTCCAGCTTCATGGTCCAGGCTGCTGGTGGGTTCGTCACAGATAATTAATTGCGGTTTATGCACTAAGGCTCTGGCAATGGCGACCCTTTGCTTTTGTCCTCCACTTAACTCGGCGGACAGGGCATTCATGCGTGGACCTACGCCAACGGCATCAAGCATTTTTTTTGCTTTTCTAACGGCTGTTGAGCGTTTTACTCCTTGGATTATCAGAGGAACAGTAACATTTTCCATGGCGGTTAATGCAGGTAATAAATTAAATGATTGAAAAACAAAACCAATGGAATGACTTCTGAAATAATTTTTCTTCTCTTCGCTTAATTTATTTAAGTCTTCTCCCAGGACAAAGCATTCTCCACTATCAGCTTTGAGCAGGGCACTGATAATGGAAACAAAAGTTGTTTTACCGCAACCGGATGGTCCAACCAGCATAAGTAATTCTCTTTTGTAAACCTCTAACTTGATATTACGCAAGGCAAAAACCTCTGCTTCACCTTCACCATAGGTTTTCCTGATGTTGCGACAACTAATAACGATGCTCTTATTATGCTCAGAGTTCATGATTGTTTTTTATCCTGGATCCGTGAAAGAATTTCCAGGTCCCCTTTTTTGATTGCCTGCTGAAAATCAGCCGTTTTGCTCGTTTGACGCTTGCAGGCAGCTCATTTGAAAATACCAATATCAACATCAGAAACAACTTTTGTCGTGTAAATATAAGTTTTTAGTTTATTTAATTATTCGTGAAAAAGTCTAATTTAATAACTCTGCGGTTTATACTTTCCTTCGCCACGCGTTGTTTTTTTTCATACTATTCTGCTTTCTGTAAATAACAATAAGCCATGAAGATAACCGTGGAATGACGGCAAGATTACCATAAAATTATGTAGGAATTATTTCCTGGCCGGCAGTCTGATTGAGAAGCTGCTTCCTCTGCCGGGCTCGCTTTCCACATGAATAAAACCGTCATGCGCATTCACAAATGCCTGGCAAAGACTCAGTCCAAGCCCGTTCCCATCGCTTGTCCGGCTGTTGTCGCAACGGTAAAAGCGCTTAAAAATCCGCTTCTTGTCCTCCCGGGCGATACCAAAGCCATTGTCTTTTACTGAAACCAGCACATAGTCATTTTCCATGCGGCCTTCAATCCGTACCGTGCCGCCGGAAAAGTTATATTTTATGGCGTTATCAAGCAGATTGGCAATCACCCGCTGCAGCATGGTCCGGTCCCCGTCCACCATCAGGGGAGTGTTGATGCCGCACGACAAATCAATTTTTTTATCCTCGGCAACCGGCAGAAAAAGTTCGACTGCCATTCTGACGATCTCCCCGACGTCAAGGGTTTCCCGCTTAAGCGCCGTCTCCCCGCTGTCGCTATGCGAAATATCCAGCATCGTATTGATTATGCCGGTCAGGTGATCACACTCCTCAACCACTATACCGCCCATTTTCAGGTATTCCGCCGGTTCCACCCGGGGAGCAGACAAGGTTGTTTCAACTACTCCTTTGATACGCCCCAGCGGCGTACGCAGATCATGGCCGATATTGTCACTGACCTCTTTTAAATCCGTAATCAAGGTTCTTATTCTGCTTATCATTGAATTGAATTCAGACACCAGCAACTCAATCTCTCTACCTTCGCGTCCGTTTTCCACCAGGTGGTTAAATTTCCCGTTGCCAAGCTTTCTGGCCGCCTCGGTGACCCTGACAACGCCGGCCATGGCCCGTTTCCCGACAATCATTCCAGCGATTATACCGATTATCAACATGATGCCGGACAGACAGCCCGCGACAATCAGGTAATTATTCAGAAAATGGTAACCGGAAGCCAGACTCATCCCGATCTCAAGATAATTGCCGCCGGCTATTTTGCGGGTAAGAACCCGGGCATAACCTTTATCGCTCCTGACCGTCCGCAACTGTCCGCTGTAACCGACTTCCGACAAGTCCGGCCGGGTAGCGGCTAACACTCCCCAATGCTTCAACTCTGAAGACACCAGTATCGTGCCGTCCTTTGCCAGCAGCAGGTAGCAGACGCGCGATGCCCCCGCCATTCCGGACTCCGCGCCAAATTCATTGCGCAGCCTGGCTATTGAAGGCCTGAACATCTCCTGTTCGGTTTTGAGCACAAGTCCATCCGCATTCAGCCTGATTTCAAAAACCTTCCTGCCGGCAACCCCGAGGACTTCATACACAACTCCGCCTCCTTTCTGTTCTTTTTCAACATTTATGATTTTCAGGCTGGGAATCTTCTGCCGCGCCGCGTCAATAATTTGTCGCGGCACATTATAATCAGACAGCATCCGGCTGTCGTCGTAGTACATCTCACTGCAGTACAGCAACTCTATCCGCCTGCCGCTGCCAAGCAGTTCTTCGTCGCAGCGCTTATAAATATAATGCTTCAGGTAAAAATATACGCTTCCCAGAAGAAAAAGCGAGGAAACCAGGAAGCATATCGAATACCAGCAGGAGATTTTTGTCGCGACTGAGTGCCGCGGTTTAAATACGCGCTTCGAACACATAGCCGAACCCTCTCACAGTATGAATAAGTTTGGTTTTGAAAGGACGGTCTATCTTGTCCCGGAGCTTGCATATCCTAGCTTCAACCACATTGGTTTGCGGATCAAAATTATATTCCCAGACGTTTTCCATTATCATTGTCTTTGACACGACCCGCCCTTGATGCCGTATCAGATACTCCAGCAGGGCATACTCCAGCGGCTGAATATCGATCTCGGTTTTGTTCCGGAACACTTTGCGTTTCAACAGATTCATCTCTATCGGCCCGGCCGTCAAGGTAGTCGCTTCGGGAATCGCGCCAGCACGGCGAATCAGAGCGTTAATGCGGGCCAGCAGTTCAGAAAAAGAGAATGGTTTCACCAGATAGTCATCACCACCCTTTTCCAGTCCCCTGATCCGGTCATCAACAGTTCCCTTAGCACTGAGCACAATTACCGGGACCGTGATTTTTTCTTCACGCATCCGGGAAATCAGCGTCAAGCCGTCCATTCCCGGCAGCATTATATCAATTACAGCAGCATCGTAGTCGCGGCTGCGAACCGCGGACAAGGCCTCTCCGCCGTCAGAAAAATGTTCAAGTACATAGCCGGCCTGCCCCAGGCCTTTGACTATAAACTGTGCCGTACGGCTGTCGTCTTCAACCAGTAAAATTTTCATGCTGACAAATATCCTCTGTTGATTATAACCCGTATCTGTCTTCAGAACCGTTTTGTTCTAAAAGATATGTATAATCAATATATATCATCCAGCGGCAATATGCTAAAAACATTACCATTTAGTAATGAAGCACGTCTGATTATAACATAAATGACGACAAAAAAAAGTGGCTTACAAAAACAGCAGATTATTCATCCTTTTGATAGGATTCCGGTAGAAAACAATCGCCGAACTTAGATTCTTCGGCTTTCAATATATTACCGATGTCAATCCCCTGCAGGCCCACGTCCCGTAAATATAAACCGCTTAAATCGACACGCCCCAGGTCCGCGCCGTTGACGAGAATATCGTTTTTGAGAAAAGTACTGCTCATGTCGATGGCCTTATAAGCTTCCGCGTCGCGAAAAATCATTGGCTGCATACGCCTGTCCAGGCCTCTATCCCGCAAATGCATATCCCGTAAATAAGCACCGTATAAATTAGCGGTCCGCAGATCAATCCCCTGAAGCCTGAAGCCGCAAAAAATCAGTCCGTCATCCCATAAGAAAAAGTTTTTTGTGCTTAGCGTTCCAGCATTTTGTTTTTGTACTGTTTCCTGCAAAACATCAACTTTTTTGTCATTTTCCGGCTTTGCGTCCGTATATTCAGGCGGATTGACAAAATAATCATTCCAGGAGTTATTGCCCGCAGCCTTCTGTTTTTTCAAGTGTTCAAGGTGTTTTCGAGATAAATAAAGCAAAAAGAGCGCCAGCAGTAATATCCCAAGCACAATCCCCGCCCACCACACGCCCGCAAAACTCGGCGCGACAGCAAGTAAACTATTAATGTTTAATAATAATAAAGTTTCGTGCATTCAAACTCCATATATAAATAAACTTGCGAGTTTAATTTTTTATCCAAAGCCTGGCGGAATTACCGGCGGGAAGCAGCCTGCCGCTGGATTCCGGAATCGTCATCTCGCCACTGGAAATTTCACCTCTGCCGAAAACGTCCGCCAGCATTCTTTCCAGCACCAGCGGGGAATACCCCGGGGAATGACAACTCAAAACAATGAAAAAATCCCGTGAATCATCTTTTAACCGGCGGCATGCCTTCAATAAATCAACAAGATGCTGCTCAATTTTCCAAACCTGTCCTTTGGAACCACGCCCGAAAGTCGGCGGGTCAAGCGCGATACCGTTATATTTACTGCCGCGTCGAATTTCACGCGCGACAAATTTCCGCGCATCATCGGCAATCCAACGAATGGAATCGGGAACTTTATCGTTGATGCCCTGGTTTTCGCGTCCCCAGTCGTTCATGCCGCGCGCCGCGTCAAGATGCGTGACGGCAGCTCCCGCCTCCGCCATCGCCATTGAACCAGCCCCGGAATACGCAAAAAGATTCAAACATGATACTTCTCCTTCGATTTGCGGAATCAGCTTCCGGAACCAGTCCCAGTTGCTGTATTGTTCCGCGAAAAACCCCAAATGTCCAAAATCAGTCGCTTTGATGTTCAGCTTGAAACCGCCCCATTCGGCAATCCATGAGCCGGTCGGCTTCCGCCGCCATTCCCACCCGCCTGCGCCACTGGCGTCGCGGGTAAAAGTCCCTGCCGCCGCATCCCACTCAAATTGCGGCAGAACCGGTTTCCAAAAAGCATTGAGGGCCGGCCTGATTAAACGATATTTACCGATTTGTTCAAGTTTCCGGCGGTTTCCGGAGTCAAGAAGTTGATATTTCATATATTCAGCCTGAACCTTACAATTTTCTGTTTACTCCAAGATCGAAGACTATTTTGCCCCGGCATACGGTCATTACGGGGCGGTTGGTGCCGCATTCGAAAAACGCGATATCAGCGCGTTTCTGGGGCAGCAGGATGCCGCGGTCCTCCAATCCCATAGCCATGGCCGGATTGTGAGTTACACAAGCGGCGGCTTTGGTGTCTTTCATGTGGCTGTAAGTCATCAGGCTGTGCCAGCCGGAATCAAGCAAAGTAGTCGTACCGGCTAAAAGCCCGGCAGCGGTTTGAGCGATTCCATTGGTTATTTTAAACGCCGCGGCGCCGACATGATATTTACCCTTGGGCATTCCAACCGACATGACCGCGTCACTGATGCCGCTTACCTGATGATCCTGTTTACAACGACAGGCGAGGTCAATCATTCGCGGATTCAAGTGATGCCCGTCAATAATTAATTCAACATTGACCCGCGAATCGGTTAAAGCTATTCCGGTTAAAGTCATGTTCCGCTGATGCAGAGGCGGCATGCCGTTAAACAAATGCGTACAGTAATTAGCTCCCGCTTCAATCGCTTTCAAAGTAGCTTTTTCATCAGCAACACTGTGTCCCATTGAAGGCATAATATTATTTTCAACCAATAACTTAATTAGTCCAACCGCGTTTTTCAGTTCCGGCGCGAAAGTCATTTTTTTGATTTTCCCTTTACCGGCCTGTATCAACTCACGGCAAAATCCTATATCAATCGCTTTGATATCGACAGGTAATTGCGTACCATGCTTTTGAGTATTAATAAAAGGACCTTCAACATGTATACCTATCGGATCAGCCCCGGGCAGGCTGGCGGTCATCATATCGGCCAGTGCCGACAGGTTTTTGAGCATCGTGTCGTAAGGCGCCGAAACTACCGTAGGCACAAAAGTCGTTACACCATGACGTGCCAATACTGAACTCATGTCTTCGAGTTGTTCTTTACCGGTATAGGCCGAAGAAGAATCAAAACCGCCGGCGCCATGAATATGCGTATCGATAAAGCCGGGCATACAATAGGTATTTTCAAATTCAATGACTTCCAGGTCGTCTTCACGGGCAAAGGCGGAAGCTCCGCCAATTGCCAGAATGTTTTCATCCTGACATAAAATAGAACCTTCTTCGATCCGCTTGTGCGGAGTAAAACAATAATCTGTTATATATAGTTTTCTATTTTTTTTCATGTGCGAAAATTCCTTTTAAAATTTAAAATCCGGCGTTATTTACTGAAAAAATGATTACCAAAATCCAATACAAACATAATTTTCAATGTTCCGGATAATTTTCAATTGCCGCTAATAAGGATACTTTAACGGCAATTCATTTCATTTGCAAACACTTATAACTAATCAGACAAAAAACTTTTGCTTTTTACTTGTTTTTGTGTCTTTTTTATACTATCTTTTTTCTATCAAAACGGCGATTTTAAAGATGTTTAATTTTTTTCTAAAAAGTTTATCTTTTTAATTTGCATATTGTTTTTTTCGTCATATTTTAGATATAGTTGCCCGCGAGGGGAAGGCTTACGGGCCTGTTAATAACTTGTTGACAACTTGTTGAGTTTTTTATGTTTTTTTCGTAACTCGCTCATAATGACGGAGTTTCAAATACGGCAGCTTGGATAAGCGTTAATATCCTTGTTTTGCGCTTATTTATTTTTGAATGGAGAGAGACTTTTTTGAGCTGGAATCAGCTTTTTTAATCAAATAAAGTATTTTTTATAATACTTGATTGAAAATAGGCTGAAATTTGTTATTCAGTATTGATTTCAGCTTACTAATACCTTTGTTTTTGATTTGAGTTCGAAAGTTGTTGATAACTTTGATTAATTTTAGAATATTTTATTTTAAAGGGTTTGATTAAAATGCACGTGGTTAAATTTGATGTTGCCGATGTCTGGCAGGTTGCAGCCGAAAGATTGCAGCAACAAATACATACCACTACTTATGAACAATGGTTTCAAAATATTGTTCCGGTCACCTTGAATGAGCAAGCTTTGGTTTTAGGGGTTTCCGATGATTTTTTCGCGGATTGGCTGAAAGATAATTTTGATGATATTTTAAGCGATTCACTAAAAGACGTCGAAGGAATTGATTACTCCTATAGTTTCGCCAGCGGCTATCTGCCGAAAAAGAAAAAAGAAGAGCCGCAAGCGAAGTCAAAACCCAAAGCGGCCAAAACGGTCAAAGCGGTTAAGCCGGGCAATTGTTTAAGTCGTCATACTTTTGACAACTTTGTCGTCGGCGAAGAAAACCGTTACGCTTACGCGGCGACGCACACCGCCGCGGGAAGTCCCGGCTTATACAATCCACTTTATATTTACGGCGGTACCGGTACCGGCAAGACTCATTTGCTTCAAGCGGTGGCGCATCATGTGGTGGAACGCCATCCCGGGACTCGCGTCCGTTACATTACCTGCGAAGAATTTTTAAATAACTATGTTGATTCACTGCGCAATAAAAAGCATTCCGAATTCCGCAGTTTTGTCCGTGACATAGATATTCTACTGGTTGACGATGTCCACATGCTGGGCAACAAAACCCAGCTGCAGGAAGAATTTTTCAACACTTTCAACTCCTTATACAACCAGAACAAACAAATAATTCTGACTTCAGACAAGCAGCCCAGTGAGATCAAGGGTCTGGAAGCGCGCCTGGTTTCCCGTTTTGAATCCGGGGTGACTACTGAAATAAGCATACCTGGTTTTGAAACGCGTTTAGCGATTCTGCGAATGATGCAGGAAGAACATTTAGTCAAGCTCAACGATGCGGTTTTGCAGTTCATCGCCAACAATATTCATTCAAGTGTCCGCCGTTTACAGGGGGCCTTGTTCCGTTTGGTGGCGTTTGCGTCCGCGATGTCGGTAGCGGATATTGATGTTGAGCATGCGGAACGTTTGTTACGCAAACTGCTTGAAGAGGAAACTGCCGCGCAGCTTGTTTCAATTGAATCAATTCAGCGTATTGTCGCGGATTATTTTGAGATTCGCGTCAACGATCTTTTAAGTGACAAAAGACCTAAAAACATTGCTCAACCGCGTATGGTGGCAATGTATCTCTGCCGTAAACTAACGGCCTTTTCCTATCCCGAAATCGGCTGTGCTTTCGGACGAAACCACGCGACCATAATGAATGCGTGGAAAAAAATACCGCAACTCTGCTCAAAAGACGAGAATATGCGCCGTTCAGTTTCTCTCCTGGAACGCAAGTTTAAGAATTAAGTATAACCGCAAAAGTAAAAGGTAAAAAAGCACTTGTGCTTATTTCAAAAATTAAAAAAACGGCTCGTCCAGTCGTAGGCATCAGCACTCATTTAAAATACGGCGATGATTATACCAGCTCCTCGCGCGACCGCGTCCAGGTGCCGGAACTTTATATTCAACGTGTTTTGCAGGCCGGAGCTTTTCCCCTGCTGATACCCTGCGTCGAAGCGCATGAACAAATAGAACTTTTCGTTGAACTTTTGGACGGCTGCGTATTTATCGGCGGCCCTGATTACCCCGCCGAATTCTTTAACGAAGCGGAATCTCCCGATAATAAAGCATATTTACGTTTGCGTCCTGAATTTGAATTTCATCTGATGAGAAAGGTTTTGAGCAGAAATATTCCAATTCTGGGCATCTGCGCGGGCGAACAATTGTTAAACATTGCCCTGGGCGGAAAAATTATCCAGCAAATCCCGACCGCGAAAGCACATTACGACGAACAATATCACAACTGCCGGATTACAGCGGATGGATTGCTCAGGGATATTGCCGGGAAAAATAACTTTCAGGTTAATTCCTACCACCACCAGGCGGTTGATCCCGCCGCTTTAGGAACAGGTTTAGAAGTAACAGCTGTTGCCGGCGACGGCGTCGTCGAAGCGATTGAAGGAACAGGCGAAGTATTTCGATTAGGCTTGCAGTTTCACGCGGAACGGCACCGGGACGAAGTTTTCAGCGAACGGATATTCAAAAGTTTCGTCCAGGCGGCAACCCAAAAAATTTAAAGTAATACCACCGCAATTTGTCCGTGTTCATCCGTGTTCATCTGTGTCTGTCCGTGTTCCCCTTGCCAAATTTTTGATAACTTGTCTAAGCTGCTGAAAATTCAAAGGTTTGATAAAACAACGATTGACACCCGCGACAATCAGGCGTTGACGGTCATATTGACTGAGATAACCAGTCAGGACAATTATCGGCAGGCTGCCCTGCTTTTTAGTATTACGTATTTTTTTCACTAATTCGAAAACGTCTGTTTCCGGCAGAAAGAAAGATAAAACCAGAATATCGGTATCAGCCTTTGCCAAAGCTTCCATGCAGCCGGGGCCGTTATCAACAATTTGCACGCTTCCACCATCGGCGAGCAGTAAAGTATTCAGTATTCCGGCATTATCCCTGTCGTTTTCCGCTAATAAAATACGGATGTTTCTTGAACATAATTGAGCTTCCAGCCTAAATTCCGAAACCATGTCATGATTTTCATCGTGTTCCGCAAAAACATCCTCTTCCTGCTCCGTGTAGTTCGATATTATATGCGATCCTGATATCTGAGGAGAACTTTCACTGACGATGTTCCAGGCTTGAAAAGTCACGGTAAACTCACAGGCCGCTTCCGCATGGCTTTCGGCATTAAGCTCCGCCCCCAAACTGGCGGCTTTAGTCGCGGCAAGCATCATATTCAATACCGTCGGCGTTGCCGTGTTGGAAAAATTACTATCCGGCACAAAACGTTTAAACAGCGGCGCCAGCTTTTCATAGGGTTCAGCCCGCCGGTTATCGCGAATCCAAAATACTAATTTATCATCAACGGGCGCACAGCCGCAGGAAATAATTTCTCCCGGCCGTGATACCCGCGCCACCGCGCGAATTAAAGTGCTCAGGACTAATGAAAGAACATCACGGTCAGTATTAATTTTCTCCGCCGCTCCCGGTGATAAATGATTAACCAGGGTGATATCTTTTTCCTGCAGGCAAAAGACACTGTATTCCAATAATTCCCGCATGAAATCGCCCGTACTGAACTCAGTAACGTTCAAATATTCCTGTTCCCCGCCAAGTTTGCCGATGTCCAGCAGATTGGCGACTTGTCGATTAAGCACTTCCGTGTTGCGGGCTATATTCTCGATACGGTCATGCAATAAAAGATCGTAGCGGCCTTTGCCTAAATCATCGCGGATAATTTCGACATAACCGTTAATAGCGTTTAAAGGAGTCCGCAATTCAGGCGATAAACGCGACAGGAAATTAGATTTCAGATTGCTGGCTTTTTCCGCGCCGAGTCGAGCATTTTTCTCGCGTTTATGGCTTTTTTCCAGCTTCATAATGGTATTATGCAGGCGGTCACGCAAATAATTCAAGGTTCTGGTCAGGATAATAATTTCATCACTGTTGCTTTTCGTTTGCAGTTTTGAAGGAAATTCGCCTCCCGCAAGCTGGTCGGAAAAATTGACCGCCCTGGTCAGGGGTTTGACTATATGCCTTGAAATATATATCCATAAATACAATACATAAATAAGACAAAACAAAGGAACCGTAAATAAAACAATATTTTTTATGGATTCTTCACGCTTAGTAACTTTGGCAATTATGGAATGGGGGGATTCAGTTCCAAGCAGTTCATTTTCCAACTGCCGGGCCAGAGGATTAACCCCGTAGATAATGAACACTGTAAAAATACTGACGATAATCAGACTCACAATTACAATGTTCAGCAAAAATTTATTAGCTATTTTCATGTAACATATTCCCAAAGCAAGCACAAGCATTTTAAAATTATGTAATCGTCTTTACTGATTATATACCTGCGCACACACTTTGCAAATAATTATTTATAATTAACGGTAATTTTACTATGATGCTATCCTGAACTAAGGGCAGGGAAAAATAATCCGCACTATTGCCTTGGGGATTCACCCCGGCTCAAAACTTGTTAAGTGTCTGGCTTTTGGCGGCTTAGTGACTTTTGAGCTGAAAACAAAAAATAAAATTTGCTTTTTTTTTACGAATTCGGTTTGCAAAAAATTCTTTTGTCTGTATCTTAGGGGCTTGTTTTGTTTGAGCACAAGATGAGCTGAAATGGACAAGTTCATTGAATTGAAAAACCAGTGATTTGATTCCGCGGAATAAAATATTTGAAAATTTTAAATATTGCGTTTGCAAAAGCAATAAATCAGGTTATTTTAAATGTCTGCGTTAAAAAGCGGAATTTAATATAAATTTAATCATTAAGTATTTGATGAT
>CAZEXM010000040.1:0-19481 GCA_964515915.1 uncultured Victivallaceae bacterium
AGAACAATACACCAATAAAGCCTTTTTTATTGTAGAGGCAAAGCCGACCAGTGCCGATTATCAAGACAACATAATTTTATACAATCACTTTAAAGAAATTTATGAAAACTTGAATAACAGGGTTTTGCCTGAGTTCCCCATATATCACGAATTAGATGCTTTCCTTAATTATCTTTTTCACGAGCATAAGAATACTCCTTCACACAAATATCTCAAAACTCCATACAGAGTTTTGTCTGATCAACAACGAATCTCTGAAATCGCAAAATACCAAAAACAATTCAGTCTTTGGTTGCGAAATACTCCTGACTGTGAAAATTATAGGACTAAAAATATAAAAGTAATTCAAAAACAACTTTCTAAACAACATATAGTAAATTTAACACGAAAAGATTTAGAAAATACAATTGCCTTACTGCATACGATGAGTAGCCACGCACTAAATAAATACCGATTCCTAAATCCTCAAAATAATGATTTAAAAGATATAAAAGAAGCATTGTTAACCTTAATACATGATCCAAGGAAAATTGAAGCACGTATGGAAATATGTAATAATAAATTAATGTTTTTTGGAAAATCGTCTATTAGAGAATTAATATCATGGTATTTCCCAGAAAAATATCCTATTATGAATGGAAATTCTAATTGCGGACTGAAATTTTTGGGGTATAATATTAATACATATTAAAAAGGAATTGAATTATGGAAAAATTAAAGATGCATTCTAAGAATTTTACTGATGAAAATATTGAAAAAATGGCTGAATTATTTCCTGGTTGCCTTACTGAAAGTAGTGATGATAAGGGTAATCTTAAACGCTCCATTGACTTTGATTTGTTGAAACAGGAATTATCTGATAATATTATTGAAGGACCACGGGAAAGATACCGGCTGGACTGGCCAGGCAAACGTGAAGCGCTCCTGACCGCCAATGCTCCAATTGCTAAAACTCTCCGCCCATGCCGCGAAGAAAGCGTTGACTTTGATAATACTCAAAACCTTTTCATCGAGGGCGATAACCTCGACGCGTTAAAACTTCTACAGGAAAATTATCTCGGTAAAGTAAAAATGATCTACATTGATCCTCCATATAATACCGGGAATGATTTTATCTATGAGGATAATTTTGCTTCTGACAAAACTGAATACGGACAAAAGTCTGGGCAAAGAGATGAAGAGGGGGGACGATTGGTTGCTAACCTTGAATCCAATGGGCGTTTTCATTCAGACTGGCTGAGTATGATGTCTTCACGTCTAAAATTGGCGAGAAATTTACTCACGGATGAAGGTGTGCTATTTGTCTCAATTGGTCCTGAAGAAGTAAATAATTTAAAAAAAATAATGGATGAAGTCTTCGGAGAAGCTAATTACAGAAATGCTATTGCTGTCAAACGTGGAGCAAAAAGTGTTCAGGCTCAATTTGAGACATGGGATAAATTAGGAACAGCTTTCGAGTATGTTCTTCTTTATTCTAAAATATCCACATATCGCTTTCCGAAGATGGAAAGAGAATTAGATAAGTTCAAACCAGGTTCTTGGAATAATCATTGGCGTGGTACGGACAGGCCAACTATGCGTTATGAAATATTTGGTATAAATCCAGAATCAGGACAATGGCGTTGGAGTAAAGACAGAAGTCTTAATGCAATCGAAAATCATCAAAGATTAGTAGATGAAGTTGGGAAAAACGAAGAAGATATAACACAAGAAGATATTGATCAATGGTATGAAAAACAGGATCAAGAAACAGATCTTTTACGTTTATCATCAACAGGGAAGCCTGAGCATTTCATACCTCCTACAGGTTCAACCTTATTAAATGATGTATGGTTTCACATGCCATCAGGAGGTAGTACTATTGTTAAGCAACTTATGGGTTTTAAAGCCTTTGATAACCCTAAACATTTAGACTTAATTCGACAAGCGTGTCAATTTTGCTCTGATGATTCAATCATTCTCGACTTTTTTGCAGGCTCTGCCACGACTGCACATGCGGTAATGCAACTAAATGCTGAAGATGGTGGGAACCGTAAATTTATTATGGTTCAACTCCCTGAAGAGTGTGACGAAAAAAGCGAAGCATTTAAAGCTGGTTATAAAAATATCGCTGAAATTAGCAAAGAGCGCATCCGCCGTGCAGGGGGAAAGATTGCTGTTGAATTTGCAGAGAAGCAAAGCAATGAAAAAGATGATTTATTTAATTCTTCTGGGTCTTCTCAGGATAAAGAATTAGACATTGGTTTTCGAGTTTTGAAGGTGGATACATCCAATATGGCAGATATTTATTATAATCCTGATGAATATTCACAAGAAATGCTTCCCGGAATGAAAGAAAATATAAAAGAAGATCGTACATCAGAAGACTTGTTATTTCAGGTCTTACTCGACTGGGGGGTAGATTTAACTCTGCCGATCAGCAAAGAAACGATTGCTGGGCTGGAAGTCTTTTTTGTTGATGGCAATGCGCTTGCCGCCTGTTTTGTTAATGATGGAGAAATAACGGAAGACTTTGTAAAAGAGCTTGCTGTCTACAAGCCCATGCGTGTAGTATTTCAAGACGCGGGCTTCAAAGATGACGATGTAAAAATCAACATAGAGCAGATATTCAAGCTTCTGAGCCCGCACACTGAAGTTAAAACAATATAGGGAATAAAATAATGTCACTATTAGCAATTGAAACAGCGGAGATAACTTTACCTGAATTTATTCTACAGAATAAGATTGGGGCAAACTCTTCCAGGAGACATGTTCTTAGCTCTCAAATAATTGCTGTTGATATTTATGACCCGGATGATTATAGAGGTTGGTATGAATTACGACCACAAACCAAACAACCTTTTGAAAGACTTTTTTTGAAGAAAAAAAATAACGATAAAGTAAAACCGATTGATGATGAATTTTGCTTAGAGTGCAGACAATCTGTTGATATTTCAGAGTTTGATATTAATACAAGTTTTAATTGGCTAAGTTGTCCTGAATCTTACAAACTCACACCTGAGGATATTGCTGCAAGTTGGGCAAACAAATTTAGTTTTATAGAAGAAGATGAGGCTCAAGATCAAAAAGGCTTAAGAATTCCTCAACTGGGAGCTCTTCATGCTATTTCTGCTTACTTTTCTGTAAAAAAGAGTATTGAACCAGCAACTGTAGTCTTGCCTACTGGCACAGGGAAAACAGAGACAATGCTGGCAACGTTGATATATAAACAACTTTCAAAAGTTATGGTTGTCGTACCTACGGATCCTCTTAGAAAGCAAATTTCAAATAAATTTTTAACATTAGGATGTTTGCCTGACCTTAAAGTAATTCCTGCCAATACACTTTTCCCTGCAGTAACCTTGATTAAAAAAAGTATCAAAACAATAGAAGAAGCTCAAGAATTGCTAAAAAATACCAATGTGTTTGTGGCAACAGCACATATATTAAATTGTAGTAATTCTGAAGCTGTAGATTACTTATGCAATGGAATAACAGATTTATTTATAGATGAAGCTCACCATGTTAGTGCTACAACCTGGACTAAAATCAGGGAGCGTTTTAACGGGAAAAAAATTATTCAGTTTACAGCTACTCCATTCAGAAATAATGGAGATAATTTAGGCGGAAAAATTATTTATAACTATACAATTGGAGAAGCTCAAGAAGCTGATTATTTTAAGCATATCAACCTTATTTCTGTAGAAGAATATTTTGATGAGAAAGAAGATATAGCTATAGCCCAAAAGGCTGTAGAGGTATTACGAAAAGATATCAATAATGGGTTAAATCATCTACTTATGGCCAGAGTAGAGGAGAAGGAACACGCTGATAATATTTTCCCTGTTTATCAGAAAATTGCCCCTGAATATAATCCTATAATTGTTCATTCCGGTAAAAGTAAGTCAGAAATCAATCAAGCTCTCAATTCATTAATGTCAGGAGAGTCAAAGATTGTAATATGTGTGAAAATGCTGGGGGAAGGGTTTGATTTACCAGCTTTAAAAGTAGCTGCTATTCATGATATTCATAAGTCTCTTGCTATTACACTTCAGTTTATCGGCAGATTTATACGTAAAGCACCCGATTCTGAAAAAATTGGTGATGCATCAGTAATTGTAAATGTTGCAGACCAAGATGTGGAAAAAGATTTACTATTACTTTATTCTCAAAGTGCAGAATGGGACAGTGTGTTACGTCGTTTGTCTGAAGAGCGAATTGAGCGTGAAATAAAACTTCAGGAAGTTGTCGAAGAACTGAAGAAAAAGGGGAATCTTTCAAAGCAAATTTCATTATGGAATTTAAGTCCAGCTTTTACCTCTATACTTTTCAAAACTGATTGTGAAAGGTGGGCTCCTGAAAAGTATTTAGATTTTCTGCCTAAAAAATCAGAACATTGGTACGCAATTAGTGAAAGTGATAAAATCATGGTTGTTTTAGCATTATATGAGTCTCGAGTTACTTGGGGTAAATATAAAGATATCAATGACCATATATATAAACTGCTCATTATAAAATGGGATAGTAGTCGTTCGGCGTTATTCGTTCATTCAAATGACTATGATTGGTTTAAAGTTGATAAAATGGTTAAAGTAATTTTCAATGAAAATACTGAAGCAATATCTGGACCAAAGGTTTTTAATGTTTTCAACGGATTAAAATATCCTGTCATTAGAAATTTGGGTGGTTCTCAGGTTGGTGTAATTAGTTTTGCACAATATTTTGGACCCAATGTAACTGAAGGTTTGGATAAAATAAGTAAATCAGAATTAAACTTAAGTAATATGGCTGGCATGGGGTATGATTCAGGTGATAAAGTTATTTGGGGGTGTTCTCAGAAAAAAGGGAAAATATGGTCTATGACAGGAGGATCAATAGCAGACTGGATTGAATGGGCATCACTGGCCTGGGATAAAGTTATGCATGGAGATATTGATGAAGAAAATGTAACAAAAGATTTTTTACGTCCAGTAAAAATGCCTGTCAAGTATAACCAATACGCTTGTTTTATTTCCTGGGGAGAGTATATACTAAATGAGGTAAGAAGAAAAATAATAATTCAATTTGGAAAAATAGAAATTCCTCTATATTTTATTGATCTTGAAATAATTGATCAGGATATTCCTAATGGATATCGGATTGCAGTTACGAGCGAAAACCATTCTTCAGTTTATGACTTTATTATAGATAATACTATTGCTGAAGGTTATTTTTATCAACATGTTTCAGGAGAACTTATTTCAATAAAAAAAGGGAGTTCTCAAGCAATTCCTCTTGAAGAGTATCTTGTAAAGGATCCTTGGATAATTCAATATATAGACAATTCATATTCTTATAATTGTTATTTGATTAACCTACCTGAAAATATTGGAGAATTTCCCAAAGATGATATTGATGTATGGTCGTGGAAGAATATTAATATCAGGAAAGAATCTATGGGGAAAACTAGAGAGCAAAATACTGTTCAATGGAGAACTTTTGAAAATATAAAAGACAATTATGATGTTATAGTAAATGACGATGGAAATGGAGAAGCTGCTGATTTAATTGGATTGAAAATTGAGGGCGACAATATACATCTTGGCTTGATTCATTGTAAACATTCTTTAAAAGACGAACCAGGGGCTCGAATTAATGATTTCTACGAGGTGTGTGGACAAGCTCAAAAATCAATTCGCTGGAAACATAGCGGTATTCCGTATTTATATGAGCATATTAAACATAGAGAAAAACCGTGGCTAAAAGATGGAGTTTCCAGGATTTTAAAAGGTCGTATTGAGGATATGGCTAATATTAAAAATAAATCTAGGAATGCAAAGGTGATTTTGCAGGTATATATTGTTCAACCAGGATTGAAAAAAGAAAATGCTTCTTCAGATATGCTGCGAGTTTTGGGGAGTACTTCTGTATACCTTAAAAATACAGCAGAAGCTGATTTATTGGTTATTGGATCTGATTAAATTTACTCAATAATAAATATTGTTAAAGATACAGGACACAAATGAAACTAAAATTTAAAAAACAGGCATATCAGACTCTTGCTGTGGAGGCGGTGGTGGATTGCTTCAAGGGGCAAGTAAATAATTCTGGTCTTAGTTACACTATTGATCCTGGAATCAGTAAAGGACATCAGGACGCATTTGAATTACCCGGCTTGCGCAATGCGGAAATAATGCTTAGCGAATCACAGCTTTTGAAAAACATTCAAGAAGTTCAACGAATTCAGAATATACCCGTATCCGGCAGTTTGGTTAAAAGCAATATATCCCCGATAAACCTTGATGTTGAAATGGAAACCGGAACCGGTAAAACATATTGTTACATCAAAACCTTTTTCGAGATGAACAGGCGTTATGGCTGGAATAAGTTTATTATTGTAGTTCCCAGTATTGCTATCCGTGAAGGAGTTGCTAAATCTTTAGAAATAACCGCAGAACATTTTCAGGAAGAATTTCATAAAAAAGCAAAGTATTTTATTTATAATTCAAAACAACTGCACAATCTGGAAAGCTTTTCCTCAGATGCCGGAATTTACATTATGATTATCAATGTTCAGGCATTTAATGCGCGAGGTAAAGACAACCGCCGCATTTATGAAGAACTGGATGATTTTCAAAGCCGTCGCCCAATTGATGTCATTAAGCGGAATCGACCAATTTTAGTTCTTGATGAACCTCAAAAAATGGAAGGCAAAAAGACTTTAGATTCTCTAAAAGAGTTTAATCCTTTAATGCTTCTGCGCTATTCAGCCACGCATAAAACTTCCCATAATAAAGTTCATCGTCTGGATGCGCTGGACGCTTACAATCAAAAACTGGTGAAAAAGATTGCAGTGCGCGGCATATCAGTCAAGGGGCTTTCTGGAACTAACGCTTATCTATATCTATCATCTATTGAAATTTCTAATCAAAGCCCGACAGCCCGTATTGAAATAGAAATAAGCCAAAACAACGGTATAAAAAGAGTTACACGAAAACTGGGTAAAGGTGATAATCTCTATGATCTTTCCGGTAAACTGGATCAATACCGAGATCGTTTTCTTATTACCAATATTAATGCCATTAACGACACGGTTGAATTTGAAAACGGCATTATCTTAAATGCCGGGGAAGCTACCGGAGATGTCAATGAAACAACTTTGCGCCGGATTCAAATCAGGGAAGCCATAAAAGCTCACTTCGAAAAAGAACAGGTGCTTTACCATCAGGGAATAAAAGTCCTCACACTCTTTTTTATTGATCAAGTTGCAAAATACAGAGATTATACAAATAGCAGTTTCCCGCTTGATTGGGATGATATTATTGGTATTAAAGCTCAAGAGCGTAATCTAGGAGAATATGCTTATATTTTTGAAAGTGAGTATATAAAGTACCTAAACGAGCTAAAACAAGACTTATTTATTAATCCTGAATATAAAGAATATCTGAACTCTATTTCTGCAGAAGAAACTCATAACGGCTATTTTTCGATTGACAAAAAAGGTAAACTAGTTAATTCGCAAGAGACAGGACGGGGTGAAGATAAGCAATGTAATGATGTTGACGCCTACGATTTGATTTTAAGGGACAAAGAACGGCTACTTTCGTTTGAAGAACCAACACGCTTTATCTTTTCTCACTCTGCACTTCGAGAAGGCTGGGATAATCCCAACGTTTTTGTGATTTGTACATTAAAGCACAGTGATAATATTATTTCCCGCCGTCAGGAAGTCGGACGTGGACTACGTATCGCGATAAATCAACAGGGAGAACGTCAAGATAATCCTGCCACAGTGCATCAAACTAATGTCTTAACGGTTGTCGCCAGTGAAAGCTATAAAGATTTTGTAAAAGCATTACAGACAGACATTAGCGATTCACTTTCAGAAAGACCTCGTGTTGCTGATGAAAAATACTTTAGTGGTAAAATGTTGATAAGTGACGATTGTTCTGTAGAAGTAACGCCTAAAATGGCAAAACAAATTTATAGATATCTGATCAAAAATGATTACACCGACGATAAGGATAATATCGCGCCAGAATATCACGAAGCAGTAAAGAATGAAACCTTGGCTCCATTGCCGGATGAATTACAGCCCTATAAAGAACAGATTTTTCAATTGATTGATAGTGTTTACAGTGATGCGCAACTTCCACAAATTGAAAATGATCGCGGCGCAAAAACTAATTCATTAAATTCCAACTTTGAGAAGAAAGAATTTCAAGAGCTTTGGAGCAGAATTAATAGAAAAGCTGTTTACAGTGTTCGTTTTGATAGTTCAGAGCTGATAGATAAATGTATATGCACTTTGAATAATAAATTAAATGTAACTCCGTTGCAATACACAATCCAGTCCGGGGAACAGGCTGATAAGATTAGTTACGATGAGATGAAAGAAAGTGATGCTTTTAAAGTTACCGAAACACGTACTGAGCAGAATAATAGTTCAATACATTCCGCGGTAAAATACGATTTGATTGGGAAAATAGCTGAGTCAGTAATTCTAACCAGGAAAACAGTTTCTACTATTTTGCAAGAAATAGCAAAGCCTGTCTTTGTTCAATTCAAAACCAATCCAGAAAGTTTTATTTCAGAGGCTTCCAGGCTTATCAAGGAACAAAAAGCAACAATGGTCATTGAACACCTAGCCTATGATGCCATTGACGAAACTCACAACATTGATATCTTTACCGACAATCAAAGCAAACAGGACTTCAGCAAGGCCGGAGAAGCTCTTGAACGGCATATCTATGATTATGTAATAACTGATTCAAAAGTGGAACGAGCTTTTGTAGAGGAATTAGACACCAGCGCGGAAGTCGTTGTTTATGCAAAGCTGCCCAAAGGATTTTTCATCCCGACTCCAGTTGGCGATTATAATCCGGACTGGGCTATTTCTTTTAGAAAAGGTGCAGTTAAACACGTTTATTTTGTAGCCGAAACAAAAGGTTCCATGTCAACCATGGAACTGCGGGAAACAGAAAAAACCAAAATTGAATGTGCACATAAATTCTTTGATGAAATCAATGAAAAAATAAATCCCCCAACAGTAAAATACGATGTAGTCAATAGCTACGGAAAACTGATGGAAATAGTCGGAGTAGAAAAACAATAGTAAAATATAAATAATTAGTTAAAAGTGCTTGTGTATCTCACAACTTCTACAATTTACCGTAGAGGTCTTCTGAACTCAAAAATCAAAAATAAAACTGCTTGTCTATTGCATGTTTATTTTTGTCGAGAACGGGTATTTTATGGCATTTTATGACTAGACAGTCAAAAACGGCAGCCGAACCTAACTTGTTCAACCGCCGTGATTTAAGGTCAAAAAAATGGTGGGCGTAATTGGATTCGAACCAACGGCTTCTACGATGTCAATGGACAGCTATCTTGTCAGCGCATATAAAGGTATGTGTAAGTTATTCTGTTATTCTTTGTGTTCTCAGTTAAGTTTTTAAAAATGTGTAATTCTCATATTTCTTTCATTTTATGCTTGATTTTCAGCTTATGGGAGACTATGTTTAGTTATGAAAAATAGTCTAAAAAGAACGCTTCAAAGAGGTGCCACTTGGTGCCGTTTTAAGGCTTAAAAGTACCGAAAAGTACCATTTTTTGAGGATTGTTTTTTTTGCGACAAAGACGTGTCAAATTAGATATTTTTGAGTTTGAAAAGTTACAAATAAAGATCTCTTGAGTGTAGGAATGTTGAAGGTAGGAGCCCTCTCCAACGGGCGAAAGTCGGCGCGGTTTACCGCGCCTGGAAAGTACCTCTCTCGACTCTGCGTAGGCTGAGCCTGAGCAAAGCGAAAGGCAATAGCGAGGCTTTAAAAAACGAGCTTGAGCGAAGCGAAAAGCAAGCTTTTTTAAAGATGCGAACGTTCGAGCTTTTGGGTTAATAGCCGAGTTACCCACAGTTCGCACTTTGACTCCGACGAGCTCTGGGCTGTGGCCCATTCTCGTCAAAGTGCGCCCTATGTATAACTCTACATTTAGGGGGAAAACTGAGAAAATTATATAAATAGTTAACAATTAATGAGATAAGTAGAAATAAAAGTCAAATTTTTGACAGAACCGAAATATTGACCAGGATTGAGAAAGGCATTACTTTCAGTGTTTTTTGCTGTTAATAATTAGCATTTATAAAGATTCGCAGTATATTCATTGCTTCGTAAAAGCATCCGGGGAATAAGGACGGGTGCGATTTGCTTTGCAAGCCCGCAGAAGGAAAGCTGTTATGAAAGTATTTGTTGGAGTCGGCCTGGGCCCAATTCAAACAGGGATATTTCTATCCGGAGCCGCGAAAGGACAATTCGACCGTATTGTTATCGCTGAAATCGATGATAAAATCAAAAACGCGATTAATAATTCCGGCGGCAAAGTTACTATAAATATTGCCGCTAATGACCGCGTTTACAGCGAAAGTTATGACCATGTCGAAGTTTATAACCCGATGATCGATGATGAACGCGAAAAACTCGTTCTCGCCGCCGGCGAAGCGTGTGAACTGGCAACAGCTTTGCCCAGCGTTAAATTCTTTGCTCCGAGTGCTGAGTGGATGCGGGAGGGATTTGAACTCAAGCCCGGAAAACAACGTTTTATTTATACCGCGGAAAATAACAATGAAGCCGCGGCAGAGTTGGCAAAAGCCGTCGCTGAAACTTTTCCCGAAACTTATTACCTGAATACTGTGGTCGGCAAAATGAGCGGTGTTATGTCGGCGGCAGAATGTTGCAAACTTAAGCTGCAGGAGCTTTGCCCCGGCGCCGGGCGCGGACATCTGGTTGAGGAATTTAATAATATCCTCGTTTCCTCCTGCCCCGGGATTGAAAATCGCCGGGTGCGGGACTTGAACATTAAAAAAGACCTTTATCCTTTTGAGGAAGCCAAGCTTTACGGCCATAACGCGATTCATTTTTTACTGGCCGCCTTCGGCAAACGGCAGGGCAGAGAATATATGAGCGAACTGCGCTCATTGACTGGGCTCATGGAAAAGGCCAGGGCCGCTTTTATCAATGAATGCGGCGCTGCTCTCTGTAAAAAATGGGAAGGCGCTGATGAATTATTTACTCCCGATGGTTTCCGGGATTACGCTGATAATCTGCTGGAACGCATGACAAACCCTTTTCTACAGGACGCGATAAGCCGTATTACTCGTGATTTGCCGCGCAAGCTTTCCTGGGATGACCGGGTTATCGGAAGTATCCGCATGGTCATGGCTCAGGGGATGGAAGCGGTAATTCTCAGGGAGGGAGCGCTCCTGGCGATAGCCGAAGAGTTCGGTGCAGACGAAGATAAAGCGAAGTGTGGATTACAGGCTTTGTGGGCGGGTGCGCCGGAAGCGGAACAAAAATCAGTGCTTGATTTTATCTTCAAAAAAAATAAATAGTTTTTTTGCAATTGCAGGGGCAGGGTATATATTAAGGGCTTCATGTAAAAAATCGGATATTTTACTATAAAATATTCATGTTCTAATATGTTAAAGGAGACAGAGTATGAAACTGATTCATGACAAGGATGCGGACCTGTCCGTATTGAATGGCAAAACCGTCGCCGTTATCGGATACGGCAGTCAAGGCAGCGCCCAAGCGCTTTGTATGCGGGATTCCGGCGTAAACATAATTATCGGTTCTATCAAAGACGCTTCCTATGATAAAGCCGTTGAAGAAGGTTTTGAAGTAATGGATATCGCGGCGGCGGCAGCTAAAGCTGATATCATTCACATTCTTCTTCCGGATGAATTCCACGCCCCGGTTTACAAAAAAGAAATTGAAGCTTCAATGGTCGCCGGAAAAACTTTTTCCTGCTCCCATGGTTTCAACATCATCTATAAAGAAATCGTTCCCCCGGCGGATGTAAACGTCATCATGGTTGCTCCCAAGAGCCCGGCCACTGAAGAACGCAAAGCGTTTCTGGAAGGTTTTGGCGTTCCCGGCCTGGTCGCGGTTCATCAGAATGCCGGCGGCGATGCACGGGATATTGCTCTGGCGATGGCTAAAGCTATGGGTTTCACCCGCGCGGGTGTTTTGGAATGTACTTTTGAACAGGAAACTTACGAAGACCTCTTCGGTGAGCAAAACGTTCTCTGCGGTGGCTTGGTGGATTTGATGAAATACGGTTTTGAAGTATTGACTGAAGCCGGTTACCCGCCGGAAATGGCTTACTTCGAATGCGTCCATGAAGTGAAACTTATCGTTGACCTGGTATTCGAAGGCGGTATCCAGAAAATGAACGCGGTTATTTCCAATACCGCGGAATGGGGCGAATACGTTAACGGCCCCAGAATCATTACTCCGGACGTCAAAGCACGTATGGTTGAGTCTTTGAAAGACATCGAAAGTGGTAAATTCGCGAAGGAGTGGATGGAAGAAGCCCGCAACGGCGCTCCGACTCTCCTCAAAAAACGTGAAGCACTCGGAAAACACCCGGTGGAAATCGTCGGTGCTCAAATCCGTTCACTTTTCGAAAAGAAATAATTAAATACAGTATTTCTTCTGGAAATATTGTTTTTTATACAAAAAAAACCGTTTGAATCGGCTTTCCGAATCAAACGGTTTTTGTGTACCTGTAGACTTAGTCTTCGCAAGTACAGTCATCATCGCAGTCATCTCCACAAGCGCAATCACAGCCGCAGGCGAAATGTTCACGCATTTTGTCGAGAACGCTGTCTACTGTGAAACCAAATTTTTCAGCCAATACACTGAACGGCGCGGAAGCTCCGAAATGATCTATGCCGATCGTCAGGCCGTAAGTTCCAACAAAACGATGCCAGCCAAAAGTTGACGCCGCTTCAATAGATACTCGTGCCAGGCAGTCTGACGGTAAAATTGATTCCCGGTAGTCAGCGCTTTGTTTCAGGAATAATTCCTGTGAAGGCATTGAAACAACACGGACTTTGGTTCCGCTTTCACGAAGCTTTTCCGCTACTCCCAGAGCCAGGTTGACCTCAGAACCGGTCGCCATCAAAAGCATATCGAAATCTTCCTCGTCACTTAATACATAAGCGCCTTTAGCCAGATCGACCTTTTTCGCCAACTCCGGCGCGAACGGTTCGAGGTTTTGGCGGGTCAGAAGTATTGCCACCGGGCCGTCAGCATTTAAAGCCGCCGTCCACGCGTGCGCGGTTTCGTTAGCTTCCGCAGGGCGGATTACGGTGAATCCCGGAATAGTACGCAGCATCGCGATTTGTTCGATCGGCTCATGAGTCGGGCCGTCTTCGCCAACGTAGAATGAATCATGGGTGAAAACATATATTTCATGTAATCCCTGGAGCGCCGCCAAACGCATTGCCGGTTTCATATAATCAGAGAAAACAAAGAATGTTGATGTGTAGGGAATAACTGTTTCATACAAAGCCATACCGTTGCCGGCCATGCCCATCGCCAATTCGCGAACCCCGAAATGCAGATTGCGGCCGCCGTAGTTTTCAGGAGCGAAACTGTCAGCGTTTTTGATATTGGTTTTGGTTGAAGGAGCCAGGTCAGCCGCGCCGCCGACGAGTGCGGGAACGAGCTCGGAAGCGCGCTGCAGAATAGTTCCGCCGGCCGCGCGGGTCGCTACCGCTTTGTCCAGAGGGGTGACTTTCAAAAGCTCCTCGAGCAGGTTTTTCGGGACTTCGCGGTTCATCATGCTGGAAATAGTTTTGGCTGATTCCGGGTTGGCTTCGAGGAAAGACTGGAATTTTTTATCCCACCGGGCAGCTTCCGCAGTCAAAGCTGCAACCCGTTCACTACAGAATTTTTGAACTTCCGGCAATACGACAAAATCTCCTGCCGGCATGCCGAGGTTCTTTTTAGTGGCGGCTAATTCGTCTTCGCCGAGAGGTTCTCCATGAGCGGAAGCCGTAGCTTGTTTATTTGGTGCGCCGAAACCGATTTTGGTGCGCCCGATAAGTAAAGTGGGACGACCGTCGGATTCCATTGCTTCAGCCAGGGCCGCATCGCATTGAGCGATATCGTTCGCGTCTTCAATGTGGATTACGCGCCAGGCGTAAGCAGTGAAACGCGCGCCGACTTCTTCGGAAAACGCCAGGTCAGTAGAACCTTCAATAGTGATTGAGTTGTCATCGTAAAAGCAGATGAGGCTGTCTAATTTAAGATGCCCCGCTAATGAGGCCGCTTCGGAAGTGGTTCCTTCCATCATGCAGCCGTCGCCGCTGATGATGTAGATTTTGTTGTCAACAAGATCAGTTTTGTCCAGGCCGGTATGTGCCGTGAAATATTTATTGGCAATCGCCATACCTACACCGGAAGCAAAACCGCTGCCCAGAGGGCCGGTAGTAACATCACAACCGGCGGTATGCTTATATTCGGGATGTCCGGGAGTTTTGCTGCCCCACTGACGGAACTGTTTGAGTTCGTCCATCGACAGACCATACTCGAACAGATGCAGGAGGGAATATTGCAGCATGGAACCATGGCCGGCAGACAAAATAAAACGGTCCCGTCCGAGCCATTTAGGATTTTTGGGATTGTGGCGCATGTATTTGTACCACAAAGTGAAAGCGTAATCGGCACAGCCCATAGGCATACCGGGGTGCCCGGACTTGGCTTTTTGAATTGCTTCCGCCGATAAAACACGTACTGTGTTAGCGGAAAGAGTTGCCAGTTTTTGATCCATCATCTTTAAACATCCTTGTTTTTTTATGTATTTAGGTGGAAAATGTTGTCAAAACACGTTATTTATTAATATGCCGCCAATATGTTTATACAATAATCGGCGAAAACTTAACTAACACCAATTTGGTAAAAAATCAAGTCATGACAGAAAAATTTATAAGCTCTACATTAAATAAAAAAGATAAAAACCAGGATAACAAGCTTCGTCCGCTGAAATTTATGGATTTCCCGGGACAAATTAAAGTCAAAGAGAGACTGGAATTATATGTTGAAGCCGCCAGAGGACGCGATGAATCATTGGGACATCTTTTGCTCAGCGGCCCCCCCGGGCTGGGTAAAACCACTTTAGCCTACATCGTTGCCAACGAGAAAGGCGCGAATATCAAAACCTCCAGCGGGCCGATTATCGAGAAACCCGGTGATCTGGCGGGGCTTTTGACCTCCCTGGGAGACGGCGATATATTATTTATTGACGAGATTCACCGTTTGAATACGACGGTTGAGGAATATCTTTACAGTGCGATGGAGGATTTTTTCATCGACATTATTCTGGAACAGGGCCCCGGCTCGCGGTCAGTACGTTTAAATCTGCCGCGTTTCACATTATTGGGAGCAACGACCCGGCAGGGAATGCTGTCCGCGCCTTTGCGTTCACGTTTCGGGCTGGCCTGCCGCCTGGATTATTACGACACGCCGGAGCTGCAGCAGATAATTGAACGTTCCGCTAAAATTCTGAATATTGACATTGAACCCGACGGAGCCGCGGAAATCGCCGGCCGCTGCCGTGGAACTCCCCGTATTGCCAACAATTTATTATGCTGGACTCGCGATTACGCGCAGGTCAAATCAAATAACATTGTCAGTTCCGAAAATGCTTCGCTGGCCCTGGAAATGCTCAATATCGACGAAAACGGCCTGGATGAAATGGATAACCGGATACTTGAAACGATTATTCATAATTTTGGCGGCGGCCCCGTAGGTCTGAAAAATATCTGCGTTTCCGTCAGCGAAGACGAAGGCACTATCGAAGAAGTTTACGAGCCTTTTCTTATTCAGGAGGGTTTCATGGCGCGCACCCCGAAAGGCCGCGTAGCAACTCCCAAAGCCTGGCGGAAATTAGGACTGAACCCCAAATCCAAAGGCGCCCAGCCGGAATTGTTTTGAGTCTGTAATATCTCATGAGAGATTGGGGGAAGATTGGAAGAGAAATTGGGGGAGAAGAGAAAACTTTTTGAAAAAAGTTTTCTCTTCTCCCCCAAACCCCCTCATCTTTTTCAAAAACTTTTGGGACACCGAGTTCAATCATGCAGCAAGCTGCCTGATTAAACTCGGGAGTTATTGGGAATTATGGGATGATAGTGGAACGATTTTATTATCAGCTTTTTGTTTTCAATTCCTGTTCAACTTTTTTAAGACATTCTATTCGTTCCTGACAAACTATTCTCGTCAAATCAAGTAATTTTTTTGCTTCTTTGCTCCAATAATCTAATTGTTCGTTGCTTACTGGAAATTCTTCTTCACTTCGGTAACGTCCACCTATGTAGGCATAATCCAAGTAGTCAAACAGCCCTTTTTGCTCCTTCGTTTCGCGGGGTAGTGCTTCTTTTATTCTTTGATCGAATTTCAATATACGTTCCCTTAAAATCTTGAGATAATGCTCGTAAGGGTTGTAATGGGTAAAAACCATTTCTATGGCTGTGTAGCACATTTCTACTACTTGTTGAAGGTCAAACGCAGATAAGCCATTTTTCTTTCTGGCGATATGAAATTTAGATGTTTCATAAAACTCTATTGCAAAATCAAACCACTGTTTAAAGTCCTCTTCCGCAATTTCTCGTCTGCGCGTTGGTGTCAGTTTTAAAGAATCAGCTAATTCATGTTTTCCTGAATTGAACAATATCTTTCCTTCCCGTTTTATGTCGGTGAAAAAGTATTGTTTTTCCTCTAAATTGCTGTTAACAAAATCTATTTCCTCAGCAATCACTTGTACAGAGATTTCAATGTCCTTGAACATATCCCCTAGTTTTGCACGCAATCCATCCCGGCTATTGACATCTGAGCTTACTGCTAAAATGTCATAATCACTCTTTTTGCCTTTGGTTTTACCTCTTTTCTCTTTGTAATCTCCTCTGGCATAAGAACCAAAAAGTACAACTATTTCCGCTTTTCCCGTGTCCACTATTTGTTGAGTTATTATTTCTAATTCCTCAACCTTGTTGTCAGGCAGATAAGGTAATATTTCAGCTAAATTCGTCATTTTCCATTTTCTATAAGCTTTATGTTCATCTAAAATTTTTATGCATATATTATACCGAATTGTACAATACAATTAACATAATTTCATAAAAATACAAATTTCCGAGTTTAATTATGCAGCTTGCTGCGTGATTAAACTCGATACATAAAAAGTTTTTGAAAAAGATGAGGGGGTTTGGGGGAGAAGAGAAAACTTTTTTCAAAAAGTTTTCTCTTCTCCCCCAATTTATCATATATTCCAAATGAAATTTCCAGTTTTCTTGAATTCTTCCAGTTGCTGGATGGATTGTTCGCTTTTGCGTTCGACTGCTTCGCTGGTGTTAAAAGCGTTATGGGGAGTGAAAATCACATTATCCAGTCGGGCTAGTTTTTTAAGGGCGCGCAGTTGCGGAGTATCGGCGGCGATTTCGCCGCGCATTGCCGGAGCGATAAGCTTTTCATTTTCATAAACATCCATGCCGAGACCGGCAAGGTGTTTTTCCTCCAGCAGTTGCAGGAGGCCATCCAGCGGGGAAAGTTCACCGCGGGCGATGTTGATGAAAATCATGCCAGGTTTGGCTTGTTTGAGCTTCGCGTAATCAAAATACGCTTTACTGGAGTCGTTAAGGTCCATTGCCGCAACAATGATATCCGCCTGCGGCGCGGCTTTTTCGTAACTGGTGTAATTGACAAAAGCGAATTTTTCTTCCAAATCAACGCCTTGCACATTCATATTGAGTCCCTGCCCGATTTTAACTATTTCGCTGCCGATATTGCCGACGCCGACCACTAAAAGACTGCGTCCGCCGGTTTCTCCGCCGGTGATTCCGTCGCGTTTAAAACTTTGAAAATTATGAATTTGGCGCGGTAGTTTACGCAGGAGCATCATCCATAAAATGAGAGCTTGTTCCGCGACCGCGCGATTGCAGTAAAGCGGTAAATATCCACATTTAAGCTTTTCAGCTCCGGCTTCCCGGCGATAAGCGGCCAGATGCTCAAAACCGGTACTGCGCGTGAGGATTGCTTTGATTTGACTTGCCCATTCGAGTGGAATCAGGGATTGCGTCCTGACGGAAATAATTTCCGCCGGAGCTTCGTTCGCGCCATATTCCTGAATGGTTTTCCAAGTGTAGGCCGCGTCAAATATCCCGGCATTATATTTCTTTAATGCCGCCTGTTCCTCCTCAAATGCCTCAAAAAAGAAAATATCCATAATGAATTTCCGTGTTATTTAGTTCAGTCATTCTGAATGATCGTTTTGTGGCGATATTAAACTTAAAATACCACCACTACTGAAATTTTTCTTAATATACTCTATCGTCTGATAAAAATGTTTTTCATCTCTAATATACCTGTCCCAATATCCCCTTTGCCACAAACTGCCGGGAGCGCTGGTCGCTAGACCGGCATTTATCCTGATTTCATTTATATGCCGTGCACTATAATTTTTCCATGATCTTACAATTTCCCCTAACTCAACTCCATCATATACTTTTATCAAAATATGTATATGGTTAGGCATAACAACATACGCCGTTAAATCATAACGCATACCGTCAAAGTGCCGCCAGTTATTCTCTACAACTTTCGCGCATTCTATATTTTGTAAAGCACAGGAACCATAACCTTTATCCAAAAACTTTTCTATTTTCTTACGCCGTTTCATTTCCATGAATTCAGGAGCGACATCTTTCAATTCCAATTGCATATTCTTTAATATATTTTGAGGAAGACTATCAGCCAAACGATACGTTATTATTTGATATATTCCTCCCTGATCGTAATGTGGCAAATACCCCCGTGTGTACCAACCTTTATGGGGAGAAGAAATGCCGGTCTGGCGACCAGCGCTCCCGGCAGGAGAAGAAATGCTGGCTTGGCGACACGCGCTCCCGGCTTTTTCGGCGCTTACGACTTCATTATTATTTTTTATTTTTGACATTCATGACTCCTGTCGAAGCCGACTGAATTAATTATCCAGGTAGCGGTCAAGGGTATTCCACAGTTCCGCTTTGCCGCGCTTTTTGAGCACGGAAAAAAGTATGGGTTCCTTGCCGAATATATCGGTGATTTCCCTGACGGATTTTGCTATCGCATTCTTTTTCAGTTTGTCCACCTTGTTTGCGACAATGCAGCTTGGCAGTTCCGTATTGTTTAAAAAATCCGCCATGAGTAAATCGTTTTCCAGCCCGGGGTGGCGCGCGTCGACAACGTGGACAATGACTTTTATGTTGCGCCCGGCGCACAAATAAGATTCAATATACTTCCGCCATTTTGCTTTTTCTTTTTTGGAAACTTTCGCGTAGCCGAATCCCGGCAGATCGACAAAACGAAATGCCTCATTGATCAGGAAAAAATTAATTTCCCGGGTTTTACCCGGGGTATTGCCTATTCTGGCAAGACCTTTGCGATTGAGCAAACTGTTAATCAGCGATGATTTGCCGACATTTGAACGTCCCGCGAAAGCGATTTCGGGGAGATTATTGGGCGGAAACTGTTTCGGGTCAACCGCTCCGGTTATAAATTCAGACGATTTAATTATAGTCATATATTCTTTTATACCTCTATTGTTTATCTTATCCGGCAGGAAACAATAACTCCTTTTGGCGCAATATAAAAGCCTGAATTCCCGAAAAGATGTAACTATTAAAGCTTTTATAGTGTCTTAACCTA
>CAZEXM010000041.1:0-19339 GCA_964515915.1 uncultured Victivallaceae bacterium
CCTAGAGGCGCAACGAGCAAGCTGGGATTTTATGTCACAAAGTGCAGAAGATGCCAATTGTTGAGTTTTGCTTGCTTAATTCGGCTTGCTGTGCTAGCTTATCTATATTCTTTTAACAACAAAAATTCAAGCGGTTAAGAAATGAAATTTCGTGCGATGCGGCGAGCAAAAAACTTGCTTAAAAGAGTTAAAATAAAGTGTTCTTCACGGGCTATGGTCTTGTGCTATCACCGGGTGTATAATCCGAGCTCCGATCCTCAATTATTATCTGTCAGCCCCGAGCATTTCGAAGGCCATCTGCAAATAATCAGCAAGTATTTCAAGCCTCAATCCAGTAGTAGTTTGATTGCTGACATAAGAAATAAAACGGTGAAATCACGCTCTGTCGTGCTTACCTTTGATGACGGATATTTTGACAATTACGAATTTGCCCTGCCGCTTCTGGAAAAATATAATATACCCGCGACATTTTTTATAGCATCAGCCTATATTGATAATTCGAAAGAATTTTACTGGGATGAATTAGTCAAGCTCACATTGGACGAGCACAGTCAATGGAATGTCTCACAAAGGCCTTCCTCATGCGATGAGTTCAAATATGCTAATATCACAGCTTTAATAAAACACCTGCCTTCGGAATACGAACGGCAAAAATTTATGGACAAGCTGTACTCAACTGAAGAGCGGTGCAACCGGCCTGAAATGAGAAGGATGACCGTTGAACAAATCAAGTACCTCAGTGAGTCTGATTTATTTGAGATAGGCTCTCATTCCTGTCATCATTTATCTTTGAGTACGATAAGCAAGGAACGGCAAAGCGAGGAAATAGAAAATGATCTTAAAAACCTGGAAAAAATGACTGGAAAACGCATACGGCAATTATGTTATCCCTATGGCGAACATAATGACGCGACGATGAACATTTGCGCTGAATTAAATTTAACCGGAGCCTTTGCGTTCAGAGCCGGATGTGTTACAAATAAATCAAAGCTATATTCCATCCCGCGTTTTCTGGTGCCGGATTGGGATAAAAACATGTTTAAAAGAAAAATCAAACATTTTTATGGATTTTTCGGCGGCTCTGTCGGTTAAACCTGAAATCGCCCTGTGCCGGTGTAAAAATACATCCGGCGGCACTTTTTTAACTACTCTATAATCAATTCCTGTGTTTGGGTGGTTTTCTTTGTGTATGTTTCGGATTTTATGCCGTCGGGATTGCTTCGGCAGCCACTGATAAACGCCGCAATTCCAACAACTATTAAGGCCGTAAATACAAACTTTCTCATTTTGAACCTCCTTTTTTTAAATTAAAAATATTGTCGTCAGGACAAAGTACATCCGCGTTTCCCGCGATCGGTGTCCACTGAATGATAACTGCTTTGTCCCAGGAATTTTTCCTGAGTTCCACAGTTAATTTATCTCCTGACTTATAGAATAAACTTCCTGAATTCTCAAACCTTGAATCTATTGAGCGGAGCGTCATAGCGCCGGATTTAAAAGTAATGACACATCTATCCGGCAAAGAATAATAAAGCGCCCCCATAGCCTTGAATGATGGATCGGTCGCGAGTTCATGCTTCAAGGCTTTCCATTCTGATTTCAGAGTTTCAGGAGCCGAATTTTTATAGAAAGGCTTGTGAACGACAGTAACAGGTGGAATAACAACTTTCGGAGCAGGTATTTTTTTAATATCGATTGCCCTGGTCACTGGAACCGTTTTAATGTCCGGCGCCGCCACATTATTTTCAATTTCGGCTTCAGGAGAAGCTAAAAGATGATAAACAATCCCGGCGGCAATAGCGGAAACAGCAAGGACCGCGGCGACCCTTGAACTGTTATGAACCTTTCGTTCCGTCGAACAAATATTCATAACTTTCGCGAATTCGAGCGCGGCAGGACGTTCGGCCGGATTGACGTTAAGGCCGCGCATTATGACTTGTTCGACTTTGGACGGAATTTTTTCCCGGTACGCAGTTTCCATCGGTCTTGGATGTTCATTATTTATCACCTCGGATAACTCCTGAAGCGACAAAAAATCCACTTCATAAGGAAGGTATCCGCATATTATCTCGTAGGCCATTACGGAAAGAGAATAAATATCGGCGGCGGTGGTAAATGAATTAACGTTTTTGTCGTTAAAAGCCTCCGGCGGCATGTACGCCGGCGAACCGGAAACCTGAAAATCATTGATGAGCGTCATTTCGTCTTCGAGCAAAGTCACCAGTCCCAAATCAAGTAATTTTACATGTCCGTATTCATCGATCATAACATTACGCGGCTTTATGTCCCGATGAATCACTCCTTTTTTGTGCAGTTCGGCAATAATCCCGGCAACATCGCCGATCAAGGAAAATTTTCTTTGCAGGTTCAAAGGAGTATCCCAGCAATATTTTTCCAGGCATATACCGTTCACCAGCTCCATGCTGTAGTAAAGCCCGTGAGGCGAACTCCCGCAGTCAAACACCCTGACAATGCCGGGAATATTCAAACCGGCCTGGGTTTTAATTTCTTTAAAAAACTGTTCCCGCATTGCTTCATCAGCGTTAAAGCGTTGTGATAACAATTTTACCGCCGCCCAGCGTTCGAGTTCCGGGTCAAAGGCCTTGAATACTTTTGCGCAGCCGCCCTCGCCAATGAGTGAAAGTTGTTCATATTTGCCGATTTCAGACGGCAGTTGATTTTCATTGGACTCCATAAGCAAGGCCCCGGTTATTCAACTGATATTGATCAATATTTATATGCTGTTCGCATGGAAAAGATGAATCTCACGCGGAAAACAAGAAATTTTCCCGAAGTTCGCACTTTTATTGCGCGGTCAAATAATTATAAAGACGTTCCATGTGCTTATCAATATCAAAGCATTCTTCCGCCCGTTTACGCGCCGCGGCGGATTCTTTTTTTAACCTTTCAGGATTCTCAAGATATTCCAGCAATCTGCTACGAACCTTTTCTTTTGTAGGGGGATGCGAAAGAAGTCTTCCGGTTTCTCCATCTTTGACAATGTCGGAGACTGCCGCGACATCGGTGATAATAACCGGAAGTCCCATAGCCAGCGCTTCGATGGCGACGTTAGGGCTGCAATCCGCGTAAGTTGGCAGAACCATTATGTCGCAACTGGAAAAGAGCTGCAGTAATTCATCTGAATCCGCTTTCAGGTTGTTGTAATAGTGGCATCTGCCTTCGTCTTCAATGTTGATCGTACGCCCGACAAAATGGAATGTGCATTTGGAAAATTCAGACATTTCAGCTACATGCTGTAGAATATATCCGCCTTTTTCATTGAATGGATCCCCGACAAAGAGAACATTAAGTCCCTCTTTGGATGAGTCTGATTCCGGCTCCCGCCGCTGCCAGTACTTCAAGTCCAGACCAAAAGTCAGTTCTACTAATTGCTCCTCGGGAACTCCAAAACTTTCTTTCAGGTCATTAAGATACCACCGGCTCATACCGAGGAAAATAGCACCATGCCGGGCGAGCCTTTCAGTTCCCTTTCTGAATATCCAATCAATAGGAGGCGGCAGTCTGCCCTGCAGTGCCCATTGATTTGTCAATAGCGGATGCAGTGCGGTCAACTGTCGCGCGGTAGCGTCGCCGTAAAGAAAATACCGTACATTTTTGCGGAGCGGGACCCAGACTCCATAATGGTAAGTGTTAATCAGAATGGTTTTACAGCCGTCTTTCAAAGCCTGTTTCGCGGCGGCGCGGCCCGATGCCAGATACCAGAGGCTTCTGAGACGATGTTTAACCACCGTTTGACTGTGAAGCCAGGTAGCGTAGTCTTCGACGTGATAAAATTTAAACTCAACGTCTTTGATTTTGCCGAAGTGTTTTTCCCAGCGTTTGCGGACAGTGTTCCAACCGCCGCCCGGAGCTATGGAAATAATAGCGATTTTAGGAGTTTTCTTTTGTTGTGTCATAAACTGTACTCCAATTTTTTTCTTGGTTGATTTTGCTTCCACCCAGCTTGTCCGGCAATATGGGCCGCCGACTATTTTGTAGTAAAAATTAATGCATATTTTAACAAGCGCGACAAACATTATTCCCATTCGTTCCCGGATACTGTCAATATGTCCGGTTTCATCATGTGTACGACGCAAGTCTCTGAAAATACGCCCCAGCCTGCCGTTCTTTTTTAACTTTTCCTTTTCCTTTGCGGTCTGGTCCCGGGCATCATCCGGGGACAAAAGATCAGCGTATCTGCGTTCCAGCTCCAATTGGCCAGCCAGGATTCTCACATATCTGTGCCGCCAGTCCGAAAATGAGTCAACTCCGGCGGAAGTTACAAATGCTTCCCGGATAAGTTTATTGTGTCCTGAAGTGATGAGCTCCAGGTAGCCATCATCGTTAATTGTATCCCGCGGCATAAGCTCAATATTTAATTCGCTGACTCTGGCTTTCAATTTTTCCAGGCGGATCATATATAATCTCCCGATAACCCACTTCGGCTCGGGCGGTTCGGGTTCCGCGGCGATGCAATATTTCGCGAAAAAAGTTTTCTTGGCGTTAATGGACCAGGCAGTACCACCGGCCAGAATTAATTCCTGATCCGAGTCCAGACATTGCAGCAGCTTTTCCGCGGCTTCCCTGTCGACGAGAACATCGCCGTCGCAAAATAATACTTTATCAGTTGAAACCCGTTTTATGATTTCATGCCAGGCATTAGCTTTGCCCGGCTCACTTCTGATAACTTCAATCAAACTATTTTCTTCAGCGTATCCGGAGGCGATTTCATAGGTGTCATCAGTAGTACCATTTACACAAACCAGTATTTTCCTGGGAGGAACAGTCTGCTCCAGCAGGGTTTTCAAGAGACTTGCAATATTCGTTGCCTCATTCCTGGCCGGAACGCCAATGCAGTAATCTGAATTCATAGTATTTTCCCTTAATAAATAACGGCTTACAATAATATACACTGAATCTTATAATATTCCAGCCGGGAGCGCTGGCCGCCGACCGGCATTCTAATTTATTTACGGATAGCACTAATATCTCTGAATGCAATTTTGTCCGTGTTCATCCGTGTTTATCCGTGTCCATCCGTGTTCCCTAATTTGAAATCACCTGCAATAAATGTATGTTACTGGTCGTTGTCTTGTGTATAACTCAGGAAAAAAGCTTATGAAAAAACTTTTAATTTGTGCTTTGCTGCTACACGGGATATTCGCTGTCGCCGATAAAGCTCTTTACCGGCGTGAAGTTACGGTCAGCGGCAAGTACGGAAAAAAACTGACGGTTAAACTGCAATTTTATATTCCCGCTTCGTGTTCAGGCTACCGGCTCCTGAACAGACACGGCAAAGAATACGGTATTAATGAATATTACCGCCAGGGAAGCCTGGTGAAAATCTTTTTTTCCGCCCGCCCGGGCAAAAAACTCCAGCTCGTGTTTTACAAAGACAAAGTAAAACAATTGTCGCAGAAACAAACTTCAGGAGTACTGCGCCGCGTCAAAGAATTTGCCGGCGGAAATGTACGAAACCTGACGATGTTTAAAAGACTCTGGGGCGAAAATCCTCTTCGCGGCGCCCGGTTTGAGAAAAACATATTTTCCGGCTGGAACCCCTTTGGCCCTAAAAAAAATTCTTTACACTGGTATTCCGCTTTTATAAAAATACCCCGGAATGGCAAATGGACTTTTTTCTCCGCCGCGATTGACGCGTCATTTCTGCTGATTGACGATAAACTTGTCGTTAATTCTCCCTGGCGCAAATGGGTACGCCGGGGGCAGGAAGGGAAAATCCGGGGTTCAATCACACTGAAAAAAGGCATTCACCGCCTGGATTATCTGCATGCGAACAGCAATCCGAATTACTGTTATGCCATCGCGGCCGCTTTAGCTCCGGGCGCAAAAAAACGCGATTTCACGGTTCTGCCGGAAAACTGTTATACCCCGGTTTTAACGGCGGCGACGGGGCCGCTGCAAACTTTCTCCCGTAAACCCGCCGCTGATTTCACATGGCGGATAAGCGATATGCTCGAACTGGACGGACGGCAAATGTATGTGGTGAAATTCAAAACACCTTGTAAAAAGTTTTTATCCTGGAGCCCGGGCGGTAAAACTCCGGAATTTAATTATTTTTATTTTAAACCGGGCGAATACCCGGTTGAGCTTAAATGCGATATGGGAAAAATCAAGCAAAACGTCCTTGTCGATTATCAATATATGCTCAAACCAGTTAGCGGAACAAAAGTGAAAGAGTTTATTTCAGAGGCGCTTAAGCAGGAAAGACGGTACGGGATTCAAGGTGAAGGCTATGCGTTTCTGGCTGCCGCGCTGATTAAGTTGAAAATGAAAAAAGAGGCGGAGATATTTTACCAAGGCCTTCTGCACAAACAAAATTCCGTGCCGCCGGAAATAACCTTCAGCCTGTTCAACAATCTGGTCATGCAGGAATTACTGCGTAAAGAAGCTTACGAAGACGCTGAACAAGAGCTAAAAACACTGCTAAAACTCATCAAATCCCCCAAACTGCGCGCCAGCGCCAATCTGGCCCGTGCCGAGCTGCTGTTTTATTGTTTAGGTGATATCAGCGGCGCCGCGAAATATTCTGCTGAAACCAGGCGTAAAGATTTAACGACGGAGCTTGCGCGGACACGCTGTGATTTGTTGCGGGCGGACCTGGCGCTGATGACTAAAGGCCCGGAAGCCGCCGCTGAATTGTATAAAAAGATCAAAACTGTTTCGACCGCGCCGGAGCGCCGCGCGCGGCTGCTGCAGAGCGGGACAATGATTGCCATTCAAAATTGTTATATCCTTAAGAAGTATGAAACCGCACTGGAATATGTTGAAAAATTGGAAAAATCCTATCCGGAAGTCCGTTTGCTGCCGGAGTATTTACTCCTGAAAGCAAAGCTTTTCAAGCAGTTGAAACGTCCGCGCCGCGCCGCCGGAATTCTTTTGCGTTTGCTCGCAACCGATGCCCCCGTCCTCCTCGCGGCGGGCGCGAATTGGCAGTTGGCACAATTTTATTTTAAAAACAAGCAATATCCGTCCGCCCGGACACGTTTAAATAATATACTCCGGAACGCGCCGCGTTCACGGGAAGCGGCGGAGGCGGTAATCCTTTTAAAGAAAATCAGGAAGGAGGAGTTACAGCGATGAATAAAATCTTTTTTGCTTTAATGCCGATGTTTCTATTATTGAATTGTTTTGCCGGTGAAGATGATTTCCTGCGTCCGGTCGGCAGGCCGCCGAAGGCCAAAGCCCAGCGCCGCCAGGGCGGCGAGTCTTTTCCGCCTTTGCCCCTACCGGTAACGCCGCTGCGCCGCTCGGAGAAAAAGCGTCCGCCGTCACCCGGGGTATTGATCGGCAAAGTCATCTGGGGAAACCATCTCGACTATAAGTGGAACAATGGAATTGTAACGCGGGTTTTCGACTGGAATATGGTACCGGCTGACGGAGCGCAACTGCTGCGTTTCGTCAAAAAATACCTGAAAATGGAATATAAAGTCCAGACTTTGGATTTAAAAGTTTTCAGCGGCAATCCGGCGGAAGTTCCGGTACTCTTGTTTTCCGGCGGCAGAAGTTTACATTTTTCGCCCGCCGAACTGCTCAAATTGCGCCGGTATTTAGAAGCCGGCGGCATGATCTGGTTTGATTCGGTGGCCGGGTCGCCTTATTTTTACAAATCGGCGCTCCAGGCGATGAAGCAAATCCTGCCGGGCTCGCCCGTCAAGCGTTTAGCTCCCGACCACCCCGTCTTCCGCATCGTCAAACCCATTACCAGCGCTGAAATAAACAGCGGCAAATATATTCCGCCCGTACTTGACGGGGTTTATCTCGGCTCGCGGCTCGCGGCGGTGATTTCACCTTACGGACTGGGCGGGGGCTGGGAAAATACTTATCCGCGCCTCATAAAACAAGCCAGATATTATCGACGCTACCCCGCGGTCGCCATCGGTGTAAATCTCGCGGCTTACGCAATCGGCTGGTCAGCCAACGGCCGCCGTTACGCGGCGCGGGAACGCTTCGGCCGAATTGGGGATGAAAAAAATCCGGACAAAATAGTTTTCGCTCAACTGCGCAGCGACGGCATTTGGAACAGCAATCCCGGCGCTGAAAGCCGTTTCATGCGTTACCTCGCCAAAAACGTCAACATCTATACCGGCGCCAAAACTGTTTTCGTCAGTGCCGCCAAAGTTCCGCTGGAAAACTATCCCTTCCTTTATTTTACCGGCATAGGGAATTTCAAATTCAGTCCCGCGGAAGTCGAAAAACTGCGGCGGTATCTTGATGACGGCGGTTTTATATTCATCAATAACGCCCTGGGCCTGAATGAATTCAACCGCTGCGTAATCAGGGAAGTTAAAAAACTTTACCCGAAAACTAAAATGACCGGCATCTCCCCGGAAGATCCGCTTTTCGCGGCCGCGCCGTTCAAGTTCAGCGGAACCGGATTTTCACCTGAAGCAAGCCTGAAATTCCCCGGCCGGTCGCGTCCCGTATTATTTGGTTTAAAGACGGATGAGCGCTATAAAATAGTTTACAGTCCGGTAGACCTCGCGACCGGTTGGCTTGGAGCTACAAGCCCCGGCAGCGTCGCTTACAACCAGGATACCGCGCTGCGCTTAGGAGCCGATATCATTACGTATTTTTTAACTCATTAAGTAGTCGCAGATGCAGCCTTGCACCGCGTTGCAAGCGGCACTACTTCAGGTTGTTTGATAATGTAGCTCAAGCTGTCCCGCTTGAGAATATTCACAAGCGGGACGCTTGTTCTACATTGATTTAAAATAAACTTTGGCATAACCACAAATAAAAGAAGGAAAATACTTATGGAAAACGATCCGGTCAAAGACCTCGAACAACTGCAGGCAGTATTCAGCGCGGTAAAAACGGAATTGTCAAAGCTTATCGTGGGGCAGGAACAAGTCATCTGGCGGATATTAATTGCTTTGCTTTCCGGCGGGCACTGTTTGCTGCTCGGCGTGCCCGGGCTGGCAAAAACTCTGCTGATCCATAGTCTGGGGGAAGTCCTGAACCTGGATTTCAACCGCATCCAGTTCACGCCGGATTTGATGCCTTCGGACATTACCGGCACCGATATTCTCAATGAGGAACCGGGCAGCGGCCGCCGTGAATTACGTTTTGTCCGGGGGCCGGTTTTCACCAATTTGCTTTTAGCCGACGAAATCAACCGCACCCCGCCGAAAACCCAGGCGGCACTGCTGGAAGCCATGCAGGAAAAACATGTTACAAACGCCGGGATAAAACATCCCTTGCCCCGGCCGTTTTTCGTAATGGCGACGCAAAATCCACTTGAACAGGAAGGTACTTATCCTTTGCCGGAAGCCCAACTTGACCGCTTTATGTTTCTGGTAAAACTGGATTATCCGGGCCGGGACGAGGAAATAAATATTCTCAAACAAACCACCGCCAACCGCGAAGTCATACTTGAAAAAGTCCTTGACGGTGAAAAATTGATGTATTTCCAAAAAGTCGTCCGTTCAATTCCGGTCAGCGGCCATGTTACGGCTTACTGCGCCGACCTGGTACGTTTTTCGCGTCCCGAAAACCCGGACGCGCCGGATTTCATCAAAGCTAATTTGAGTTTCGGCGCCGGGCCGCGCGCCGGGCAGTATTTAATGCTGGCGTCCAAGGCCAGAGCCGCTTTAAACGGCAGATTCAACATTTGCTGCGAAGACGTGCGCTGCTGCGCTTATGAAGTCATGCGGCATCGCATGTCCTGCAATTTTCATGCGGTCGGCGAAAACCTGACGCCGGATTCCATAATAAAAATGTTAATTGAATACGTCCCGGAACCTGCGGGTTAAAGGATATCTCCAGTGGCAAATAACACGACATATCAATATTTACCGCCTGAAACGCTGGATTCACTGCGCAATATCGAACTGGTGGCGCGCGGCCTGGTCGAAGGCGCGATGCTTGGCCTGCACCGCTCGCCATATCACGGTTTTTCCTCGGAATTTGCCGAATACCGGAAATATTCTTCCGGGGACAGCCTCAAATATCTGGATTGGAAAGTCCTGGCCCGTACCGACCGCTATTATATCAAACGTTTTGAAGAGGAAACCAATCTGCGTTCTTATATTGTCCTGGATCAATCCGCCTCGATGGGCATGTCTGATTCGCCGTCACCGGTGAAATTCAATTACGCCTGTTATATCGCGGCGGCATTTATGTATTTGATGCACCAGCAGCATGACGGCGCCGGACTGTTTACCTACAGCGATAAAATTCATAAGGCGCTTGACTGCAAAAGCTCACGCACGCATTTAATGAACCTGCTCAAAATACTGGAAAACCTGAAACCCGCCGGTGAATCCAACGCCGAACACTGTTTGAAGCTCATTGCCGAACGCATTCCAAAGCGTTCGCTGGTAATTATATTTTCCGATTTTTTCGACTACAAGCCGGATTTCCTGCAGGCCTTGCATCATCTGACCTTTAAAGGCTGCGAAGTTATTTTGTTCCAGGTGCTCAACGGCCTGGAAAAAGAATTCCCCTACAAAGGTTTAGTCGAGTTCGAGGATATTGAAACAGGCGCGACAATGGATTTGGAAAGCAGCGCCTGCCGGGATTATTTCCTCAGGGAACTGGGAAAATACAATACTAAGCTCAAAAATTTCTGTGATGTCCGCAAAATAGCTTTTGAAACCTTGACCACGAGCACTCCTTTTGAGAAAGCCCTGCTGGCGTATTTCAGTAAACGCGAGGAATTATTTTAATGGATTATGTTAACGGTTTATATTTGTGGGGAATACTGGCGGGAGTTTTACCGGTCCTGCTGCACCTCTACTTTAAACGCCGCAAACAGCGCGTCCTGTTTTCGACCCTGCTGTTTTTCGTCAAAAAAGAACGGCTTTTTGCTTTCCGGCGCAAACTGTATGAACTCTTACTGCTCGCCCTGCGGGTTGCTGTTTTGATTTTATTAGCTTTGGCGCTGTCGCGGATATTTTTTAAAAGATTCAACTTTATCAGCGGCGGCGGTACGGAGGCGGTGATAATAATTGATGATTCCCTGTCCATGCAACGGCAGTTGATTTCCGGCGGAACGGCTTTTAATTACGGACAAAAACAAGCGGAAAAGATATTGAATTCATTATCCGGCGACGACGGCGCGGCGCTTATTTTCACTTCGGGCGGCGGCGGGGTGAATTTAACGCGGGATAAAAACCTGGTGCTGAAAACCCTGCGCCGGGCCGAACCCGGCGCGATTCCCGGTTCTTTGAGCGCGGCTTTGCAAAAAGCCGGCGAACAACTGCGCCGCTCCCCCGGCGTCAACCGGGAAATTTATATTATCTCCGATTTTGCCCGGAACAATACGCCTTTGCATGCTTTAAGTATCCGCAATCTCAAGAATTCCCGTCTTTACTGCCTGCCGCTGCGCGGCAGTGACGAAAATGTTTCCATCAGCGCCGGAAAACTTGATTCCGCGCCCAAAATAATTCAGCGCGGCATTACTATTCCCTTCAAACTCACCAATCACGGCAGGATTACGCGCAAAATTACCGCGCGGCTCAGGATTTCCGGCAAAGTTGTCCGGACAAAACATTTTTCGCTGCCGCCGGCGGCTGTACTGAATGAGCAATTCGTCTACATTCCGCGCCATGCCGGGCGCGTACAGGCAGATGTCGAAATTGATGACGAAAACATTCCCCTGGATAACCGGGCGTGGTTCAGTTTCGCGCCCGCCGACAATTTAAAGGTATTGCTCATCAGCAATTATGAAGCTTACGGCGCCGACCCGTTTTATTTTTTCCGGCTCGCCCTGAATCCCGCGCCGCAAAAACCGCTTAACGGCATTCGCTGCAAAACACTTGACCGGGTTTCACTGACTCGTGAAATTCTTGCTCAACAAGATGTCGTTTGTTTAGCTTTGGATGAGCCATTGGACAAGGAATTAACTTCCTTTCTGGGGGATTACCTGTATTCCGGCGGAATTCTGATCACCGTGCCGCAGGCTGATACCAAGGCCGGTTACTGTGCCGCGCTCATCAGGCAAAACAAATTGATGCTGCGCGCGACTGGCGCTGAAATTATTCCGGTTCGGGACAGCGGACTAAAATTCAAGGCTCCTTTGCGTGAACTTAACTACTTACTGGAACTAAAACTTGTCCGCTGGCGTAAATTAGTTGATTTCAAACCGTCCCCGGCGAAAATTTTAGCGACGACCGCTGCCGGGCGCCCTTTAATTCTCGAACAACACGCGGGTAAAGGCAGGTACATAAATCTGGGATTTGCACTGCGCCGTGATTTTTCAAACTGGCCGGGCTTGAAATCCTACCCGGTCGCCATGGTGGCTTTGGTGAATTACGCCGCGGGAAAACAGGAAAAAAGTATTTCCGCTTATTGCGGCGGAAAAGTTGAACTTGAGGGCAAAAACATTGTTTTTTCAAGCACAAACGGAGAAAATGGTATTTTTAAAAGCGGCTCGAAGCAATATTCCCGTCTACCGGGCGTTTTAACTTTTGAGGGAGCCGATTTGCAGGCCGCGGTATTTAATCCGGCGCCGGCGGAAAGCAAAACCGCAACGGCTGAAGAAAGCGAGTTGCGGAAATGGTTTAACGCGCCGCTTACAGTGTTGAACGTCAACAGCGACATCATCGCACAAATCGTAAAATTCCGCAAGGGCAGTGAATTAACCGGATGGTTTTTATTGCTGATGCTGTTACTGCTGGGACTTGAATTTATGCTCGGCGGCAATCAGGCAATGCTGAAAAAAATTACCAGGAAACAATTCAAACGGGGGATAAAAAATGTTTAATTTTTATCCATTAATTCCTGTCTGGTTGATTTTGCTGAGTGGCGCTTTTGCTCTGGGGATGGTGTATTTCACACTCAAGCACGGGATGGATTTGCCCGAATGGAAATGTTATCTGCTTTCCGGCATCCGGGCGGCAGTGATAATGGTGCTTGTCCTTATGCTCTTGTGTCCGGGCATAACCGTCAACGAACAAAACCGGCAGCGTTCGAATGTCGTTGTCCTGCTTGACGACTCCGGTTCGATGGCGACACGGGATATGCCGGGAAATATTACGCGCTACCGCGCGGCCCTTGATTTTGCGCAGAAACTCAGGGGAGTTGATTTCAGCGGCTGCCGCAAACATTTTTATTCATTCAACACTAAAACGGAATTGATAAAAGACTGGGATGTACCGGAGATGCGCGGAGCGGGGGGCGGCACGGATTTTGAACAGGCGTTTAACTGCGTCAACCGGGATGTGGGACTGGCCGAAACCGCGGCGGTGGTGCTTTTGTCCGACGGCCTGGATTATTCCGCGTTCACCGGCAATAAACTCGGCGCACCGGTTTTCGCGGTGAAATTCGGCTCGGAATTAAGCGCGGTCAAGGATTTACGGATAGAAGATTTTTCCTACCCGCGCAAGCTGTACACGAATGAGGAATTCGACTTGTCCATACCCGTAAGCTTGAGCGGCTATGAAGACGGCAGGGAAAGCAGAATAACTTTTTATGTTGACGGCAAAGAAGTAAAACAACAAAGCTTGAAACTGTCGCCCGGCCGGACAATTGACCTGCCGTTTAAATACAGTTTCACCAAACCCGGGCTGTATATTGTGAAAATACGACTGGACCATCTGGCGGATGAAGCAAGTTATTTGAACAATAAAAGCGAATTGATCGTCGAAGTTAACAGCGGACACAATTACACCGTCTGTTATTTCCCGGTTCTGACCAACAGCTTTCGGCCACTGGTGCGCCAGTTCCGCTCAAGCGGACGCAAATTTTCGGCCGTTTACCGGCTGCGCAAAGACAAATTCAATCAAATCGGAACCCGGATAAATCCACTGTTCGACGGCGGCATACCGACTAAGGCGAAAGCACTGAAGGATGTCGACGTTTTTGTCCTGGCGGCAACTCAATCCGGATTATTGAGCACGGAACAGGAAAGCGTTCTGGAACAATATGTCGCCAACGGGGGGACGCTGGTAATGCTCGGCGGCGAAAAATCCTTTGGTTCAGTCGCGGCGGGAACGCCCCTGGCGCAGCTTATGCCGGTAAAATCACGGCGAACTTCCTTTGTGCCGGGGCGGTTCAGGATAGTAGCCGGAAATAAACGGGAACGCAGCCGTTTCGCCGACCGCATCGCGGAACTCTGCGCGCAGACAAGCGCGGTGCTTGAAGGGGTCAACCTGGTCGAGTCGGTCAAAGAAGGCGCGGAAGTTCTTTTATCGGTTGAAGCCGCGGAAAAATATCCTTTAGTTGTCGCTTTGCCTTACGGGCGCGGCAAAGTCATCGCGGTTTTAACCAATTCCCTGCACTTGTGGGGACACGGCAAGCAGCGCCGGCGCAACTTCGGGGTTTTCTGGGAGCAGTTAATCAATTACGCCGGCCGCGGCAAGGATGATTTGTTAAAAGTGGCGCTTAATAAAACCAAGCTGCCGAAAAATGAGACTTTGAAAGTCAGCGTGAAAACTAATTTTTCCGGTAAAACTTTAAAATCACCGGATTTTAAACTGGAAAGCGCGCTCTACCGTCTGCATTCCGATAATGCCCTGGCGGTAAAAAGCTTAAATAAGACGGATGCTTTTTACAAAGCCCGGTTCGCTAATCTGCGCCCGGGAACTTATATTCTGGAAACCAGGGCGGCGCTCGGCAAACGGATATTGTCCAGGCGCTATAATTTGATTATTGCCGGCAAAGAAATAAATGAAGGCGGTAATTTGAAGGCAGTTGATGAAAATTTCCTGAAATTCTGCTCGGCGGGCAGAATTTACGACAGTGCGGAGCGCACTAAATTAGTTGACGACATCATCCGCACGATTCGTAAAAACGATGTCGAACGGGAATGGTATCCGCTGTTTGAAACACCGTTTTTCTATTTCGCAGTGTTGGTTCTATTGATGGGCGGCTGGTATTTACGGCGGAAATTTAACTTGTTTTAAAAAAATAAAAAAAATGAAAATTTTATTTACAATTATTTTTAGTTTGCTGCTGCTTCCGCCGATCTCCGCGGCGCGCCGGCAGATGGTGGAAATTGAATTATCGAACGGCAGACAAGTTTCGGGAAAACTTTCACTAATGGGCAGCCGCCCTTTGACTATCACCCCGACTGGCGGAAAATATCAGCAGAAAATTTTGTTGAGCGACATTATTTCCATAAACCAGATAATCCGGGAACAAAGCATGAACCGCCCCTGGATTTATAAGGAAGCCGGTAAAATCGACAAAATATACCTCGAAGGCAGCTATCCCTTCATCAATTTCACCACCGAAATACTCCTGGCCAACGGCAAAGTCGTCCGGGGTGATATTGTTTCAACAGCTTTCAGGTTTAGCGGAAAAGGTTTCCGCAAGTTGTTTTTGACGCGGCAGATAAAGGGTAAAACCGGCGAAAAAATGAGCGATCTGGTTTATCCGCTGAGGATTAAATTCGGCAATCGCCGGACTTTAGTCGAACCGATTACAATTAACTTGCAGAACGCCGGTAAAATCCAGGGCGCGGCCGCTTTGGATAATGAGCGGGAAGTCGTTCGTTTCGGCAAAATCAATGGTTCCAGGATTGTTTTTGCTGATTTGCTGGCGGCTGATTACGATATTTATATTTTGACCGACGCCAATGTTTTAGGCGGACTTTCGGATGCGGCGCCAGCTGAATTGAGAGGAAAAACTTTGCCGCCTGATGCTTTGGCCGAACTGAAAAAAGTATTTCCATTGGCGGATGATTTTTTCAGCGAACGCTGGATTCTGGGGCTGAGCGGCAACCCGAAATTCTGCAAGACACTGGTTTATAAACGGCGTGAAAAATATTATCATTCCGGCAAACATACGCCGGGAGGCTGGATGTGGCATCTGGATATCTGGTCATGGCACCTCGCCGGCGGTAAATGGAAAATAAACCGGCGCTATATCATGGTACGGCACAAACAAAAAGGCGGCGAAAAAATACGTAATTTGTTTTTAGTCAAAGCTCTCGGGGCAGTAAAACCGGGAACTGAATTAAATATTGATTTTAAAAAGGATCAGGACAATGGGTTCAAATTTATCCGCAAGCTTAAATAAATTAAAGCGAATAAATCGCCGGCAGACTTTGTTTAAAAGTTTTTGCCGTCTCGCGGCGGCTGATCTTTTTGTGCTTACGATATTGTTCGCCCTGGATAACTTAAGCGCTTTTTCATCTGAATTACGTTTTTCATTACTGGTGATTTTCGTCATCGGCAACATAGTTTTATTGTTTAAGCTGGGCCGCGACCTGTATAAATCGCGTTTAACTGACCGGCAGGCGGCATTGAAGCTGGAGGATTTACATGAAATCAAAGATAATTCACTGATTAACGCGATTTGCTTCCGGGATGATAAAAGCATTTCCGAAGGCCTGCAATCACTGTTTCTAGCTTCCGCCGACGCGCGTTGTGAAAAATTAAGCTTGTCCGGCGTCTGGAAAAACAAAACTTGTCAGCGGATCGCGAAAATATTAGTTATTGCCCTGGTTATTACGGCCTTATATATTGTCTTACTGCATCGCTACGCCTATAACGCGGCTTTGCGTTTCGCGAATCCGTGGACCCAGCTGGCGGCTTTGAATTTCACTCAGTTCGAGGTTTCACCGGGTGATGCGCGGCTTGCCGCCGGGCAGAGCCTGACCGTGAAGGCAAAGGCTTTCCGCGCGGGTAAAAAGATCAATAATCTGCAGATTTTACTGACCAATTCCGCTGCTTCCACACTGTACCCGATGCGCAGCAGCAAGGGAGCGTCCTGGTTTGTAATCAGTAATATTATTGCCGGCATGAGCTATAAAATTTCCTCCGGCAATGATTCCACGCGGAAATTTAAAATAGAAATCATCCCGAAACCAAAGTTTAAAAAGTTTGCCGTTACGGTTTCGCCGCCGGCCTATACGCGGCTGAAAAGTATTTCCTATGACGTCAGAACAAACGAGATCAACGCTCCGGTTGGTTCTCGAATCAATATAAACGCCGCAAACTCCGCCGATGATAAAACGGAAGTGTTCTGGGGCAAAGACCCGAAAACTCACACCTTGCCCTGTTCATTTGATTTGACTGAAGATACGCTTGGCAGGGCGGCAATCACAAAAAATAAAATCAAATATCCGGATATCTGGCGTTGCGCCTTCCGCGCTGAAAGCGACACTCCGCCGCGGCCGCGCTTCATGAACCGGCAGGTCAATATTGAAGCCGGACTGGGACAAAGCATTGTTTTGTATATTGCCGCTGAAGATGATTACGGGGTGAGCGCCTTGCGCATAATAGTCGCCAACCAGGGGCGCAAAGGCGTTTACAAACAGTTCAACTACCGGCAGTCGCCGCTTCGCAAAATCCGGGAAGCGGTAGTGCTGGCCCTGAGCCCGGAAATGTGTTCGGCGGATACGGTGCTGGAAATTTCGCTGCAGGCGCTTGATTCACGGATTCCCGCCCAAATGGGAGTCAGTGAGTCCAATCTGACAATACACCTTGTTGATTTAGTTAAAAAGCTGAAAGAAAACATGCCCCCGGGCGCTGACGCCGGCATATATAAATTACTGTTCAAAACTATAGAAAAACAGCAGGAAATCCGTAACTGGCTTTCCATCCGGGCGAAAAGAATAAGACGCTGGGAAATTTATCGCCTGGCAAACTGGCAGCGCGAAGTTAAAAAATTATTGCTTTCAGCCGCCGGCAAAGCAGAAAAACTAAAAAAGGATTTTGCCGCGCGCATCCGGAAAATAGTTGACGATAACGCGGAACAATTAGTTGATAACGCCAGGGGGCTTGTCAAAGAGCGGCGACGAATAAAACTGGAACAGGAGATAAATCTAATTATCAGCAGCCAGAGTATCCTTATCCAGCGGATAGAGGCTTTGCTGGGAGTGATTGCGGCTAAGGAAATTAAGGAGAAGGAGCGGAAGGAACTTCTTGCCGAAGACGAACAGCAAAAAGAATTTTTTGACAAACTTAAAGACGTTCGCGACAAACTTGACGAATTCATGAAAGAACAGAAAAAAATTATTACTGAAACTGAAGCAATTGACAAAAAAGACCCGGAAGACTGGAGTGATGGAGAAGAAAAACTTCTCGGGAAACTGGCGGCGCGCGAACTGGACTGGTCGAAGTTTTTCAAGGCGGCGTTCAATGATTTGTCTAAACTACAGAATCAGGATTTTTCCAATTCGGCGATGGCTGATGAATTTGTGGAGATGTACGAGGAACTGCAGAAAGCCGGTGAAGCACTGGCAAAGAAAAAGATTAAAGAGATCGCCACACTGGCTGAAAATACCGCGATGGACAGTTCGGTATCCGTCGCCGCGAACCTCGACCGGTGGCTGGCGGATAATAAAGATTCCGTCAAATGGAACGCCGAGGAAAGCGGTGAAGCCCCGGATATTCCATTGACCGATTTGCCCGCGGAATTGACCGATATCATTGGAGATTTGATTGAAAGCGAAGACGATATGGGCGAAGATACGCAGGATTCGACAAATTCATTCTCTTATTCCAGTGACGAAGGACTGGGTTGGGGCGTAAGTGACGGTAATATCGACAGTATGCAGGCCAAGGGAATAACCGGTAACATATTGCCCAACAGCAATGAAGTCGGCGGGCGTTCCGGCGAGGGGCGTTCCGGCAAATCATCCGGACAATTCGTGGAAAAAACCGCGACCGGCAAAGGCGGACGCAAAACTCCGACCCGTTTAACACAATCTCCTTACGAAAAAGGCACAGTCGAAGATAGTTCCAGGGATGCCCAGGGCGGAGCCTCCGGCGGCGGCAAACAATCCGGCACCGGCAACGAAGGATTGATCGGCGTAAGCCCGGATCAGGATCCCGATATCAAGGAACGCCTGACTGGAACCCGGGGCGAATTGCGGCAACGCGCCGAGGCTTTGCTGAGAAAGCTGGGCAAACGACAATTGCCGACCGGTGATTTGCGCGAAGCCCTGAATAAAATGGCGCGCTTGAAAAATTTGCCGGCCAAAGGCAATGAAGTTGAGATTAAACAGCTCAAACAGGAAATCGCCGGAGCCCTGCGTAATGCCGGAATAGCTTTGGTTTTGAGCATAAATGCCGGTAAAGAAAAAGTCAAACAGCAGAAAATACGGAATTTCACGGTTAAATATCAACAAAAGGAAAAAGTGCCGACAGAATATCAGGATTGCGTCAGCGGATATTTCAAAGCCCTGGCGGCGGAAGAGTAAGCGGAAGAGTAAGGAGAAAGATTGGGGGAGAAGACAAAACTTTTTGAAGAAAGTTTTTTCCTCTCCCCCAAACCCCCTCTGCTTTTTCAAAAACTTTTTGGATATCGAGCTCAATCAGGCAACAAGTTGCCTGATTGAACTCGGGAATTAATTGAAACATAGTATAGTTAAAACGGAAGTTTGAGAATTTTGCATTGGATTTGAGCTTGGCAAGTGTGAATTCAA
>CAZEXM010000042.1:0-19131 GCA_964515915.1 uncultured Victivallaceae bacterium
CTGGACCGCGTCCCGAACGTCGGTTTCGTTATCTTTTTGCTTTTTGTCGGTTCCGCCCGCGGCGCAAACTTTTATAATTTCCATTTTATTTTAACTTGTTAATGATTGATATTGACTGTAATTTAGGTGATGATACGATTAAAACAAATTAAAAACAATGCATTATGAATAAAAAAGAATTACTCGCGACGCTTGAAACATTCGCCATGCGCCCGGGCAGAATATTAGGACAGAATTTTTTAATGGACAATAACCTGCTTGAGTTTATCGTGCGCTCCGCCGCGCCCGTTAAAGGTGAAATTATTCTCGAAGCCGGTCCCGGTTTTGGAGCTCTGACCCGTCCTTTGCTGGATTCGGGGGCGGAGGTCTACGCGATTGAGTTTGACCGGCGTTTGTGCGAATATTTGCGCGATAATATCAAAGCGCCGAATTTTCATTTGATTGAAGGCGACGCCTGCCGGGTGGATATTGCGTCGATTATTCCAGAAGGGAAAAGCTTCAGGGCCATTGCTAATCTGCCTTATTCCATCAGCAGCATTTTTGTCGCGCGTCTGCTGGAATTGCCCGAGCCGCCGGAGCAAATGGTCTTTATGCTGCAAAAAGAAATGGCGGAACGTCTCGCGGCGCTTCCCAATACTAAAGATTATGGTTCGCTTTCGGTGCGTGCGCAGCAGCTTTATGAAGTCAGGATTCTGCGCAAAGTGCCGCCGCAGGTATTTTATCCACGGCCGCGGGTTGATTCAGCGCTGGCTGGATTTATGCTTAAAGACAGTAAAGATATTCCTGATTTTGAACACAGAATGCGTTTAAACGGGATTTGCAAGGTTGTTTTTGCCCAACGCCGCAAAAAAATTCTCAAGCCCTTAGCTGCTGCTTACGGCCTGGAAAATGTGGAGCAGGCTTTGGATAAACTCAATATTTCTCCACACGCCCGTTCCGGTGAACTCAGTGTAGAGCAGTACGAAGAGTTAGCCAAACTTCTTTAAAAACGGTATCAATGGATGAATAAACGAGTTTATCAAAAATACTTAAAACGTTCAGACATTCGTGCTTTTGAACCTTTTGCCCCACAAGGCCGGTTTACCGGTGCGGTGGTGATTCCGGCTTTGGCTGAATATGATTTTCTACCGGAAACTTTAGCCGGCCTGGCAAAATGCAGACCAGCTTTGAATTCTACTCTAGTCGTGATTATCCTCAACAGTTCCGCTGAAACCTCAGATGGAAAAATTGCTGAAAATATGAAATCCCTGACGGCATTGCGCGCTGGTGATGCAGAGTTTTGCGGCGGGCTGGAGATTGGTAAAGAGCTTTTCTGGATTGACGCCACTTCAAGGGAAAAGCAGATTTCAGTTAAAGGCGGCGTTGGTGAAGCGCGTAAGACAGCTATGGATTCCTGCCTGGAATTATTTCATCATGAATCATTAACGGAAAACTTGTTTTTTTGTCTGGACGCGGATACGCTGGTCAGCGAAAATTATTTATCCGCGGCTTATGAATATTTTCAAAAATATAAAACAAAACAGGCGGCAACGGTGAATTTCGCCCATCGTGCCGGCAAAACCGCTGTTGAACACGCGGCTATTGAGATTTACGAAAGTTTTATGCGTTATTATGTGCGTGGCTTGGAGTTTGCCGGATCGCCTTATGCTTTTTACGCTTTGGGCTCGGCAATAATTTGCCGTGCGGAGGCTTATGTCAGGGCAGGGGGCATGCGGGCCCGCAATGGCGGCGAAGATTTTTATTTTCTGCAGGCAATCAGCAAATTCGGGAATTGCGGAGTGATTGAAACTGCACTGGTGCGTCCTTCCGCGCGTCCTTCCGACCGCGTCCCGTTCGGGACAGGCCCGAAAATCCGGCAAATTGTTGATGGACATAAGTTATTGTTCTATAATCCTGAAATATTTAAAAGCTTGAAAGTTCTGCTTGATACAGTTAATAATTTGACCAAGCCGGATGAATTCAGAGATTTACCCGCGATTTTATCGACACACTGCGGCAAGGAAGTCCGGGAATTTTTAGATAAGTACAATTTCGCGACTGTATGGGAAAGGATTTTCCAAAATACCAAACAGGAAACGGTTTACCTAAAAAAATCTTTTCATATCTGGTTTGACGCCTTCCGAACCCTGAAATTCGTCCATTTCTGCGAAAACAACTATCCAAAAGTAAGTTTTCAGCAAGCAAAAATGTAGCTCAAGCGTTCCGCTTGTGCTACATTAGTTTGTTCTTTTTTAAACAATGGGTGTAGTAAGACGGCACCGACAAAACTCGATATAGCATAAATTCTTGAGGTAATTGCAAAAGTCTCACAATTATAAATAAAAGTACTTGACAAAATCACGTTCAGCATTTATATTCCATATATAAAACACAAGGTTTCAAATATGAAATATAATAAAAATGATATATCGCCGCCGGCGGCGAAGACGCTTGAGGTGCTGGAATATTTTTCTTTTTTCCAAGGGAAAATAACTTTGAAGCAAGTTGCGGAAGCGACGGGAATATCCCAAGCTACCTTGCTGCGGATTTTGAATACCTTTATTGCTTACGGGTATATCGCAAAAAACAGTGAGAAAAAATATATAGCGAATTTCAAGCTTGCCAAGTCTGATACGATTCCCGCTTACCTTGATTCTGCTCTAAATGATTCCCTTGAACGTTTGGTAAAAAATACCGGACAGTCAGCGGAGATAATTACTGTAAAAGGAGATAAACTTTTCTGGTATAATAAAAAAGAACCGGAAAACATGCAAATAAGAATTAACGCCCGCGCCGGCTTTAAACGATCCATTTACGAACTTGATGCTCCGAGCAGACTTTATTTGAAATCACTTAGGGAGAAACAGGCGGCAGAGTGCTTTTCAACTGACGCGTTTTATGACATTGACTACAAAGGGTGCAGTTGGAGTGAAGCTGTGGGTATTTGGAGCGTGGAAAATATTAATCAAGTTACTTACGACAAGCACGGTAACAGTAACGGGGTCAGAAGATACGCGGCGCTTGTAAATGACGAAACAGGTGGTTTTCTATTTATCCTGTCTGTCGCGGAAGCTGCTATTCCCCGTAATAATACAAGTGAGCATGTCGATAAAGTCATATCAGCTATTGAAACCGAAAAAAATATAATAACAGGAATTGTGAGTAATGAGAATTCTTTATTTAGATCTGGACACACTGCGTCCTGACCATCTAGGGTGTTATGCTTATCATCGTAATACTTCGCCGAATATAGACAAAATCGCTTCGGAAGGAGTTCTATATACTAACTACTATACTTCTGACGCTCCGTGTCTGCCGTCGAGATCGGCCTTGATGACTGGGACTTTTGGAATTCATAATGGTGTCATTAACCATGGTGGAACTAATGCTGACTTCAGAAGCGAAAGAGTAGACAGAGCTTTCAAGAACCGTTTAAGTTCGGATACTATTCCCGCGTATTTAAATAGTGAAGCTGATTTGCATGGTGTATATATCGGGGGATTCGGGGAAAGGCATTCGTCTTTTGGTTTCTATGGCGGTTTTCGTGAAATTTATGATACAGGAAAGAGCGGTAGCGAATCTGCTGAAGATGTAACCCCGATTGTACTGGACTGGATCGAACGAAACGCAGATAAAGACGATTGGTATTTGCATGTTAATTATTGGGATCCGCATACTCCGTACCGGGCGCCGGAAGAATTTGGAAATCCTTTTAAAGATGATCCGCTTCCGGAATGGATTACGGAAGAACTTATTGACGATCAGCTCACGAATACAGTCGGGCCGCATGGCATTATGGAAATCAACATGTATAATGACAACGAAAATAAAAATTTTCCACGCCAGCCCGGCAAAATTAAAAATACAAAAGACGCGCGGCGCCATATAGATGGTTATGACTGCGGTATCAAATATATGGATGATCATATCGGTATGCTGCTCAAAGCATTGAAAGCAAAGGGCATTCTTGATGACCTTATCATCATTGTCAGTTCGGACCACGGGGAAAACCATGGAGAACTTGGTTTATGGGCGGAACATGGAACCGCGGATAATATAACCTGTCGTATTCCTATGATTATCCGCTGGCCGGGTATGCGGAAAGGACATGTTGACGAAGGATTGCATTATAATATAGATTTGGCGCCGACTTTTGCCGACATGCTCGGCAAAGATGCCCGTACAAGCTGGGACGGAAAGAGTTATGCTTCCACCCTGAAAAGCGGCGAAGCTGCCGGAAGAGATGAACTAATTCTTTCACAATGCTGTCATGGTTGTCAACGTTCTGTACGCTGGGGAGATTGGTTATATATTCGCACTTATCATGATTTTTATCATTTGTTTCCGAAAGAGATGCTTTTTAACCTGAAAGAAGATCCGCATGAGCAAAATAATCTTGCTGAAACTCATCCCGGAATATGTCAAGAGGCGGCAAGCAGGTACCTTAACTGGCACGATGATATGATGGCAACGATGAAGGACGGTTATTTTCATGATCCCATGTGGGAAGTCATCCATGAGGGAGGGCCATTTCATGCAAGAGGTAATCTTAAGAATTATTGCGAACGTCTCGAACAGACAGGTCGAGGCTGGGCCGTACCTGAATTAAAAAGCAAGCATCCGCGCGAATTCATAAAATAATAAAAATAAAAAAATTGAGTCCGGTGGATTTCCCCTGGACCCAGCATAATTTGTTATTTTTTTGAAAAAACTTCATCCAGCCAGTCAAACACTACTTGACTCATCACACTGCGGTTCTCGGTAAGGCAATGGTTGGAAGCTCCTTCGTTGGCCGGCGTGACGACAAACTTTTTCTTTGGATTTGGAAGTTTTTCCATACATTCCTTCTGTTGGCTTTTTACTTCCTTGTCGGAATATTCGCCTTCGCCGACCAGGGCCAGAGCTGGACACAGGACTTTTGCCGGATCGAATTCGAAACCTTTGTTCGCCGCGACCAAACCGGGAATGTTGTTCATCTTTACACCCCAGCGCCAAGTGATGGCACGGACAGTGTTCTGCTTGAAGGATGACCAGGTTTTGACCACATCCTCAGTAGCGGTGGCTACCGGCATTGAAGCGAAAAGGCGGTGAGCGTCCACGACCGCGCTGTTCATCGCGATAGCCTTGATGCGTTTGTCATGCATGGCGGATTTCGGTACGAATTCGCCGCCGCCGCTGATTCCATACATCGCCAGGCGTTCGGGATCGACCTCAGGACGGCTCAAAGCGTAATCCACGACCGCCTTCATGGGAACCTCCACATCCGCCCTGAAAAACTTGCCTTCCAGGGGCAGTAAACCTTGTCCCGGCAAATCCACGGTGAGGAAATTGTAGCCGCGTTCATAAGCTTGAGGCGCTATATAAAAAACCAGATCCTCGGCGAAAGTTTCACCACCGCCGATCATGATTAAGGTCTTGCGCGGAGTCCTGCCTTCAGCGGCTTGCCGGTAGAAGCCCGGGAGAACGGTGTTTTCGAATGGAATTTCAATGTATTCCAGCGGCGGATCAAGGAGTTTTCCCGCTTTCCTGAGCAAATTCCGTCCTTTCAGCGCGTTTTCCTTAAAGCGCGGATCGTCGGGCAGCATTGAAATCAAGGCCGCGCGGTAATAATAAGACGCCCGCATAAATTGATTTATCGCACTTACTTTATGTCCTTTAGCCAGAGATTGTTCGCCTCTGGCCGCAACCCGTTGCGCCATCTTAATCCATTCCTTCTGCCAGCTCGCGGCGTCTCCTTCCTTAATTTTGCTGGCGGTATAAAACGCTTCGCCAAGCTCACAGCCTTTATTCATTGCGGCACCCAGAATCAGTGTAAAGGCAAAGTCCATTTCCGTGTCCTTAAAATGTATTCGCGCGTAGGGTTCATGAGCGTCGAACTGCTTTTTATCCCTTGCGGGCTTTTCGTCTCCAAACGCAGTAATGTTAGACAATAAATTGACCATAACGACGATTGCTAATACATAAATACTTCTCATAATTACTCCTTAATGTTTTTTTGGTTTTGTCAAATTGTTATATTGAAATAATACTCTATCATGTTGATTATTAGGTATTTGTCGCAAAATAAAGTTCTTTCCCCCTGTTTTGCGCGAAAATTCCATTCAGAAAAATGTATTTTTATCAATGTAGCACAAGCGGGACGCTTGTGCTACATTATCAAACAAGCTGAAAAAAACAATAATATTGTTTTTTCAGAACACTTGCCGTAACGAAGTACTTACCCGCGATTCTATTTTTCCTGGCACTTTTCATATTCTTCATAATATCTTTGACAGTACCGTTTTTTTGTATAATCCTTCTTCGCGTCTTTTTTCGGTCAAATCGCTGATTCTTGACCCCTCAGTACAATCAAGGCCTGATTTATCACAGATTAAGCTTTTTAAATATTTTTTGTGGGGACATGCCCCGCCGTGATGCGAATCAAATGAAATGCAGGAAGAAAGATGTACTTGAATCTTATCTTTTCCAATATTCTCTTTTTTGCTGATTTGTTTCACCAGATTAGCGAGCTTCCGGTGTACGGCTCTGCCGCAGCATCCACCGCAGGTCAAAGGAAGAAAACGAATAGAGGCATCTTTCGGGTATTTGGAAAAAGCTCCTGAACGCTCGGAAAAAGCGTGTTCGCAAAGATACCCGGAACAGCGTTCTTTAACAATATGGCATTGGACAACAACAATATATCGTTTATCTTTCATGTATTCCCTCTGTTTAGGTGTCAATAATTTACTATATGCGAAGTAATTTCAAAAGCAAATGATTTGCCGCCATGCTTCGAGTTTTTCCGGGTACGGGATGGCGGCGTTGGCGGGGCTTGTTGAAGGCAGAACTATCAGCTCCAGTTCCGGCAGGTGCATCTGTTTGTGATGTTTTACAAATAGTTTATGCGCGGTTTGGCCGTTGAAAAATATTTTGTTGATATGCGGACATTCCCTGAAAAGTTTTTCAAAGTCATTGGGTTTGGCGTGTTTGATGTCGGAATCCAGACTGCCGGGGCGGACGCAGCGCTGCACGGTGTCCCACAGGGCAATATGGTTCCGCAATAAATAATCGACGCGTTCCGCGTAGCTGATATGGTAATCAAAAGTCAGAAGTTCACCCATAATCTTCCAGAAACAATTGTGCTTATATGCGTAATACTGCCGGCGGCGCAATGATTCAAGGCCCGGCATCGAACCCAGAATCAAACACGTCGCGTCCCTTTGCGCAAAGGCTTTAAAAGAAGTAATTTCCTGTATATAAGTCACAAAGCAATTTTTTTATTTTTTAGTGCGCTTGAAAAAATGCGGAGAATCACCCCATTCGCCGTAGCCGATAGTTTCATTGATGTTTTCGATTCGGCGCTGCAGGCATCCCTTGCACATTGACGAGTTCTCGTCCAGGCATGGTTTGCCGTTGTAAAGCTGGTAATCAGCGCGATATTTAGTGTCGGTTATGTTGGGCATGACGATGTTCGCGCCTGCCTGGACGCCCAGCTCCCTGCCTTGCGGATTGAGTGCCTGCAGCGCGGTGGCGGCGGCGATATTGACATCGCGCAGATAAATCCTGCAGGCGGCGATCATTTTTAATCCCAGCATAAACTGTTTTTCTTTGTCAAAATTTTCGACCTGTTTTGCCAGGGGAGTATCATTATGGACGATGTACGGGCCCATGCCCAGCATATCCATGTCTTCTTTTTCAAAAAAGAGTATGTCATTGACCATATCTTCAGTAGTTTGCCCCGGCAAACCCGTCATTACGCCGGTTCCGGTTTGATAACCGATTTTTCTGATCTCCCTGAGGCAATTTACGCGACGCTGGAAATTATGGCCCGCGGGATGAAGTTTTTGATAGAGTTTCTCGTTCGAAGTTTCTATTCTCAATAAATAGCGCTGCGCTCCGGCCTTAAACCAGCGTTCATAAACTTCCGGAGTTTGTTCCCCGAGCGACAGTGTAATGCCCAGTCCCCCCCTGGTTTCCGCATTAATCCGCGCGACGACCTGTTCTATAAATGCGGCGTATCCAGGTGATTCGATTTCGCCGCCTTGCAGCACGAGTGAACCGTAGTTGTTTTCGTAAGTCCACAAAGCTGATTTGACAATATCGTTTTCGTTCATCTTGAAGCGGGTAACGTTTTTATTGCTCTTCCTGATGCCGCAGTACAAACAGTCTTTAGCGCAGATATTGCTGAATTCGATGATGCCGCGAAAAAATACTTTATTACCGATATACTTAAGTTTAATACGGTATGCTTCCTGAAAAATCTGTTCCAGAACGCCTTCGTCCTCCTCCTCCAGCAACAGCCGCAGTTCGTCAGCGGTCAGCTTTGTCTCGTTTCTTATTTTATCCAGGATTTTTTTCATTGTACATTCCATAGTTTAGATATCTTTAATAGTAGCAATAGAATGTTGACATTTCAAGTAAGGATTTCATAAAAATATTGTTCAAATTTTTTGTTTTCGGATTCAGAGCAAAGTTGTGCTTACGGACGACACCGCCAAAACTAAAAAAAAGGCGGATGCAACGCCTCCGTGATCCAGCGGCAACCGAGCGGCGGTTTTGTTATCTTTTTGCTTTTTTGCGGTTCCGTCAGAATGCATCGGCGCGATATTTTTTTCAAAAATGTGCGGGTAAAATCTTGAAGTAAAGAAGTTTGAGGACTATATTCAGATTATTATATTAAAGAGGCTTTTTGCAATTAGCTCAACTGATATTGCTTGGATTATCACAATGGATAAAATTAATATCAAGACAAACAATCACAGTGAAATGATAGATTTCACTCAACAGCTGCGTAATTTAATACCAAAGGATTTTAAATCCGGAATCTGCCATGTTTTTTGTCAGCACACTACAGCAGGCTTGACTATCAATGAAAACGCGGACTTTGATGTCCAGCATGATTTGCTGGAGGCTATGGATCAAATCGTGCCGTGGAATAATCCCCTGTTTCGTCATTTTGAGGGCAACAGCGCCGCTCATCTGAAAGCTTCGTTGACGGGTTTTTCGCAAACGGTACCGATTGAAAACGGAAAACTTTGTCTTGGCACCTGGCAGGGAATTTATTTTTGTGAATTTGACGGTCCGCGAAACCGTAAAGTATTAGTGCAATTCATAGAGGATCGTAATGCGTAAATTATTTTTTGCTTTGTTGATGTTATTGAGTATTTCCGTTGTACACGGAAAAGGAGTCGCAATCAAAGTACTCCTGGTCAATAATACCTGGCTTAAAGCTGATTTGCTTGACGCGGATAAAAAGGGGAATCTCAGGATTCAACTGGACAAGCGCGAGCAAATTTTGCGGCGCAAAGAATTCAGGTTAGTGAAAATGACTTTGCCGCCGGGCGTGCTGAAGGCCAAAGAATTATTCAAACTGAACAAAACACGGGAAGCCGGGAAACTGCTGGATTCCATCGCCGTAAAATATAACTTCCCGTTAATACAGTCCAAAATCAAAGTATTGCAGGCTCAATTTAAAATTGCTGAAGCTGATTATAAAACAGCAGTTTCTCTTTTGAACCCTCTGCTGCAAAATAAAATGGTCATGCCTCAATTAGAAAACGTTTCCTATGCCCACGGGTTTTTATTACTCGGCAATGCTTACGCGAAACTCGGCCAGGATGATAATGCCGCCAAGGCATATCGTCACTCATTTGACCTGGCTGTGCCGGAATATTCCGCTTTAGCCAACCTGACTTTGGGCAAAATGTTCCTGGACCGGAAAAAAACTCAAGACGCTTTGGATTGTTTTCTGGAAAATATATCCGTGTTTGCTCCCCGGGTTCCGGGGCGTAAACTTTCATTACAGGAAACTATTAATATTTACCGGAAGCATGAAAACAAGAATTTTAAATTCTACAAGGACATGCTTAAAAATGAATACCCGGAGAAATCCAAGTAATCAATTATTGTCAATCTATTATTAAAAAAGGTTTTAGAAATGAAAATTTTGAACTTTAAACGAACTCTGGCCCTGGCTCTCATCGGCGTAATTTCATGTTTTTTCGCGCCGCCGTGTTTTTCTCAGACTGACGATTACCAGATAGAACACGCTGAAGTCTTTGAACGTAAAATGAATAGTAAAAAAGTGGAGAAAGCAATTTCCCGACGCAAATCTTTTTTGGCTGCGGGAGAGTTTTTTGGTTTTGCCGTCTGGATACTACTCTTACTCAACAGCATATTGCTGCTCAGTGCGGCTATCGCTACCTGGCACTTTATTCGCCGTCACCGTACCTATCCAAGGGAATTGGTACATCGGGTGAAAACCGTATTGCATGGTGGCGAGTTGGGATTCGTGATGGAAGCATGTGCGCCCTGCAAAACTCCACTCAGCCGGGTTTTGTTTTCGGCATTTAAAAATGTGGCCGACGGCTTTGAAGTCTGTAAGGAAGAGATGAATATTGCCCTCAAGGCTGAATATGAAAGAATGCTTAAGACAACGCGTCTTTTACTTAATTGTGCCGTCTATTCATTTGTCCTGGGACTTTTGGGATGCGGGATAGTTCTCGTTTACGCCTTGAGCTATTTTTCGACAAACCCGGAGCTGAGTAATTGGCAGGAACTGGCTTACTCCAGTTCTCAAAGTCTTTATCCTTTAATGACCGGCCTGGTCATCGCCTATATCGCGTTTTGGTTTTATCAATATTGTATTGGCAAAGTCAATAGAATAATTATAAATACTGAAAAAATCGCTTATGACCTGATAAAGGTTCTGCGTGGAGTTCATGTGGATGACGATTTACTGGAATTGGCAACAATGACCCGTTTGCTGGATCCCCGAACCATTGTAAGTTTATCGAAAGATGAAATTCTTTCACAAAAAAATAAATCAAAAAAATAAATCTATAAGGACAAAGATGGAAAATATTGTTATCATTGGTTCCGGGGCGGCCGGTTTTACTGCGGCAATTTACGCTTCTCGCGCTGACCTCAAGCCATTAGTCATAAGCGGAACCCTCCCCGGCGGGCTGCTGACCCAAACTTCCGATGTGGAAAATTATCCGGGCTTTCCGGAAGCGGTCAACGGTTTTGACTTGATGTTTAAGTTTCAACAGCAATCCGAACGTTTTGGCACCCGCGTAAAAAGCGATACTGTGGACAAAGTTAATTTGAAAGCCGGCGGCCCCCATACCCTGCATCTGACTTCAGGCGAAACGGTCAAAACCAAAGCTCTCATTATAGCCACCGGCGCGTCTCCGCGCTGGTTGGGCCTGGAATCTGAAGACCGCTTAAAAAACAAAGGTGTTTCCGCGTGTGCGACTTGTGACGGAGCGTTTTTCAGGGATGTACCGGTAGTTGTCGCCGGCGGCGGCGATACCGCGATGGAAGAAGCTATGTTTCTGACTAAATTCGCCAGTAAAGTAATACTCGTACATCGCCGTGATGAATTACGCGCGTCCAGAATTATGGGTGACCGGGCGAGGGCCAATCCTAAAATCGAGTTTTCATGGAGCTCTCAAGTGGTGGAAATCATTGGCGACGCGGAAGTTGAAGGGGTTAAAATAAAAAATCTCAAGGACCAAAGCGAAAACATTGTTGAAGCAAAAGGTTTTTTCGCCGCGCTTGGCCATATTCCCAATACACAGCTTTTCAGCGGCCTTATTGAAACTGACGGGAAAGGTTTTATCAAGCTGCAAAACGGTTCAAGCTATACAAATCTGGACGGAGTTTTTGCCGCCGGGGATTGTGCTGATCATGTTTACCGTCAGGCGGTAACCGCCGCCGGAATGGGATGCAGAGCCGCAATTGACGCTGAACGCTGGCTCGAAGCCAACAAATAATTTTAATAAGAAATATTATAAATCATATTGGCTCGAACTGCCGTAAACCAATAGTCCTGATTTTTTCTAATTCCGCATATTTCTTCAGGGCGCTGTCGTATATTGCCGCGTTTTCCGGATCCGGCAAAATGATTTGCCTGGCCGCGGTGAATTGCTCGAACAGTTTGGCGAACGGAACTTTGGCAAGCGCGTTCGCCGCCCGGAGCGCCGCGCCCAAACCCGCTGAATCAGTAATCGCTATTTTTTCGATTCGCGCTTGAAACACATCCGCTAAAATTTGCAGGAAAGGAGTGCAGTTGGATGCCCCGCCGGTAACGCGGATGCGGGTAAAAGTTTCGCCCATCCAGCTTGAATGTAATCTCATGGTCAAAGCCTGGGACTCAAGGATACAACGGATTTTTACTTCCGAATCCGCTTCGCCCGCGCAAAATTCAGCAGTACCGTGATATTTGACTTCGGGCTTTAGAATTACCGGCGTACTTTCTGCGGAAAAATACGGCAGCATCAAATTACCCTTATTACCCGGGATAGTCTTATTTTCAGGCAGAGAGTCAAAATATTCCCATGAAATATTACAGTCTTTTTTTACTTCTTCACGGGCCAACGAACCATTGGAAAAACATATCAAACTCATGAAGCCGCCCGCGGGATTGCCGAATACGTGCCCGTAACCGTCAGGATCGGTTTTAAAGTCGCGCCGCGCCGCGAAAAATGTATCGCTGGTGCCTAAACTGATTACCGCCACCCCCGGTTCCGCCGCGCCCGTGCCGATTAGACTGCAGGGATTGTCCCCGGACCAGACGATCACCGGAACAGCGCTCCCAAAACCGTATTTACGGTAATATCCACTCAATTCTCCGGCAACCGTATCCGAACTTACTGCCGGCGGTAATTTTTTCAGCAGGCCGGGAGCGGTGAATTCAGCGATATCTTCGTCCCACTGTAAAGTTTTCAAATTCAATAAATTCATCCCGGCGCCGTCGCCGAAATCAATCGGGGCGTTTCCGCCGGTGAGAATTGACGCCATGAAAGAACTGACCAGATGAATATGCGCCGTATTTGAATATCCGGGCTTATCTTCCTTCATAAACTTGCGGATTTGCGGGCCGGTAAAACGTTCGATTGCCGGAGAACCGGTATCCCGCTGAAAACGTTCGCCAAACTTTTCCTGCAGTTCACGGCATTCTTCCGAAGTGGCGCGATCCATCCATATTGGTGAGCTTTTGCGGGATAATGCCGGGCTTAGTTGTTCCTGCAGATTCCTGTCAGGATCGAGCCCGGCAATAATTTCAGTGAATTTATCGTTGAGATAAACGGACCCGTGCTGCTGCCCGGAACCACTGATGCCCGCGACTTTATCCAGTGGGGCATCCTGCTGCCGTAAACGGGAAAACAACAAATCCAGGGCCGCCGCCCACATCATGGGGTCAGCGTGTTTTATCAAGGGGTCAGGATTTTCCAGATAGCCGTCAGGGCTGTGGTATTCCGGCAGATCTTTGCCAAAATTGACACTTTCACTGCAAATAACAGTGCCGGCGCCGAGATCAATAATTTCCGCCTTCAGCCCCTGGGTGCTGCTGTCCAGACCAAGAAAAAAACTCATGAGTTCACCTTAACGAATGTATTGGTTAATTAAATTTTCCAGCATTTCCTGACGTCCGCTTTTCATTTCCGGCTCGCCCTTTTCGAGAACCATTTTTTCGAGTATATCGAAAGAACTTCCGCCGTTCATGATGTCCGCGCCGAAGCCGCTGTCGAAAGAACTGTAACGTTCTTTTACGAAACCATCGAGTACACCGTCACTGATAATCCGGTCGGCGATCAACAGGCCCCGGGCAAAAGTGTCCATCGCCCCGATGTGGGCGTGGAAAAGATCCAGCGTGTCAGTGGAACCGCGGCGTGTCTTGGCGTCGAAATTAAGTCCGCCTTTAGTGAAGCCGCCGTTTTTCAGAATGACCATCATTGCTTTTATCGCGTCATAAAGATTGGTCGGGAACTGGTCAGTGTCCCAGCCCAGCTGCGGGTTGCCGATATTTGCGTCAACACTGCCCAGTTTGCCGTCAGCGGCGGCCGTGGTCAGTTCGTGTTCAAAGCTGTGCCCCGCCAAAGTCGCGTGATTGGCTTCAATGTTCAGACGGAAGTAATCCAGTAAATCATACTTTCTGAGGAAGCCGAGAACGGTTGCCGCATCAAAATCATATTGATGGGCGGCGGGTTCGTGCGGTTTGGGTTCAAGCATGAATAAACCTTTGAAGCCGATTTTTTTCCTGTAGTCAAGCGCCATGTGCAGAAAGCGCGCTAATTGTTCCTGTTCGCGGACGTAATCGGTATTGAGCAGGGTTTCATAGCCTTCACGGCCGCCCCAGAATAAATAATTTTCACCGCCCAGGGCAAGCGTCGCGTCCATCGCGTTTTTGACCTGCGCGCATGCCCAGGCAAAAGTCATTGCGTCCGGATTGGTTCCGCCGCCGTGGGTGTAGCGGGGATGGCTGAATAGATTAGCCGTGCCCCACAAAAGTTTAGTTCCGGTATCCTGCTGTAATTTTTTGGCGACAGCGACAATTTTTTCAAGGTTTCTGCACGATTCAGCAAAAGTTCCGCCTTCAGGCGCAAGGTCGCGGTCGTGGAAGCAGTAATATGGAATTCCAAGTTTCGCGATAAACTCAAATGCGGCATGGACAGTGTCTTCCGCGTCCCGCAGCGGATTATTATTCTGCAGCCAGGGACGCTTATAGGTGCCGGCTCCGAAAATATCCGCGCCGCTGCCTTTCAAAGTGTGCCAGTAAGCTAATGAAAAGTTCAACTGTTCTTTCATTGTTTTGCCGCCGACAACCCGCTTTGCGTCATAATATTTGAATGCCAGCGGGTTCTTTGAGTCCGGTCCTTCGTAGAGGATTGCTTCTTTTACTTCCGGGAAAAATATTTTCATGATTATTCACCTTTTTTTAATATGTTTAGCAACTTTCGTCAAAGTAGTGCCCGGTGTAGCCCTACACCGGCATTTATCGCAGTCTAAGGCTACACTTGCGACCACTTTTTAGCAACTTTCGCCTTGTACGGAAACGCCGGGTTCGAGCAAAAGCGATTCTGGTTTTATTTGTTTGTCTTCGAGAGATTTTAATAACATTTCCGCGGCTTTCCGGCCGAATTCGTAACGGTCAAAGTTTATTCTCGCGGCATCCGGATACCATTCCCTGAGCATCGCGGTTTCATCGCAGCAGATGACTCCGAAGTCCCGCCCCGCGTAACGGCCGGAACGGGCGGCTCCGTCTTTCAGCCAGAACAGCACGTCAGGATTATAAGCAATGCAGCCGACACCTTTCCGGAGCTGTTTTTTTACTTCCCGGAGTTCCGTTTCGAAAATTTCCGGCCACGCTTCCAGTTCGCGCCGCCACAGGCTCCAGTTAATACTCAAATGTCTCAGTGGAACAGCGGCCGCTTCCGCCGCCTGTTCGACTCCCGCGCGGCGTTGCTCAATACTGAAATGCGCCTCGCTGTTTTCCAGTTCAAGCCCGCCGCACCAGAGCAGTTCGCGATATCCCTTTTTTATCAGATGATTAGCGGCCCGGTAGCCGACTTTGAACTCATTGCGGCGGATACAGCAATGTTTTTCCCAGACATTAGTTTCCAGCCATACAGTGTTTTTCACCTGCTGCTTAATTTTTTTACAAGTTTTTTCCGGGATGGAGTCGATAATAATCATGCCGTCAAGGACATTTTCGTAAAACACCCGTGAATTTTCTTCAAGTTTTTCCACGTTGCCGAGGTGAATCAGGGATAAAATATAATGGTTTTTAGCCAAATATTCGTTAATTCCCAGTATAAATTCATACGCGGCCATATAATGGTATTTATGTTTCTGGCTTTCACTGTTGAGTATCAGGACGCCGATTTGGCGGCTTTTACCACTGCGCATCGCCCGGGCGGTGGAGTCGGGGCGATAGCCCATTTTCCGCGCGGCTGAAATTACTTTCACGCAGCTCACCGGCGAATAATTTCCGCGCCGGTTCAAAATATGGCTGACCGCCGGAACAGACATTCCGGTCGCCGCCGCTATTTCTTTTAATGTAACCCGCATAAATCAAAAACCTTTACCATAACCGTGATGATTATTTAGGGCATAATTATATCATAACGTTATGATTTTGTCAAGGCTTATTGCTGAAAAGATGTCGTTACCAGGAATCATAAGCTACAGGCGGCTTAGCTGTTTTTGTACGGGAACAAGCAATCAGTCAATACGTTTGAGAACTGCGAGTAAACGCTGATAGAATTTTTTTACGGACTCAATCTCAAGGCGTTCATTCGGGGAATGGGGATTTTCAATGGTCGGGCCGAACGAAACCATATCCAGTTTGGGATTCAACTCTCCGATTATGCTGCATTCGAGACCGGCGTGAACGGCTTTTTTCACGACTTCGTCACCGGCTTCCTGATAGACATCACATACAAGTGAAGCTATTTTTGAATCGTTATTCGGAGTCCAGGCGGGATATTCGCTGTCAACATAAGAGAGGGCACCGGCGTCATCAAACAAATTACTGATTTCATCAGTTAATGCCTCGCGGTCATCCTCATAGAAACTGCGTTGAGAAGTTTTTACCCGCAATTTATTCATAGAAGTTTCCAGTACAGCCAGGTTCGTGGATGTTTTGACTATTCCCGGCATGCTTTTGCTCATACTGATAACTCCGTGGGGACATTCAGCCAGAACCGTGAGAATTTTATCCGCGAATTCCCTGCTCCAGACTTTCGTCGGCGTATGCCAGCTTTCGGCAAGCTCCATTATAGGGTGCTCGTAATCGTGTTGAGCCCTGGCGCCGGCGGCAAACATGCGCGTCGCCTCAATAATTATTTCGCTCTCTTCACTCGGCACCGTTATCACCGCGAACGCTTCACGGGGAATAGCATTATCCAAAGTTCCTCCGTCGAGCATGGAAATTCTCAGGTCAATAACTTCTGAAACACTCTTGAGCAGGTCGACCAGTAATTTAATCGCGTTACCACGATTTTTATTAATATCACAACCGGAATGTCCGCCCGGCAGCCCGGATACTTCTATCTTATAAGTTTTGATGTCGGGACGCAATTCATCCCATTCTATCATAAAGTCGCTGGATAAACGAGCTCCGCCGGCACACCCGATACATATTTCCTTTTCATTTTCAGAATCAAGATTCAGTAAAATATCTCCTTCCGCAAATTCTCCGGATAATTTCTGGGCCCCGATTAAACCGATTTCCTCCCGGGTCGTAAAGACAGCCCTTAAGGAGCCGTGTACAGCCTGGTCATCAAGCATAACGGTCATAGCCGCGGCAACACCAATACCGTTATCCGCCCCGAGACTAGTGCCCTCGGCTCGAACCCATTCACCATCTACAAACGCTTTTACCGGATCAGTTTCAAAATCAAATTCGAGATCAGTAACTTTTTGCGCGACCATATCCAAATGGCTTTGCAGAATAACTGTCTTTGCACTTTCGCGGCCGGGAGACGCGGCTTTCTCAATTAAAAGATTAGCCGCTTCGTCTTTGCGGGCGGCTAAGCCGGCCGCTTCAGCTTTTTTCAACAGAAAGTCGCAAAGCGCGGTTTCGTGGCCGGAAGGATGCGGAATCGCGCAAATCTCAAAAAAAATATCCCACAGTTTTTGTGGCTCGAGCTTATTTGTTTTATCCTGCATTACTGCTCACCTCAAGTATTAAACATATACCTGTTACTGTAGCCCAAAAAACAGATAAATCAAACGTCCTTAAACTGAACTGTTCTTTTTAGCCTGAAATTTATGCTTATTTTTCCATTTTCAGGCGCAAAAATTATTGACTTTTTCTTCGCCGGCATGTATACTTATTTGTAGAGTCTGAAAGGGTCAACACCTAAGGGTTGAACTTAACATAAAAGATCAGACCAGGAAGGCGATTAGTTCAAAGAAAACGGAAATAATATAAAGAAAGCAGTAAAACTGCTGGCTGAAATTCTGACAATCGCCTTCCTTTATTATTTTGCCTGTCCGGCGAGCTTCTTTCCCGGAAAATAATAATTTGTCAGGTTTGATAGCTGTTCTCGATTGCGAATATTGCGGCTCCAACGGCAGGAGTCAATTCAGAACTGCGCGAACAGCGTATGATATCCGGATTCAATCCCTGTTGTTTGCGGCAGTTTGTAAATTGTTCAATCAACATTTGCCATAACTTATTTTCTGAAGGGAAAAGACTGCTGTAAATAATAACTTCATCCGGATCAAGGAAAGTGCTGATGTTAGCCAGGGCGGTTGCGATGAGCTCTAATGCCTGTTCCAATATTTTACGTGTTTTTTCCTGTCGCAGTTCCGTATCAACAACTTTCGCGTTACCAGCCCAGAAAGCGTCCGGCAAAGCGGGTAAATGCTGTTGCAAAGCGGTCAGCCCGGCGGAGTCCTGTAAGGTTCCTTTGCCGGGGAACAGGGTTAAGCCGATTTCGCCGGCCATATTATGACAGCCGCGATAAATCGAACCGTTTAAACTTAAGGCTGAAGATATTCCTGAACGTAAAGCCACATGCAGTATCGAAAGCTTTTCAGCCTCCGGCCTTTTTTGCAGGTCATAAGTAGACAGATTATATATATTGTGACAAATAAAGCTCTCTTTGCCTGTTACTGCTTGATAGGCATCACATAATGGAATTTGCTTGAATTCAGGAAGAATTTCATAATTCTCGATAATGCCTGTCTCAGGATTTAAAAAACCAGGAGCGCCTATACCGATTGATTCTACTTTTGACCACTTATCTCCTGATTCTTGTACTGCCTCATTTAACAGCTTTTCAAGCTGAATTAAATATTCATCACGCGAAATACAGGGATGGAAATCTTTAATTGTACTAAAGATACAATCTCCCTGAAAATCAGTAATCACAAAACGCCAGGTACTTGCTTCCAGGTCAATCCCGGCGAAATATTCGTAATCCGGATTTATATGCAAGGGTTTTGAGGGACGTCCGCGACTAAGCGCTTTACCAGTAGGCTCTGCTTCTGTCACCATGCCTTCGCTGATAAGATTAGGAACCAGTTTGCTGGCATAAAATGTGCTCACCCGCATTATTTCCGCACATTCCTGTCGCGATATTCCCGGATATTTGCGCACTAAAGCCAGAAAACTGTTACGTTTTTCTAACGATTTTGTCGCTTGATCACCAGTTGATGTTACCATATTAAAATCCTTTATCTGTTCTTATCCACACATAAATTAATGTTTGGGATTGATAAAATCAAATAAAATTTGCAATATAATTAATTTAGACTTGAAAAATCCTCCAAACAGTGTATAATGATTATATAATTTGATAGCAAATTAATTAAAAGGTCCAAAAATGGTGCGCCAAGAACCAAACACACTAAGTGTTAAAGACTTGCATTTCTTGC
>CAZEXM010000043.1:0-17976 GCA_964515915.1 uncultured Victivallaceae bacterium
AAATTTTACAGTATACTAGCAGCCTGTCGGACTTATGGATAATCTGCTGCAAAACTGCCGAATTTTGCTGAGATTTCCATCAAAATCGTCAAATATGTTCAATATTCTCGTGATTTTGACGAAAATTCCGCTTTATTCGGACAATTTTTCGCGACGATTCCCAAAGTCCGACAGACTGCTAGAGGGCGAGTGCTTCCGGCATGTTTTATTCGGGGCCTGAATCAATATTTCCTGGGTATGAATACGTAAGCCATCTGGGTCATCGCCCAGGCTTTGCCCCAGGATATTTTTTTAAAATCATGTCCTTTGCCCCAACTGTCTGAATAGATCATTTCGTCTGTTTTGGGGTTATAACCGGTTATTAAGCGCATATGTCCGCCCATTTTTTGCGGAAGCTTAGCTTCTTTAACTATACCCAGGATTACGCCCCATAAAACCGGCATTCCGCTATCCGTAGTTGCTTTGACTCTCGCTTTAAATTTTTTAAAACCGTTTTTGTCAGAACTGATTCTGGTTTGTACCAGAATATCCTCATCCATCATTCTAAATAATTGATTATAAGTTTTCACTTTATAAATATTTATTTCTCTTCTGCCGGCATGTTTTGCGTAACGGTTATATTTTCTTACAAATTTAAGGATTGGTGACCGGCCGGTGATTGGAGAATATTTAAGGATCTCCTTGACTCTGAAGTGACATTTCACTCCTACTTTTTTCAAGGATTTTTCGATATCCGTGATACGGGTACCGTAATTTGAAGTATTCGCAGCCTGGGCCAGAATGTGTTGATCAATATTCACATTATAATATTTCAATATTCGTTCCGCGCAGGCAACAACACAATATCCGCGTTTCCCCTGGTCAACCATAGGAATCTGCAGGTAACGGTCTCCATTCTTATTTGTCTTAATCCGGGATTTGAGATCCAGCTGCTTTGCCGAAGTGACTTTTGAACGGCTTTTTTCATTGAAAGCCTGTTTGTCCTTGTAAATATAAACCGAGGCATAATGAGCGATAAAATTATATTTACCAGTACCGCTATAGCTCCATTTAAAAACGACATAAACGTCCGGGCCGTTCCAGGCGCATGACTGACAGCGCGCTCCGCTAATCAATTTTGTTGATATTCTGCTGTGCCCGGTTTTACAAAAAGTATCTAATGAATTGCGTAATTTATGCAAAAATTTCACAAAAATATTTTTATTTACAGCCAGGGGTCTATTAGTGGAGCAGGATTTATTATAGATATTCAGGAAAATACTAATCAATTGATTATTTTTGAAACCGAAGTCCGCTTCAGTTACCCGCCAGTTCAAAAAATACAGGGAGCCTTTTTTCCGGTTGGCGGCATAGTGCAAAGATTGCTTTTGGGCACTGTTCCAGGAGTATATATTCCTGGAACCGTTATTTTTTTGAAAATCCGCCGCTGGCATTGTCCAGACAGTCTCCTTGTCTTTTTTAAGGAAATCCGCAATATTGACTTGTGCGGCCCCGGCAGTATTTAAAACGGGAAAAATTGATAACAAACATAACGCATAAATTGAAATTTGTCTTTTTCTGATGTTTTTCATCTAATCCTTTTTTCGTTATTTAAAATCAACCTAATACGCCCTGGCGTTGTTCCCGTCAATATAATTCACATAAGCCTGGTTGACTACTTTGTTACCGCCCGGAGTCGGGTAATTTCCGGTAAAATACCAGTCGCCAAGATGATCCGGACAGGCGGCGTGCAAATCTTCGATAGTCTGATAGATGAATTTAACTTCAGCGTTTATCGCGTTGCCGGCCAATAACTCGCCGATTTTTACGGAAATCTCTGCCGCGCTGAAAGGCTCATAAATCTTTTTTACGACATTGAACATTTCCTTCATAGGTAATTTCAACTGCATTCTGGCTTCTTCGTAAACTTCGTCCAGAAGCGCTTCCATGCCCCTGTCCCTGATTAGTCCGGTCGCGGCTTCAAAAGCAATGAATTTACCCAGTCGCGCCATATCTATGCCGTAACAATCCGGATAACGAATTTGCGGGGCCGAGGAAACGACAATAATTTTTTTTGCCTGAGTGCGGTCCAATATTCGCAGAATACTGTTGCGCATGGTCGTGCCGCGAACAATGGAATCGTCAATAACCACCAGGGAATCAATATGCGGCCGGACAATGCCGTAAGTAGTGTCATAAACGTGGGTCGCCAATTGTTCGCGCAAAGTGTCGCTGCTGATAAAAGTACGCAGCTTGGCGTCTTTGACCGCGATTTTTTCAAAACGCGGCGTGAAGTTAATAATTTTCCGCAGTTCCTCCTGGCTCAAATTTTTATTCTTGTTGATTTTTTCCAGCTTGATCCGGTTGCAATGGGCTTTCAGTTCTTCCTCCATGCCGAAAAAACACGTTTCCGCCGTGTTGGGAATGAAAGAGAAAATACTGTTTTCAATATCATTATCCAGAGCTTTTAAGACGGCGGGCACCAGGCGTTTACCCAGTTCTTTGCGTTCCCGGTAAATTTCCCGGTCCGTTCCGCGCGAAAAGTAAATGCGTTCAAATGAACAAGCTTTCTTAGGGAGCGCCCGGGTGTATTTTTTAAGGCTGAAATCACCGTTTTTACGAATAATCAAGGCATGGGCGGGAGGTATTTCCCTGATTTTATCGCAGGCGACGTTAAAAGCGGTCTGGATTGGCGGGCGTTCGGAAGTTACCACCATGATTTCATCATCTTTATAGTAAAACGCCGGACGAATGCCCGCCGGGTCGCGGATGACGAAGGCATCGCCGTGCCCGAGCAGGCCGCACATCACATAACCGCCGTCCCAATACTTGCAGGCGTGTTTCAACATTGCGCCGATATCCAGTTTTTGAGCGATGAGTTCGGATATTTCCCTTTTCGCATATCCTTCTTTTTTGTATTTGCGATGCAGTAAATTATTTTCTTCATCAAGGGCGTAGCTGATTTTTTCCAGAATAGTCACGGTATCAGAATATTTTACCGGATGTTGGCCGATGCTGATCAGGATGTTGAATAAAGCGTCGACATTGGTCAAATTAAAATTACCCGCCAGCAGTAAATTGCGGGTTATCCAGTTATTCGAACGTAAAAACGGATGGCAGGCGTGAATGGAGTTATTTCCGAAAGTACCGTAGCGCAGGTGTCCTAAATAAAGTTCACCGCAGAAATCAAGATTTTGTTTCTGCCAGTTCGCGTCATTTTGGCCGGCAGGATTTTCAGAGAAGGCGCGGTTAATTCTGTCGTTGACTGTAGTAAAAATATCCGTAAGCGGGTTTTGCGCGTTGGAGCGTTCACGGGAGATGTACGGTGTGCCGGGCTTGACGTCAAATTTAATGGACGCGATTCCCGCGCCGTCCTGGCCCCGGTTGTGTTGTTTTTCCATCAGAAGATACAGTTTATGAAAACCGTAGAAAGCGGAACCGTATTTTTGTTGATAAAATTCCAATGGCTTAAGCAGCCTGATCAGCGCGATGCCGCACTCGTGTTTTATTGCGTCACTCATAAATATGCCACCCGGATTAAACGTAAAAAAAGTTTTAAAGCTTATCCGGTATACTATAGAAGCTTTTATGGCATAATCAATCAGCGCAAATGCTTTTTTGTTTTTTACTCAAAATACTTATTTGCAATTCATACGCTCATAGAGCATATTGTATTGCTTGTTCACTAATCATGCGGGTCTGAATATGACAAATAAGAAGATAATACATGTGCCGCGCCGTTTTGTACGGAACGAATGGGGCGGCACTGAAACGGTTATTGTTGAAACTTCACGGCGGCTTGAAAAATCCGGCTATCAGCCGGAAATCTTTACGTCAAAAGCTTTATGCAGAAAAAGCAGGGAAATTATTTTCGGTATTCCCATCCGTCGTTTTTCATATATTTACGCCCGGCTGGGACTGAAAAAAACCAATAAACTGCTCATGGACCGGCGCGGCGGAAATGTTTTGTCATTTCCATTCCTGTTTTCTCTCCTGTTCTGCCGAAATATAAAACTGGTTCACCTGCACACGGGCGGACGGCTCGGGGCCTGCGTGCGCCTCGCCTCTAAACTTCGCGGTTTTCCCTACGTAATCAGCATTCACGGCGGCCTGCTCGAACTGCCCGGAAAACAACTCGAAGAACTTATCGCGCCAATGAAAGGCAGCTTCAACTGGGGCAAAATTTTCGACATCCTGCTGAGCGCCGGCAAAGTTGAAAGAGACGCGGCGGCAATTATTTGCGTCAGCAGAAAAGAACAGGAATTAGTAGCGGAGAAGTATCCGCGAAAAAAAGTTATTTATCTGGAAAACGGCGTCAATATGGAACATTTCAGTTCCGGCGACGCGCGGAAATTCAGGGATGACTACAAGCTTCATGACGAAAAAATTGTTTTGTCCGTCGGTTCGTTCAACCCGCAGAAAAATCAGGCTCTGCTGCTTGACAGCTTCGCCGAAGTCCTGCAAAAACACCCCGGCTGCAAACTGGTCCTGATAGGTACTGTTTACGATCAGGAATACTACAAAACATTAATCGGAAAAGCTGGAAAAATGAAAGAGTCCGTGATCATTATCCCCAATCTTGCTTTTGACAGCCGAACTCTGGTCAACGCCTATGCGGCCTGTGATTTATTTGTCCTGCCCAGCCTCTACGAACCTTTCGGCATCGTCGTGCTGGAGTCCTGGGCGGCCGGCCGGCCGGTAATCTGCAGCGGCGCCGGCGGTTTGAAGGCTTTTGTCCGCGACCGGGAAAACGGTTTGATTTTCGATGCGAATTCGCAAACGGATGTCGTTGAAAAAATATTGCGGGTACTCGGTGATAATGATTTAGCCGCGCGCCTGGCGAAAGCCGGCGGAAAGACAGCCGAAGAACATTCGTGGGAGAATATAACCCGCAAATTAATTAAACTCTACGAAGAATTATAGTACATTCAATATAATGGTTCAAGTTGACAGAAAAATTATACATATTGATATGGACGCATTTTTCGCGGCGGTTGAGCAGCGCGACAATCCGGCGTGGCGCGGTAAACCGGTCATAGTCGGCGGCGGCTTTCACAAACGCGACGTGGTCAGCACCTGTTCCTACGAAGCACGCAAATACGGAGTGCATTCAGCAATGCCCGGGGCAATGGCGCGGCGGCTTTGTCCAATGGGCATCTTTACGCCCGTGAATATGTCCAAATATGCCGCGGTTTCCAAACAAATACGCGGTATTTTCCATGAATTTACCGACTTGGTCGAACCCATGTCCCTGGATGAAGCGTATCTGGATGTCAGCAGCAATAAAATAAATTGCCCTTCAGCAACTGTTATCGCGCGAATGATCCGGCGGAAGATTCAGGAGCTTAGCGGCCTGACCGCCTCGGCCGGCGTTTCATACAACAAATTTATCGCGAAAATAGCTTCAGACGTCAATAAACCTGACGGATTAACCGTTATTCCGCCAGGCCGGGCGCAAAGCTTTCTGGACGATTTGCCGGTGGGAAGGTTTTTCGGCATCGGCAAAGTTACCGCGAAAACCTTAAACGATATCGGCATCAAATACGGCCGGGACTTAAAACGCTTTACATTTGATGAGCTCGTTGAACGTTTCGGTAAATCCGGCGCCTGGTATTACAATATTGTCCGCGGCATCGACAACAGCCCGGTAAACCCCGACTGGCAACGCAAATCCCTGGGACGTGAAACGACTTTTGAAGAGGATATCCGCGATTCCGGCGAAATGAAAAAAGTTATTTATAATCTCTGCGATGAAGTGTCCAAACAACTGCGGCGCTATGGTCTGGAGGGGCGCACAGTTACTTTAAAAGTTCGATACGAAGACTTTCGAACTGTAACGCGCGGACAGACATTTTCACGTTCAATTAAGCAACTGGATGTTATTTATAAGGCGGCTTTGGAATTGCTTTCCCGTACTCAAGCCGCTAGGCGTAAAGTTCGTTTACTCGGCATAACGGTTTCAAATTTTCCCACTCCCGAAGAACTCGCAGGTCCCATACAACTGGAATTCCCGTTCTGAAAAACAATAATATTGTTTTTTTCAGCTTGTTTGATAATGTAGCACAAGCGTCCCGCTTGTTTGATAATGTAGCACAAGCGTCCCGCTTGTTTGATAATGTAGCACAAGCGTCCCGCTTGTTTGATAATGTAGCACAAGAGCGTCCCGCTTGTTTGATAATGTAGCACAAGCGTCCCGCTTGTGAATATTCACAAGCGGGACGCTTGTGCTACATTGATTAAAAATACACTTTTCTGAACGGTTTCCAAAAGCCCATATTAATACGGCATCCATGTCAATAATGTTTCTTAACTCTCGACTTTCAGGTATGCCCTGCTTGAAATCGCTGTGACAAAAGAGTGTCTTATTCGTCTTTTATCTGCTGTTTGACTTCAGCAAGGGACACTTTTACTTTTTTTAACTTACTTAGAAGAATGCGCATTTCTTTTTTACTGTCGAGCCGCAAAGCGAGTTCTTTGTGTAATTCCATAATCTTTTCATGCATTTTTTTCAAGATAGGATCTTTTTGCAGCAGCTTGACGCGCAATTGAAACATTTCTTTTGCAAGTTGTTTTTCCTGCTTCAGCAGTGCCTGCTGCTGTTCTTCAAGATTCTTTTCGGCATTCGCGTCAAAACACAGCAGCGTCGCGGCACACAAAAACATAATCAAAAACTTTTTCATATTTACTCCAATATTTAAAGTTAACTGTTTCGGGATTTACGATTTTGACGGCCGCGCCTTCGATTGCTTTCTTCCGAGCCGCCTCGTCTTCGAGAATATGCTTCCGGCGGCCCCAGACGCGGATAGTCGCTGACAACTTCGCGTTTAATGTTCCATTTAAGGAGTTTTTCGATTTTGGCGAGAGATTCTTTCTCTTCGCCGGAAACCAGGGATATCGCGACGCCTTCAACCCCGGCACGGCCCGTTCTGCCTATCCGGTGTATATAGTCTTTTGGAGTGTTGGGCAATTCAAAATTCACCACATGCGGCAGGTTGCTGATATCAATCCCGCGCGCCGCGATGTCAGTGGCAACTAAAACCCGGATTTCATTGGCCTTGAAACCGGCCAGGGCGCGAGTGCGGGCGTTTTGGCTTTTGTTGGCGTGGATTGCGTCAGCGCTTATTTTGTCGTTGTTTAATTGTCGAGCCAGTTTGTTAGCCGCATGTTTTGTCCTGGTGAATACTAAAACCTGTTTCCAGTCGCCGGAGCTGATAAGATGCGACAGTAAGTCCCGCTTACGGGGTTTTTCGACAAAGTGGATGAGTTGTTTTACCTGGTCTGCGGCGCTTTTTTCCCCCACTGCTTCGACAACAACGGGATTATTGAGCTGTTGATAAATGAACTTCTTAACAGCTTTGCCGGAAGTGGCGGAGAATAAGAGATTTTGTCGTTTAACCGGCAGAAATCCGATAATTTCCGTGATATCGTGAATGAATCCCATGTCGAGCATACGGTCGGCTTCGTCAAGTACAAGTATTTCAACATGTGAAAGGTCAAGGGTTTTTCTTCCCAGGTGGTCAAGCAGGCGTCCCGGGGTCGCGACGATGATGTCAACGCCCCGTTTCAAGGATTTGATTTGCGGATTGATGGGGACTCCGCCAAAAACACAAAGTGCTTTCAAATTCAGATTTTGTCCGTATTTTCGCACGCATTCTTCAACTTGGGCGGCGAGTTCGCGGGTTGGAACCAGTACCAGGGCGCGAACCTGGTGGTTTTGCACTTTGTGACGATTCAATAGTTGCAGCATCGGCAGAGTGAACGCGGCGGTTTTGCCGGTTCCGGTTTGAGCTTTGCCCAACAGGTCGCGGCCGGCTAGAATTGAAGGGATCGTTTTCTCTTGAATCGCTGTACTTTTCGTGTATCCCCGCGATTTTACCGCGCTCAGGAGTGCGGGCAGCAGCCCCAGCTTATCGAATGACATATATCAAAATCCTTATTATTATCATCATCGAGACGTCAATCTCAAAAAAATTGGTTAAAAGTGTTGTAGCCAGTTAATATAGACAGTTAAAGCGGAATAGCAAAAAATACTTTGCCGATGTGCCGATATAGCATGAAAAATATTAAAATATGAGCCCCTTTTTAAAATAAAGGCTTGATTATGGATTGTTTTTTTGAGCTTGGCTGTTGCCTTGTTTCAGCTCAAAAGAGCATGGAAGCCTTTTTTTTTGTAAATTTTATTAAAAAATCACACTTTTTGTATTGACAAAAGCGGGAATAATAAATATAATACAGCAAAGTAACAAAGAAACAATCATTCGGCAAGAGGAATTCAGAGAATGGGAACAATCTGTCCATATTGTAATCTTGAAGTGAATGAAACCGAAATTGAGCTCGAAGATGGCTGCTGTCCGGAATGCGGTTCCGTGATTACGGTGTCTTTGTCATTTGAGGATGATGACGGCCCCGCCGTATTCGAAGAAGATGATGATTACCCCGCCGATATGGGTTATGATGATATTGATGACGATAATTAGCGACATAAAAAAAAGCTCCCGTTAATGAGGAGTTTTTTTTTCTTACTTGCTGTAGGTCCTGCAGGCGTCAATCAGGAAAGACGGAACCCGAATCAACTTTTTATCAGCACCGACGCAGGCCAGAACAACATATCCTTCAACCAGGAGCTTATCATCACGCCATACTTCTGTGGCAATTGTCAGGCGGACGCCGCGAGCTTCCTTGAAATAAGAACGGAAAGTAAGCAAGTCATCATAAGTCGCGGAAGCGCGATATTTGCAGACAGCTTCAGCTACCGGCAGAAAATAACCGCGCTGTTCCAGTTCGTTGTACGGCGAACCCGCGTCCCGGAGCATTTCGGTGCGGCTGCGTTCAAAATAAACCAGGTAATTGGCGTAATAAACAACATCCATTTGATCAGTGTCGGCATAAGGTACGCGGTAAGTCATTTCATGGGCACTCATTATTCACTCTCCCGGCTAAATAATTGACTGTTTCGTCAATAGTCATTTTTGTGGTATCAACAATTTCAGCATCCGCGGCGGGTTTTAAAGGAGCAATCGCCCGGCTTGAATCAATCCTGTCCCGTTCGGCAATGTCGCGGGCCACGGATTTCAAAGTCGAGCCGGCAAAAGTCTCGCCGGCCTGGGCAAGTCGGCGGCGGGCGCGTTCCTCCGGGGTGGCGCTGAGAAAGAATTTAAATTCGGCGTCAGGGAAAATCACGGTTCCGATGTCCCGTCCCTCCATAACGATTAAACCATGTTCAGCACAATCACGCTGCAGCTTCTTGAGCCGGTCACGCACCGTGGATAAAGCCGCGACCCGGCTGACAAAAGCGGCGACTTCGGGAGAACGCAGCCTGGAACCGGGCAAAGAGCCGTTTACTTGTAATTCGTAATCGCCGGCAGGAGTTTTAATATAGGCTAATTTCAGAGTATCCAGAAGCGGAGCGAAAGTTTCATTTGTACATTCCGTTTCAAGGTCAATACCGGAATCAAGGGCGTACATGGTTATCGCGCGGTACATGTTTCCGGTATTGATATACGGGATGTGCAGTTTGGCGGCTAAGCGGGCGGCAATTGTACTCTTGCCGGAAGCCGCCGGGCCGTCAATGGCAATAATCTGCTGCGACATAGCCTCTCCTCTGGTAAAACAAAACGAATTCGGACTCATCGTAAAAGTAAAAAATAAAAAAGCACTTGTGATTTACATTATTTCCCGCTGCGGCTGCGGATACGGCCGCGTTTCAGGAAACCTTCATAGTTACGCATCGTCAAGTGGGATTCCAGCTGGCTGAGCGTATCTAAAACTACTCCAACCATAATCAATAAACTTGTGCCGCCGAAAAACGACGCGACCATGAACGGTATTCGCAAACTGACGTATAACATCATCGGAAAGATAGCCAGCAGAGTCAGGAAAATAGAACCGGCAAAAGTTATTTTGGTCATCGTTGTGTCAAGGAAATGAGCGGTCGGTTCTCCCGGACGTATTCCCGGTATATAAGCGCCCTGCTGTTTAAGGTTGTCGGAAATCTGCAGCGGATTGAACTGATTAGCCACCCAGAAGTAGGAAAAAGCTAATATGAGGGATGAGTAAGTGATAATATAACCGGTGGAGCCGTGCCGGATGAATTGAGCCGCCATTGTCCAGTTGAGCATACGGAACAGGGTTGACGGAATCATAATGATAGCTCCGGCAAAAATGATCGGCATAACACCGGCAAAGTTTACTTTTAAAGGCATATAAGTACTGCCGTCCTGAACCTGGCCGCCAATTGTTTTGCGAACCATCTGGATCGGCACCCGGCGGTAGCCCTGGGTCAGTAAGATCGTCGCCGCGGTAACCGCCGCGAAAATACATAGTAAAATAAGCAGATGAATCGGGGTGAATGTCGTTCCGGCGGCAGTTGAACCGCGTCTCGCCATTTCCCAGAGTTGAATGCAGGCGCGCGGCATACGGGCGATAATATTAATCGCAATGATTATTGACGCGCCGTTGCCGATACCACGCTCGGTAACCTGTTCTCCCAGCCACATGAAAACCATGGTGCAGGCGGTTAAAACAAGAACTGTCATGAAAACAAATACCGAAGGATCCATATTCATAACAATTAATGATTGGCCATTCGCCAGGGCCGGCAGGCCTACTTTGCCTGGATTGAGCATCGCCATAGCGGCGACAGTACCCTGAAGCAGGCATACCAGCACCGTGAGATAACGAGTATATTGATTGATTTTCTGCCGTCCGGAATCGCCCTCCCTGGACATTTTCTCAAGGGAAGGAATTACCGGAGTGAGAAGCTGCATTACAATGGAAGACGTGATATAGGGCATAATACCCAGAGTCGCAAGCGCGAATTTCAGCAGGGCGCCGCCGCTGAAGAGGTCAACCATACCCAACAGGCCGCCTGACGAAGCGGCTCCACTGAAATTCACCTTAAAATACTCCCCCAACGCCACAGGGTCAATTCCCGGACACGGAATGTTGGCCGCTACCCTTATCAAAATGATAATACCGCCGGTAAAAAGTAAACGATTACGCAACTCTTTGATTTTCAATGTGTTCCAAAATGCAGCAAACATGAACAACTCGCTAAGTTAATAGTTTATATAATTTCACACTTTCCGCCGGCGGCTTCAATAGCGGCCCGGGCAGCTTTTGAAAACTTCTCAGCTTTCACCGTAAATGCTTTAGTAACTTCGCCGTTGCCAAGTATTTTTAAGGCATAATCATGTTTGCCGATGAGCCCTTTGGCGTGTAACGCTTCCGCGTCAATAAGATCCTCCGCGTTGAAATTCGCTTCGAGTTTGCTCAGGTTGACCGTGTGGAAAACCACCCGGTTCTGGCTTTTGAAACCACGTTTCGGCAAACGCCGGAACAAAGGAATCTGGCCACCCTCAAAGTAAGGCCTGATTTTGGCGCCGGAACGACTGTGTTGTCCGTTTTCCCCACGTCCGCAAGTACCGCCTGTACCGGAACCATCGCCGCGGCCGACGCGTCTTTTACGGTGTTTGGAACCGGGAGCAACTTCTAAACTATGTAATTTCATAATGTTAAATTCCTGATTTAAAGAGATTGAAGGCCGCGTTTAGCGAGCACGTCTTTCTTGGAGGAAAGATTTTCAATTGCCTTGAAAGTAGCTTTGGCGACGTTCAGGGAATTGTTGGCGCCCAGTGATTTCGCGAGAATATCCTTGACTCCGGCGAGTTCGAGAATCGCACGGATAGTTCCACCGGCAATCAAACCAGTACCGGCAGAAGCCGGTTTCAACAGAATTTGAGCTCCGCTGAATTTGCTTTGAATGGTATGGGGAAGAGTATTGCCGTGCATTGGAACTTTTACTAAAGCTTTCTTCGCGATTTCGCTGCCTTTGCGGATTGCGTCGGCAACTTCATTTGCTTTGCCGTAACCGTAACCGACACTGCCTTTGCGGTTGCCGACCACGACTAAAGCGCCGAAACTGAAGTTCCTGCCGCCTTTAACCACTTTTGAACAGCGGTTGATACTGATGACGTTTTCGTCAAATTCGCTGGGGGCTTCTTCCCTGATTTTATTTTTTCTAGCCATAATCTGCTCCTAAAACTTAAGTCCGTTTTCTCTGGCGGCTTCAGCAATTGCCTTGACCCGTCCGTGATATGCGAAGCCGGAACGGTCAAACACGACTTCAGAGATTTTAACCGTCTTTGCCTTCTCCGCCGCCAGTTTGCCCAGCAGCGCGGCACCTTCCATATTAGCCCGGGCATTCTGCTCTTTAAACGACTTGTCCAGTGTGGAAGTCGTTACGAGCGTTACGCCCTGCTCATCGTCAATAAATTGACAATATATATTGTTCGCGGTGATACTGACGCAAAACCTCGGGCAGGCGGCAGTCCCGGCGACTTTTTTACGAATTCGTAAATGCCGGCGCAAACGTTTTTGTTGTTTGGTTTTATAAATAGCCATAACCAGTTACTCCATTAACCAACGGTTTTACCTTCTTTCAGCACTATATGCTCATCGACATAACGAATGCCCTTGCCCTTGTAAGGCTCAGGTTTCCGGTAACGGCGGATAGTAGCTGCCGCTTCGCCGACTTGCTGCTTGTCAGCACCTGTGATGCTGATGTTGTTGCCTTCAACACTAACCTGGATACCATCCGGGATCCGGTAATTAACCGGATGCGAGAATCCGAGACTCAAATTAAGAACCTTGCCTTTCACCTGGGCGCGGTAACCGACACCGACAATCGACAACTCTTTTTTGAAGCCTTCAGTAACGCCGATAACCATATTATTGATCAGGCTGCGGGCCAGGCCCTGCATGGCGCCGGACTCACGGGTATCGTCAAGGCGATTGACAATTACCTGCGAATCCTGTACTTCAACAGTAACTTTCGGGGGAATGGCTATGGACAGTTTTGCCTTGCCTTCGACCGAAACATTGTTATCACCGACCGCGACTTTCACGCCGCTTGGAATAACAACTGGTTTTTTACCTATACGAGACATAATAATTTATCCTTTCGCTTTGAAATTACCACACGAAACACAAAATTTCGCCGCCGACATTGTTTTCCACGGCGGTACGGTTGCTGATAACTCCATCGGGAGTTGAAAGAATAACCGTACCGAGGCCGTTGCGGACTTTAGGAATATCACCGCTTCCGCAATAAACACGACATGAAGGTTTACTTACCCGTTTGATGCCTTCGATAACCGGTTTTTCCCTGTAGTATTTCAATTTGATGCTTAATGTTTCTTTCGGTCCGTCTTTCGCGACGGAATAATCAAGAATGTAACCTTCACTTTTAAGTACTTCAGCAATTGCGCTTTTCATTTTTGAACCGGGCATAAGCGCCTCGTTCAAAGCCGCGCTGCCGGCATTGCGGATGCGGGTCAACATATCAGAAATAGGATCTTGTAAACTCATTGTGCCTCCTTACCAGCTTGCTTTAGTTACGCCGGGGATTTTCCCGCCGGCGGCTAATTCCCTGAAACAAATACGACAGAGCTGAAATTTGCGAATATAAGCTCTCGGCCTGCCGCATGCGCGGCAACGATTGTAATTGCGGACTTTGAATTTGCTTCCGCGTTCACATTTTACCCTTAGACTTGTTTTAGCCATGATTTGAGCTCCTTAATTATTCCGCGAACGGCATTTCCATTAATTTTAATAATTCCCGTCCGGCCTCGTCAGAAGCGGCGGAAGTTACGAAAGTAAGGTTCATGCCCAGGGGATATTTTAATTTATCCTGGTCAATTTCAGTGAAAACCGAAATATCCTGGATGCCGACATTATAATTGCCGGAACCATCAAAACCTTTAGCGGAAATACCCCGGAAGTCTCTCACCCGCGGAAACGCGTTGTGAACCAGCCGATCGAGGAATTCGAACATTCTTTTGCCGCGCAAAGTTACCATAACTCCGTTCTGCTGGCCAACACGAAGTTTAAAGTTGGCGACGTTTTTGCGCGCTTTAGTTATAACCGGACGCTGGCCAGTGATAAGGCCGATTTGCTTTTGCGCCTCTGAAAAAGTGTCGCGGTCGGCATCGGAAGAAATCCCGGTGCTGACAACAATCTTTTTCAAGCCGGGAATCTGCATAACATTCTTCAACCCGAGCCCGGCCTGCAAAGCCGGCCTTATTTCTTCTTTATATTTTTTCTGCATATCAGGCATAGTATATAACTCCTTAAAGTCAGGTCCTTAGCCGCTCTGTTCTTCCTTCGCGGGATTAACATTGGAAACGTGTACGGACACTGAACGTTCAATCAAGCCGCCACTGGGATTAGCAGAAGACTTTTTAACCGTTTTTTTGCCGAAGCGTTCACGCTTTTTAGCGGTCACATTGACTAATTCCAGGACAACCCGGTCTTTGGCGGCGAGAACCGCTTTGATCGTCGCTTCCTCGCCTTTCCATTTTCCCGAGTTGACAACAACTTTATCGCCTTTTTTGACGTGATATTTTTTCATTATAACACCTCCGGCGCTAAGGAAATAATTTTCATAAAGTCTTTTTCCCGAAGTTCACGGGCGACAGGCCCGAAAATACGAGTCCCGACCGGGTTCTTGTTCTCATCAATAATAACCGCTGAATTGCGGTCAAATTTAAGAGTGGAACCATCCGGCCTGCGAATCCTGTAAGCTGTCCTGACGATAACCGCTTTTACAACTTCACCTTTCTTAACGGAACCGTTAGGAATGGCTTCCTGTACAGCAGCGGTCACAACATCACCGACTCTTGCCACGCGTCTTCTTTGCCCCAGGACGGTAATCGCGACGATCGATTTGGCGCCGGAATTATCGGCAACCTCTAATTTTGTCTGCATTTGTACCATTTTTCAATAATCCTTTGGCTGCTTATTCTGCGTGACTGATGATTTCCAGCAGGCGCCATCTTTTAGTTTTACTCATGGGACGGGTTTCAACAACCCGCACGGTATCACCAATTTTTGCCTGATTTTCTTCATCGTGAACAGTATATTTTTTCTTTACTTTGATAACCTTTTTGTAGCGCGGGTGCGGTGTGCGGCGGATGACTTCAATAACGATAGTCTTATTCTGCACGTCGCTGACGACTACGCCGGAGCGCTCTTTACGGTTACCACGTTGTTTAGTTTCAACAGTACTCATTACATCCACCTATTGATCCTTGACTTTCGTCAAGCGGATCTTCTGTTCTGTTTTGACTCTTGCAATATCGTGACGAATTTTTTTTGCCACCGATGTTTTTTCCAGCTGACCGGTTTTGGACTGAATTCTTACATTAAGTTTCTCTTTCAGCAAATCATTTAATTTGCTGTTCAGTTCCGCATCAGTCATTTCTCTGATTTCTTTCATTTTCATGAATAATTACCTTCTTTCAGAGTTTCCGGCTAACGTGCCAGGAATTTGCAGCGCACACTGAGTTTGTTAGCCGCGAGCGCGAGCGCTTCACGGGCAACGGTATCATTGCAGCCACTGATTTCAAAGAGCACACGACCCGGTTTGACCGGTGCAACCCAGCCTTCCACGTTACCTTTCCCTTTCCCCATACGTACCTCTAAAGGTTTTTTTGTAATAGGTTTGTAAGGGAACATGCGAATCCAGACTTTACCGCGTCTTTTCAAGTGGCGATTAATCGCGACCCGGGCGGCTTCGATCTGATTATTTGAGATATAGCCTCTGGTTACAGCCTGTAAACCGAAGTCACCAAAATCAATTTTATTATTTCTGGTGGCTAAGCCGGAATTACTTCCGCGCTGAACCTTTCTGTGTTTTACCCTTTTTGGCATCAACGGCATATTTCTGATCCTCCGTAGGTTCGTTATGACAAATCCATACTTTTACGCCAATTTTACCGGCGGTGGTATTCGCTTCCGAAAAACCATAGTCGATGTTGGCTCGTAAAGTATGCAGCGGTACACGCCCGTCTTTATACTGTTCAATACGCGCGAGTTCCGCGCCGCCGAGGCGACCGGCACAATTAATTTTAATTCCCGCCACACCCATATCCATGGCAACTTGAATGGAACGCTTCATGGCTCTTCTGAAGCCGATGCGGCGTTCGAGCTGCGAACAGATATTTTCCGCGACCAGGACCGCATTTATTTCGGCGCGCCTGATTTCGGCGATATCGATAATAAATTCTTTGCCGCTGGCCATTTTTGCAAGGCTCAGCCGCAGTTTGTCCAATTCCGCGCCTTTCTTGCCGATGAGCAATCCCGGGCGGGCGGAAAAGATGGTGATGCGGACGCGACTGGCGAAACGCTCTATCTGGATACGAGAAATCGCGGCATTAGAGAAATTTTCTCTAATATGCTTACGAATTTTAATATCCTCATGGAGCCAATCCCCGAAAGATTGTTTGCCCGCAAACCAGCGGGATTCCCAATTCTTGGTCAGGGCTGTTCTTAATCCAATTGGATTTACTTTTTGTCCCACGCTAAAAATCCCCTTAATTAAATGTCAGTTAGGGTGATCCGGAAATGGCTGGTCCTTTTAAGGATTTTGCCAGCGGCACCACGAGCTTTCGGGCGGAAACGTTTCATTGTCGGGCCGGGCCCGACAAGTGCTTCTTTAACCATCAGACTTTTTCGGTCCAGGTCAAAGTTGTTCTCAGCATTAGCTACAGCCGAGCGCAAGGTTTTACCCAGCAGACGTGCGGCTTTGCGCGGGCTGAGATCAACCACAGCCAAAGCTTCCGTTACGGATTTTCCCTGAATAAGGCGGGATACTTGAATCGCCTTTTCCGGAGATATCCGAACGTTTCTTGTAATAGCTCTTACTTCCATAATTTACCAAACTATTTATTTACATTATTTTGCATCAGTCGAGGCTTCCATTCCTGGGGCCAGTCTTTCGATATTGCCTTTTACCAGTACAGCCGCTGATACAAAAGGCCGAACCGTAACGATTTTAAGCTGTACTTTTTCCTTCCCGGCGTAGTAATTCAATCCAATAAACACACCATGGACTGAACCTACCGGCAATACCACAACTTGCAGATCATTATTGACAGCCAGAATTCTGCATCGATTTACAGGCTCTTGTCGAAATTTAAGATCCGCGAGGGCAGTTAACTTGCGGGCTCCCTTTTTAAGTTCGTCGGCACGGAGAGTTATTTCCGCTTTCCGAATCTTCCCTATAGGCATCTGTTTGAGGAGAGAGTCCACAATATCGCAAAATTCAATACTTTGCAGGGCAAGCGTTCTGCTATTGTCAAAGATATCGTTGAGGGTTTGTATCAGTTGGCCTTCCCTAAATGTCGCGGCTTCCATTTTGGAACTTGCCATGGTTGCCGCTATACCCAACTGCAATCGACGATAACTTTCATTTTGCGTTTGAAAATTTTTAATTATTTCAATCAGCTTTTTACGGAGAAGCCCATAGTCTTTTTTCATACCCCGGTACTTACCGGTCAGCCTCGCCATATTCCGTTGCGCCTTTCCCAACTTTTTCCGCAATTCCGTCAGTTGGTTAAACCTTTTAGCATCTTTCAGCCTAACCTTAACTGTCATTTTTGCGGAGCCCCGGGCGGCGCCACTACTATTTTCCGCTTTCAGCGCCGGAGCGCCAAAAAGCAGCAAAGCATATAAAATAAGCACAAATTTGCTGAATGTCCACTGCTTTTCACTAAAATTCAACGATTTTTTTAAGCAGAAAGACCTCATCACAAAACCTGTGTTTATTCTTATTCTTTGCCTATTATCTTAACAGACAACAACTTAGACAAAATATTAAGCCTGTTTTGTTATACTGCAAGTTTTTAATATAGCTCAATATCCCGAAAAGAATAGTTCAAAAGTAAAAATAAAGTAAAAAAAGCCGAGGTGAATGAAATGCCTCACTGAACATTGGTTTATGTAAATACATGTATGATTTTTAATCCCGCAGGGATGATTTAACCGTAGCCCCGGGTGTAACCCGGGGTTTATCGTACATTGGTTTATGTAAATACATGATGATTTTTAATCCCGCAGGGATGATTTAACCGTAGCCCCGGGTGTAACCCGGGGTTTATCGTACATTGGTTTATGTAAATACATGATGATTTTTAATCCCGCAGGGATGATTTAACC
>CAZEXM010000044.1:0-11739 GCA_964515915.1 uncultured Victivallaceae bacterium
CTCGCGACGGGCGTGCTCGCGATCGGGTCCTAGGCGCTCGCGTGGGGGCGGCGGGGTGGGGATGAAGGGTTCACACACGGTTGGGTCTCTAGACTGGGAGTAAGCCCGGTCGTTGATGGTTGAGCCCGAGTCCAGCGGCGATTGCAATGCTTGCGCCAATGGGTAGCCACACGCAGATCGTTCGGGTCAGGGCTCTGGACTGCCCAAGAAGCTCAGGGACGTACGCTTGGCACATGGTTTGCATTTCCCAAGGTTCGAAATGGAGGACGCCATGAAGACGATAGCCCTACGTGTAGTCGTTGTGTTGGCTTTGCCGTTGGCAATTGGTTGTGTAGAGGTGCAGTGTGCTGCGGTATGCCAGAGGTCGGAGGGGAACGTCGTCGTCAGCATGGTTATTTCCTTGATGCTCAACTTGCTGTCCCTCAATAATTCGCAAACTTCTGTCAGGCGCTGATTTTGAAGATAACGCCCGGGCGTTACCCCGATGAACTTTTTGAATAAACGAATTAAAGCTTCCGGCGTATAGCCCAGGCTCCGGCAGCAATCGCTGATCCTGACCGGGGAACGAGTGCCCGCGTCCAAAAGCTTAAGCAAATCCAGAACAACCGCCGGAATCGCGTTTTTGTGTTCAAAACGTGCCGAAATATAAGTCATTAGAAAAGCATACGTTAAAAATGAATGACGCAGTTCAGCTTGGTAATCCGGCTTAAGGCGTATCTCTATCAAATCGTTAAGTTGTGATTTTAATTCAGGATGCGCCTTAAGCGACATTAGCGGATTAACACATAAAGTCTGTGGTAAAACCGCTTCAGAACCAGTAACTCCAATACTGAAATATTCAAAACTCCAAGCTTCGCCATCCCCTTCGTAACAATATTTATAAGGCCCGGGACGGTCGATGACAAAAAGCGAATCCGCCCGCAAAACATGCCGGGTGTCATTGACATACAACACTCCTTCGCCCGATAAAGTATGTTTTATCAATATTCGGCGGGGAAAAGGCGTTTGAGCCGTGTCATTGTAATATCCTCTGCTCGCGGTTTGCTGGCGGCCGGCGACAAATAAAAAAAACGGTGGAATCCAATTCTCTTTCATATCAATTACGTGCTAATATTATCAAATTTAACGTCTTTACAGGTAATAATTAAACATGTATAATTATACTACAACTATCAATAATATGCAAATAAAAGCTAATGACATGAAAAAAAAACCTAATATTTTACTAATCACCAGTGACCAGCATCATTGGATGGCAATGGGCTATAACAATCCGGAAATAAAAACCCCTAACTTAGACCGCCTGGCCGAGTCTGGAACAGTTTTTACTCGTGCTTATTGCCCGAATCCGACCTGCACCCCGACGCGGGCGTCAATTATTACCGGTACCTATCCGAGCCAGCACGGAGCTTACACCCTTGGTACCAAAATGCCCGAAGATGTCCATACCGTTGGTGATGATTTTCACCAGAACGGATACCGCTCCGCCTTGATTGGCAAAGCGCATTTCCAACAGCTTTACGATCATCCGGAATACAGATCCATCGAATCCAATCCATTACAGCAGAATTTAGATTTCTGGCGTGAATTCAAGGGGCCTTTTTATGGTTTTGACCATGTTGAACTAGCACGCAATCACACTGATGAGTGTCTCGTTGGACAACATTATGGTATCTGGATGGAAGAAAAGGGCTTCACCGGCTGGCGTGAATGCTTCCGGAAACCGGCAGGAACCGCGGAAGCGCAGCATTTAAAGTGGAATATCCCTGAGAAATTTCATTATGATACCTGGATAGCTGAACGCACCAACGCCATGCTTGAGGAATACGCGGAAAATGAAGATCACTTTTTCCTGTGGGCAAGTTTTTTTGATCCGCATCCGTCGTATTTAGTACCGGAACCATGGGATACAATGTATGATCCTGAAAAAATAACTGTTCCAGGCATGTTTGACGGGGAAGATTTTTCTCAAATGCCGCCGCATTACGCGAAAACGCAGCAGAAAGATGCTGATTTTTCAGAATATAGCGATGATAACGGCTTTGGCTGCCACGGAATATGCGGACATTTGCATGAACGCGGGGAATTAGCGAAAGATATAGCTGTTTATTACGGAATGATCTCCATGATGGACAAATACATCGGCCGAATTCTGGATAAACTCGAAGCGCTTGGTTTACGCGAAGACACCATGATTGTTTTTACTACTGACCACGGACATTTCTTTGGTCAACACGGCTTGATTGCCAAAGGGCCGTTTCATTATGAAGATATGATAAAAGTACCTTTTATCGCTTCTTTGCCGGGGAATATTCCCGCCCGGAAACAAACCGGCGCGATGTTGTCACTGGTGGATTTAGCGCCGACTTTTTTAAGTTACTGCGGCATAGCAATACCGCGCTGTATGACCGGCCTTGATCAGAAACAAGTATTTAACGGCGAAAAAACCAGTGTGAGAGACCATATTATAGTGGAAAATAATCATCAGCCGAATATTGTCAACGTAAAAACCTATGTCAACGAACGTTATAAGATCAGCGTTTATATGAATAAAGATTACGGTGAATTATTTGATCTGGAAATCGATCCGGATGAAATCAAAAACCTTTGGGGTGTCGCAGAATTTCAAGAACTGAAAAAAGACTTACTTCTGAAATTCATGCACGCTGAAATGGCAAAAGAACCTCTCCACATGCCCAGAGTCTGGGGAGCCTGATATATTAATTACGAATTTTAAAATATCATTTGTTTTTTTGGGAAACAGGTTGACAATGATTCAGGTGTTAGAGCTTTCAAACTTTAACAGGAGTCATTCTATGTTCCCGGATTTTGGCGAAAGAAACGTTAAAATAAATCATCGCGATAAGATTTTTGTCGTTCCGAAATTATCAATTTTACAGTATAGTCAGGCAATTAAAATAATTAATGACGCGGAAACACAGTTGCAAACTCCTCCCGGCGATTCGGCTTGCGATAAATTATGGACATTACTGCAAACGGTTTTACCGGGAAAGATTTTGCGTGACCGTGATATGTTTGATTACAATGATTTGGTCGAGCTGTGTATGTATCTGGCTTTTGGCACCTATCTCGATAATAAGGTCAATGAACACACTCAGGAATATTATGAAGTGCCGGAGCTGCCTGATTATCAATTCAAGGCAATGCGCATATTATCACAGTTCGGCGCTTATACTATCGAAGAACTGCTGAACGAACCGGCTTCCATATTCTTCGCGATGTCGGGTTATGTTGATCGTATCACTGCCGATAATGCCCTCGAACTGCTTGCCGCGGGAGTCAAGGCGGCGTTCGGCAATTCCGACCGGCTCAGGGCAAAACGCGGCAGTTTGACAATCCCGAATCCCAATTACATCCGGGCGGATAACTCACTGGAACGGAAACAGGAAATGGAGGAATTCCTGGAAAATTATCAAAGTTTACGCGAACAATGTAGCGTCGAAACTTTTAGCAACAAAGATTTATGTACATAAAAAAAAGCGGTCTTACAACCGCTTTTAAAATCAAATATAATAAGTATATGGATTATTTGATATAATTTTTTCCTTTAGCATTGCCTGTGATTTTCTTAATGAATGCCGCCAGGGCTTCCTGGTTTTGTTTCTGTTCCAGAAATTTTTTGAGTTTGTCTTTTACTTCGGCAAATGTTTTAGTTTGAGCTCCCTTTAAAGCATCGCGGCGAATGATGTGATAACCGAATTTAGTTTCAACGACTGCGCTGATTTCGCCGGTTTTAAGGTTTGCAACTGCTTTTTCAAATTCCGGAACCATCTGACCTTTTTTGAAGGCTCCAAGAGAACCTTTATTTTTGCTGCTTGGGCCTTCGCTTTCTTTTTCCGCTAATTCTCCAAATAATGAAGCGTCTTTTTTCAACAGGGCGAGAATTTTGTCAATCTTAGCTTTAGCGGCGGCTTTGGTTTTGGCGTCAGCTTTTTCCTTGACCATAATCAAAATATGAGACGCTCTCATAGAATCTTTCGGATCGCCGGGGATTTTGAAGAACTTCGGATTAGCATCGTAATATGCCTTAGTATCTTTGTCAGTAACTTTGCTTTTATTATTAAGAACCTTGTTTTCAAAAAAGGCATTAATAGCCATTTGTTCCTGAAATTCTTTTTTAGTCTTCTTTTGCCCAATGAATTTCTCGATGGTAAGCCCACGCTTTGCCAGACTTTTCTTGATTTGTTCCACCTGAAATGAAGGAGCCTTTTTCAAAAAATCATTAAATCCTTTGACTGCCAATTCCTGAGACGGCTTGAACCCGGCTTTAATCGCCGCCGCAAGTATAGCATTGGATTCTACAAAACGTGTTGCCAGACCCTTGGCAGCGCTATACAGCATTTTCTGGCTTACGCCCTGAGGTATTTTCCCACCCATTGGAGTTAAAAGCTTTTTAATTAATTCGGCTTTAGTAAGCTTTTTGCCATTCGCTTCGGCAACTACCGCTGGAAGAAAATCAAAATTTGCTTTAGGAGCAACTGGAACTGTAGCCCTTATGACTTTAGGAGCAGCAGTGACTTTTTTAGCAGTAACTACTTTTTTAGCAGCAGCAGTGACTTTTTTAGCAGCAGCAACTTTTTTAGTAGCAACAGTATCAGCTGCGAAACTGATAGATGCGGCCGCGGTCAGCGTTAAGACTGCAAATGACATTTTTTTCATGGTAAATTCCTTTTTTTAAATTTTAAAGAATAATAAGCCTTAGTAAAACAGTTTTCCTATTTGCTGATGAATGTAACATAAGAAAGCGAATTTTACAAGGCATGATTTTCAACAAAATTAAATAAATCTGCTTGTCAAGGGTATTTTACCTTGATAAATTTTTGGAATGCGGTATATTAGATAGTCTCAAAAGCGTTAAAAAGCTTTTTTTTATGGAATATTTTCGACATGTTTAAAAGTAAAATAACAGCTGTTTGCCTACTATCATTTTTTGTCCTGAATTGCTTGTCCGGACAAAGCTATTACAGTAGTACACGGGTGCGCAGCTATCCTCTGCCTAAAACCACTATTGAGCGCCTCGGCAAAACCGCTTTGACAATGGCGCGGCAAAGATTAGCCAAAAAGAATACGGATCCCATGGGATTGTTATTGCTTAACTTCGCAAATCATTTTATTCCGGCTAACCGCGAGGTTTTGTTAGTTCGCGGAAAACTGAAGTTTAAAGTTCGTCTCAAAGCGCCCAAGAGAAAAATAGATGAAAAAGAATTTTTAACTTTGCTTTCCCAGGCTCGGGATCATATTAATGATTCCGACACGGCGATGAATCGTCATATACTGGTTATTTTAAACCAGTTAATAAGGAGTTTCAATCCCCGGGAAGATGACGCGATTATTGCCTTGATGGAATTTGCCGACAAGGGCGTTGAAATTGATATAAACAAGTTGCTGGCAAAAAAACTCGCTTCCATCACCGACACTAAGTTTGATCCCAAAGATTCACGTTATGCTATCTCAAATATCCAAAAAACAATTACGATTCCCGCCAATACGCCGTGGACCGATACATGGATAAAAGTCAAAGCCGGCAAAATGATCCGCGTAACTGCACACGGAACCTGGAGCATGGGTGACGAGGTGGATTTCCCGGCGTGTGACCCGGACGGTTACACAGCTTATGACGTCAAAACATTAAAACGCTGGTCCGCGGAAAAGAAGAAGAAGAAAAAGAAGAAGAAAACCACTGCTAAGGCTTTTGTAAAAGCCAAGCGTTCAGGCGCGCCGGGTTGTTTATTAGCCAAAATAGGCAACAAGGAGTATTATATCGGCAAACAAATGACTTTCAAGGCGGAGAGCAGCGGGATTTTATATTTCGGGCCATACGAATGGGGCGACTATCTCGATAACTACGGAAGTTTAACCTTAACCGTCGAAATCTACGATTAAATCTGAGCATAAAAATTCGCGTATTTACTTAAGCGGGCCAAATCGAACTGGTTTCGCGGCGGCTTTGATCAGGTTTAAACTGCGGTCGCGGGGGACACGGTAACGATTCATTATCATCGCGGTTGATTTTTTGAGCTTCTTAATGTCAAAAACCATTTTGGTTTTGTTCTTTAACTGAAATACAATGAAACCTTTTTCAGTGTTTTGCACGATTGAAATCAATTGTTTCAAGTCTTTAATTTTCCGGCCGTTTATTTTCTCCACAATGACGGCGTTTAAAGCTTGATAGCCGACGTTGACTTCAGCCGCGAGCACCCTCGATAAAACCACAATCCGTTGCAATTTTTTGCTTACTTTGCCGTTAAGAACCTGATATACCAGGTCAATCGGCCCGTTATACCAGCGTCTGTATTCATCCAGATAATTGATTGTCAGCGGCACAAAAAGCAAACCGCCGATAAAATAATAGGTCGGCAGTTTATCAAACACCCGATTGGGGACAAGACGTTTGTAACGGCGCAGTTTATACTCGACAACAAGCTTTTTCCCGTCCCGCAAAACAGTAAATTTGCAGCTGTCGCCAAGATATTTGCGCCAGATCAGATAAGCGAAGTAAATAACTTCATCGCGGCGGAATTTAACCGTCGCGTCGTTATCGATGGCAACCCCGTCGATAGCCATAATAACATCGTCAACTTTAAATTCCCCGCTGGCTTTTACTTCCGGCGGCAATGAACGTATTATGATACCGGTCTGGCTGGACTTCATCTTAGCCCATGCCCGTAAATCAGGATTCTCCATTTTTTCAAACGTGAAAGGCATATGCGGGAAACCATCAAACTTTTTATCCTCGACATCTTTAAGGAAATGTTTGATAACCGGAACCGGAATCATGTAGCCAATGCTCTGGGATTGCGACAAGCCCTGAAAGGCGATTCCGACAACGCGGTCATTATGCAGCACCGGCCCGCCGCTGTTGCCGGGGTTGATCGCCGCGTCAATCTGTACGGCCAGCAGGCGGCGTCCGCTATGGGAATAGATAACCGGTTCGATGCGGGAAATAATGCCTTCGGTTACCGAAATATTGTCACCGCCAACCGGGTAGCCCATTACCGCGACGGCGGTCTGCAGCTCGGGTAAATCACCAAGTTCAAGAGCTTTCAGTCCTTTAAAAAACTCGGGGTCTTCAACTTTTAATATGGCTATATCGCATTCATGCCCGACGACTTCCAGTTTCGCGATGTATTTTTTCTGCAATCCCGGCTTCCTGACCATCAGAAAAGTCTGGTTGGCGACGATATGCGCATTGGTTAAAATACGATTCCCGGAAATAACAAAACCGGACCCGGTAGATGAACGCTGCGGATAATTCTGCCACGGCTGATTATAATTCGGCTGACTGCGCATGGCGAAAATTTTGATAATCGAGGTCTTAAATTTGCGGATATTAGTTTTTTTTGTCGCGATACTTGTTTTGTTAATAATTTTTTTTGCAGGAACTTTGCCCGCCGCGGGTTCTTCTTTATCTACTCTTTGAGCGCAAACTGTCAGGGAAATTAAACTCAGGATAAATAATAAACTTTTCACGGGAACTCCTCTTATTTTTTAGTATTTTTTATCTTTGTCACTTCAGGGATGATTGTTTTAACTTCAACAACCGGCAGCTTCCACCCGCGGACAAGCTTTTGAGTCCCCGCGACAGTTACAAGTCTGTCCTGCCAGATATTCAGAGACGCCCGCTTGCAATGCAAATAAGCTACGGGCTTAACACTGCCCTGCCGGTTTATTTTAATGAGAGCGTGAGTTACATAAACCGCACCGGATTTCAATGGAACAATTTGTCCGCGCAGAGTTGTTTCGCTGGCGGTACCTCTAATAAAAGGAAGAATGAAAGCGGGTTTAACATATTTATCGCTCTTAAGGAATCCCGCGAAATTTCCGGTCTTATCATCAATCAAAATCAATTTTCGCTTATTATAAAAACCTTGCAGTCTCTTGAGCTCGTACGTGCCAACATCAACGAAACGGCTGTTGACCCACGCTTTTAAATCGACCGGCGGTTTTACTTTAAACCAGCCGCCATGGCCTTTTCGTCCGATAATTGCAAGTTCTATGCCGGCCGGCTCGGTGCGGTAAGCATGATAATCCTCGCTTGGCCCGGCACGCAGGTTAAGGGCGCGGCGGGTACGGGAATTACTGATAAGGTATCCGGCAACCCAGACTGAACTATCCGCGGGCGCGGCGATTTCATACCAGTCGTCCACCTTGCGGAAAATTTTAACTATATCGCCCCGTTTGAGTTTTGCCACGACAAAATATTGTTTGCCGGGTTTTACTCGAACATTCAGTTTTTTATTTACGTTTACCGTGCCAGTAATAAATTTTCCAGGAACCGCAAAAACGGAAGTCGCCGCAAGCGCCAATATTAAAACAAAATATTTAGTCATAATTTCATCCTGATCAATTATACAAAAGAGCTATTATAACTAATATCAGGCTTTTTCCGCTTTTTTCAAACAGCACAAAGTAAAATTAATATAAAAACTTAGAGCAGGTCAAAATGTTGTTTCGCGTAAACGCGGAATTTTTCAGGGGACATGCCCACTCTTTTTTTGAAAGTTCGCGAAAAATAGAGCGGGTCCCTGACGCCGACGGCTTCAGCAATTTCGTAAATTTTCATCCGCGGCGCTTCATGCAGCAAGAGACTTTGGGCTTTTTCAATCCGCAGCTTCTGGATATAATGAATTGGCGAATATCCATACTTCTGCTTAAAATTCCTTATAAAATGAAAACGGGAAATGCCGGCCTGTTTCGCCAGAAAGCTTAAGCTCATATCCTCAGCCAGGTGTTCAAGTATATACTCCTGCACGACGGCCAGCGAATCTATGCAGTATTCATTTTTCCGGTAATTTGAATGCAGGGCGACAAGCAGTTCCAGCAACAGTGAATTTCTCAGTATCTCGCCATGGATTGAAACATCCTGAGCTTTGCCGGCCAGTCGCATCAGCAAATCCTTCGCGGCATAGTTTGACTGTTTAAAGCCAAGGTTTTCCCTTTTAAAAAACGCCAGGCTCTCCAGCACCCGCTCAATAACACTGCCGGAAAAATGCACATAGGCAAAGGACCACGGCCTGATATCTTTGTAAGAATGGATGATGCCGGGACGGAGCAGAAACCAGGACGCTTTGTCCAGTGTTTTCCGGCGTTTCCCTTCACTCACCCGGGCTTTTCCTTCAAGCGTCAGGAGCAAAAGATAGTCATCTCTCAGCCGCTCCTGACAGTGATAAGCGCTTTTGTCATAAAGTCTGCCCAGGCTGATAATCTCAATACCCATTTCAGAGGATATTGTACTGCCCTTCAGAAGATGCCCAAAAGCTTTATTATTAGCAATATTATCCATAATAATCAGCAATTAATCCTATTGTACTTAGTAACTTTTGCTATTATTATATATATATAAAGCAAAAAAGTCAATAATAAAGCAATTTTTACAGGACATGAAGATTATGAAAACTCCAGCCGAAAAAGTAATGACATCCCTGCGCGGCGGGCATTCCGACAGCGTGCCGTTCACCATTTATGAACGAAAGATTCCTCAATGCCGGGCGGAACTGGATATGCGTAACCGGGGAATGTGCATTGTCAATCGCGGCGTTTCAGTAGTGAAAACCCACACTCCGAACGTGAAAAGAAAAAACGAAGTTTATGTGGAAAACGGCAAAACAATGACCCGGACATATATTGAGACTCCGGTCGGCAACTTGACCAGTTTGAGTGAAAATGCCGGTTATACCTCCTGGGTTCATGAGAAATTGTTCAAAAGCCCGGACGATTATAAAACCTTGCTGTTCCTCATTAAGGATGAACTGTACGAAGCCAGCTATGATGCTTTTATTGAGGCTGAAAAAGCTGCTGGCGGCGATATTATATTTCGTGCCGGGTTCGGCTTGGAACCGCTTCAGGCTTTGGTGTCGGGCGGTTACATGGACATGCAGGATTTCTGCATTGAATGGATGGACAATCGCGATGAGATACTTAAATTATATGCGGCAATAGTGGAAAACCGGCGCAAAATATATCCGCTGGTCGCAAAATCCCCGGCGTCTCACGCCAACTATGGCGGCAATGTGGTTTCTTCAATTATCGGCCTGGAAACTTTTGAAAAATACTATGTTCAACATTATAATGAAGCCGCGGAAATCATGCATAAACACGCTAAGTTAATCGGAACCCATCTGGATGCCAACTGCGCCCTGATCGCCAAAGCCGTAGCGGGAACGGAACTTGATTATATCGAGGCATTTTCTCCCGCGCCGGATACGGATATGAGTTTGCGGGAAGCCCGGGAAGCCTGGCCGGATAAAGTGCTTTGGCTGAATTTTCCTTCTTCCGTGCACATCAAATCCGACGCCGACGTCGAACAAAAAACCCTTGAACTGCTTGACGAACTGGATTCTGTTGATGGTATCATTATGGGGATCACCGAAGACATTCCGGAGGAGCGCTGGCGGAACAGCTGCACCGCGATCATGGACGGTTTAGACAAACATGCCCGGAAAAGCCCGGGTATGTACAGTTAATTTTTCAAATGCCGGGTGAAGAAGGCATTCATTTCGGCACTTGACTTGTCCGGCGGCAGTTCGTTGCGTTTGAATCCGTGTCCGGCGCCTTCTATGATATTCAGCGTTGATTCCACTTTCGCTTCGCGGTATTTACGGTCGATAATCACTCCCTGCTCAACCGGGACTACTTTATCCTCTTTTCCAGCCGCCGCCGTGAATCCAGATTAACAAGGGCGGAGCGGGGCTGATTTTCAGCCAATCAATTAACAAAAAAGGGAATCCGGAAATTCTTTCACGGATTCAGGATAAAGGTATTTGAGGAAAAAACAAAAAAAAATACAAAAATGCGGTAAAAATACAGCAAATCACTTGACTAATTAGCAATAGATGTCTATTTTTTGTTGGAAGTTTTTTTAGGCACTAACATAAATAATGGAGCAAAAAATGACAAAAATTTTTGATCTTGTCAAACCTGGAGTTATTTCCGGTGATGATGTGCAAAAAGTTTTTGCAATCGCAAAAGCAAACGAATTCGCACTGCCGGCGGTAAACGTTGTTGGTTCTGATTCAGTCAACGCGGTTCTCGAAGCCGCGCAAAAAGTTAATTCACCTGTGATCATTCAGTTTTCAAACGGCGGCGGTACTTTTTACGCGGGTAAAGGTTTGAAGCTTGAAGGTTTTGAAGCCAGTATTGCCGGTTCTGTTTCCGGTGCTCAACACGTTCATCTGATGGCTGAAAAGTATGGTGTCGCGGTAATTCTGCACACTGACCATTGCGCTAAAAAACTTCTTCCATGGATAGCCGGCCTTTTGGATGCCGGCGAAGAATTCTACGCCAAAAACGGCAAACCACTTTTCAGTTCACACATGTTGGACTTGTCAGAAGAAACTCTTGAAGAAAACATTGAAATCTCATGTAAATATCTCAAACGCATGAGCAAAATCGATATGACTCTTGAAATTGAACTGGGTTGTACCGGTGGTGAAGAAGATGGTGTTGACAACAGTCATCTTGATGCTTCATCTCTTTACACTCAGCCTGAAGACGTGGCTTTAGCGTACGAAACAATGATCGCGATCAGCCCCCGTTTCACGATTGCCGCCTCATTCGGCAACGTACACGGCGTTTACAAACCAGGCAACGTTGTCCTGACTCCCGCAATCCTGGACAACTCCCAGAAATACATCGAAGAAAAATTCAACACGCTTAAAAAACCGGTTAATTTCGTCTTCCACGGCGGTTCCGGCACGCCCGAGGAGCAGATCCGAGAAA
>CAZEXM010000044.1:11749-17467 GCA_964515915.1 uncultured Victivallaceae bacterium
CCGGTTCCAGCCCCGCCGAGATTAAAGAAGCCATTTCCTACGGCGTCATCAAAATGAACATTGATACTGATACGCAATGGGCAACCTGGAGTGGAGTTTTAGAATTCTACAAAGCTAACGAAGCTTATTTGCAAGCTCAGCTCGGCAACCCTGACGGCGCCGACAAGCCTAACAAGAAATTCTACGACCCGCGTGTATGGCTCCGCAAGGCCCAGGAGTCAATGGTCGCGCGCGTGGTAAGGGCTTTTGAAGAATTAAACTGTATAGACAGAGGCTGATTCCAGCAAAAACATCTTCTCCGGAATTTATGGGTTAAATAAGCTTAATTTGACACCCAAAAATAAAACTTTGCAGCAAGGCTCGAGCGCTCCTATGAGAAGGCCTTTGTCAAGTGTTGAAATCCATTTTGTTGAAAATTAGCTGCTTTTATACTTGTTGTTTACCAATGCGTAATTTCGTAGACAAGTTAAAGTATATCAAATTACGAAGTCGACGTTCGGTCGCCGCTGGACCGCGTCCCGAACGTCGGTTTCGTTATCTTTTTGCTTTTTGGCGGTTCCGTCGAAATGCTCTATTCATTGATGTTTTTTGTGCTTGTATAGTGAAAATTTGTTGACAAATACGCATTCAGGCATTATTTTTTTCAGCGACATTCATACACATAATACTTAAAAAACTGGAGTGCTCTTTACAATGAGTCAATTTAAAGTTTCCGCGACCGGTTGTTCGCTTGCTGATTATTTGTATACCGGGATCGATTTCAGCAGTGATTCGTTTAAAAAGTATCTGTCCCGTAAAGAAGGCGATGGCGGTTTGAATCCGGGGCATTTGGTTTTTGTCAGCGATTTGGAAAAGTTTTCCGGCAAAGATTTCCCCTCCATTTTAGAAGAATTGACCGGAGGCAGGGAGTTTGCCGGCTTTAATCTCGGCGGCCCGGCAATTGTCGCGGTCATCAATGCGGCGCAACTTTTATACGGCTCTGATGTTGAATTTGATTTTTACGGCGCTTTGGGACAGGATGATACCGCTGAGCGTATTTTAGACATAGTGGGCAAAACCCCGGTAAATATTTCCAATTATACAAAACGCCCCGGGACTTCTCCATATACGCGGGTGCTTTCCGACCCTGATTATCATGACGGCAAAGGCGAGCGCACTTTTATCAACAATGTTGGAGCGTGTGAAAATTATACTCCGGAGATGCTTGCCGCGGATTTTTTCAAAGCTGATGTTTTATTTTTCGGCGCGACGGCTTTAGTGCCCGGTATTCACGATAATTTAACCAGTATGTTGAAACGCGGAAAAGAAAACAACTGTGTAAATATTGTCAGCACGGTTTTCGATTTCCGCAATGAAAAAAATAATCCGGACAGGCGCTGGCCCTTAGGTGAAAGCGACGAGTCCTTTAAATTGATTGATTTACTGATCGTCGACTGGGATGAAGCTTTGAAAATAAGCGGCAAAACAAATTTCGTCGACGCAGCTCAATTCTTCATTGATATGGGCCTTAAGTCCTTTATCATAACTCATGGCGCTCATGATTTTTTTGTCTGGTCAAATGGCGGATTCTTCAAAGAACAAGCCTTAACGGCTTTTCCAGTCTGCGCCGCAGTGGACGCGGAACTGAATGCGCATCCTGAAAAACGCGGCGACACAACTGGTTGCGGTGATAATTTCGCGGGCGGGGCCTTGGCTTCAATTGTTAGACAATTGATTGCCGGCGGGAAAGCCGGTGAACTGGAAATTTCAGACGTCTGCGCCTGGGCTGCCGCGTCAGGCGGTTTTGCGTGTTTCACGCTTGGCGGCACTTATCACGAAGATGCCCCGGGAGAAAAATTAAGCTTCGTAAAAGCTTTTCATCAAGCCTATCTGGAACAAATTGAGACTTCCAAATAGCTTGATTGTATAAGGAATTTGTTATTTTGACGGGATAACCGGATAATACAGGATAAAATAAAATCTTGTTAAAAAAACCAAATGATTTTTTTTAGAATTAATTGTACAAGTCCAACAGAAGTTCGATAAAAAAAGTTGCAAATTTTATCTTTAACGCTTATAATAACCAGATATATAGATTGGGCGGGAATTAATTACAAGCAGTCACCTGCCAGGGAGAACTTTGATGAAAACAAAAGTGTTTGTCGGGCTCGTAATTTTATTAATGATCAGCACCAGCCATGCATTCGAGAACTTTGACCAGGCTTTCAACCAAATGCGGCACCGTTACGGCATGGGGCACTATAAGCGGATAATAGCAATCGCGCCTGTTGCGTTGAAATTAAGCAAAAATTCAAAACAAAAGTATCAAATCTTGTATTATAAAGGCTTAGCTCTGGACGCGCTGTTGAGATTCTGGCAGGCCGAACAGATTTTTGACGAAGCCGCCAAAATAGAAAATATTTCTCCGCGGCAAAAACTGCAGGCCCGTTATAATCAGATAAGAAGCCAGTACTCAAATCAGCATTTGACCAGCGCACTGGCAAATGCTGAAAAATATTCACAATTTTCCGGCAGTCCTTCCGTACTGCATCTCAACATTTTATTGATCGGTATTGAAGCCGCCAGGGAATTGGGTAAAACGACAAAAGCTCTGGCTTTAGCGCAAAAAATGAGCAAAAGCGCTATTCCTGATTCAGCCTGGTATTACCGCGGAATAATTATGCAGATTCAAATATTATGCTTAATGAAAGACTATAAAAAAGCCGAACGAATCATAAACAGAATGAAGCTGAAAAAAATCCCCCTGCCGATGCGTTCTGAATTTCTTGCCTGGGGTGGATTCTGTTACGAAAAAGATAATAAATATAAGCCTGCCGCTAAATTTTATGCTCAGGCATACGACAAGTATTCAAGTTATTATTCCGGCCTGGCGGCTTTGCGGCACGCGAATTTGCTCAACCGCAGCGGGAAAAATTACCAACTGGCCATTGCCAAATACGAAAAAGTTTTAAAATTATCTCAGGCGCATTCCAGGCATAAGAGCCAGGCTATTTACAAAATAGCCTCTATTTATCAGCAAAAACAAAAACCTGAAATCGCAATACGGTTTTTAGCGCAGATGGATGATTTAAAATCTCCATCCGTCTACTGGCAAGCTAAAGGCTACAATTTGTACGGCGACATTCTGTATAAAAAAGGCAAAATAGCTATGGCAAAGAAATATTTCCAGGCCTGTCTCAAATTATCCAAACATATGCCTGATTCCAAGCTCTACGCAAGCGAAATCCTAGCTCAAATCGGCGAAAAAAAGGTACTCCCGGAAAAACAGTAAGCCGCGTTCACGCATCCTTGCAATGTAAAAAACACCGCGATTTGATTTTTATATTCGAAGCTTCCATCAGGATTCCGGAAAATTCAGCGGCCTGTCAGGGGGGAGCCGGTAAAGCTGTATTTTTAATTTGCGCGCTTCAGGAGTTCCACTATTTCAGTTGCTGATTTGCCCTTGAACCGGTCTTTTACTTTAGCGAATTTTGGGGGAGTCATGGAACTTCCCAATTCAGCGAAGAAAGCATTTTTTGCCGCTTTGTCGGCGAATTTTTCTTCCGCCCATTTGCTTAGATAGCCCATTTCCAGTGGAGTCAAAAGCGTGTGCGCAAAAGAAATTGCCGCTCCTTTGACAAAGATATTATTATGTTTTTCCAGCGCGTCACAGTCAAAGTCATCAACGAGTTTTTGTCCCGGAGCATTCATTTCGGTACCAATGACTATCGGCATGTCGCGTTTTCGCGCGGCGCTGATGACTGCGTCAAGACATTTTATTTTTGCCGCTTTGACCTCGGGATCGCTTAAATTCCAATTGCGTTCAGGAATGATGGCCAGTATTGCGGCACCGTGTGAAATATGCATGTCAAGCAATTTGCCCGGGTCTTTTTCGCCGGCGCTCATGCCGTCAAGCCAGGCAATACATGGAATTGCTCCGCAGGCGAGGGTGAAATCGTTCATTTCCGGTAAGGCCGGAAATGATCCGGGATTGGCTTGAACATAGCCAACGCCGCCTCTTTTCATCGTTTTTGAACGAATAAGTCCTTCCAGTTTGACCGGGTCCGCGATGAATTCGGTAGCGGCAGCTATATCAAGGGACAGTTTTTCAGCCCAGAATACAGCGCGGTCAATGTCATCAGGGAATACTTTTTCAGCTTTTTGGCGGTAGGCCGTGCAAGCGTGACGCTCGGTAACATTACCGCAAGGTGTCAAGCTTGCCGCGTCTTTGTCGAAATCAAGTTCAACCGGGCATAGATAAGCATTTACTAATTTAACGATATTCTTTGTCCTGGCTACGGCCTTTGCTTTCAGGCCGTCTAGAAATTCCTGTTGTCCGGCGGGTAATTCGGAAGTCGTGAAACCAAGTCCCATATGATAAGCTATGCCGGGTTCGCCGGGAGAATTTATTTCACTTTCCGCCAGCTCGGCGACGTAGGCGCGGGTCTCGAGTCCGCAAACTCCGCGCAGGTCAAGTTTTGCCGCTGAAGAGAGAAATTCCTCGACTCCGTCCAGAACATCAAAATCAACGATTCCAGCCGCGAACCAGAGTCTTTTGCAAGCTAACCAGGCGATATATGAGGGGGAATAGCCATAGCCGTTATAGGAGCAGAAAGTGTGGCAATGTAAATTATACGGAGTTTTTTTCACTGCGGAAAGAATGTTGTTTTCGCTTGCAAATTCTTTTAATTTCAGCAAAGATTTTTCGCGCAGTTTCGCGTTGAACCTGTTCAAGTCTGATTCCAAATCCCGTATTTTCTGGCAATTAAGCATGTTCTTTTCCGTTGATAAGTTCAGATACTGGAAAACTAAACTAATAATATAGTGTAAAGAGATGATATAACAAACTTCAGAAGAAAAAATAAGCTCAAGTATTTTGACGGCACCGCCAAAAAGATAAAAACAAAAATATATCGCACCGGGACGTTCCCGGACGGGATCCAACGACGGAACGTTGGGCGCCCATTTCTAATGGGCGAAACTTAAGCAGCTTGCTGCGCAAATTGAACAATTCCACCTCGAAAAGCAAGGCTTTTAAAAAAATGAGCTGGCGATATTTTTTTAAAAGATGCGAGCGTTCGAGTTTTTCAGAAAATCCCTGCTTTTGCAAAAATGGAAGCCATTCCGGCTTTTGGCGGACGCATCTATTTTCGCTTACTGTTTTTTATTTGCTTTGTAGAACTCGATAAGTTCTTTCAGGTTTAATTTATAGTAAGGCATAAAACAGGCGGGAGTTTTTTTACCCGCGTCGGCAAAATAGAAAGTTAATGATTCGGGCAGAAAAACAGCATTATGTAAATTAGAACGCATGGCGACCGGATATTTGATAATCTCAATCATTTTTTTAAAATCGATTTTTCCGAAATTATCCTGTAAACGTTTTCCGAGGAGCTTGGCGCGTTTGCCCCCGGAAATGTAAACGCAATTTTCAGGCACCGGCGGTAATCGTTTATTCTGTTCGCCGGGTTTGAGGATTTCAAGCGGCGAACCGCTGATTGCGACAATACCGCGCATACTTTTATTTTTGTCGGATAAAATATAATAATAATCGCAGGTTAACGGTGTTTTTTTTATGAGGGCGACCGCTTCTTCAACAGTCGCGCATTCCTCCATGGCCCGCCGCATCATGAAACTCATCGGCAAACCATCCCACTTGCCTTCGCCGCGGCCGCTGAATGCGGGAATAAGTCTTTGTAATTAAATAAACGCTATCTTTTGGGTTTTATTGTGTAATTCCAA
>CAZEXM010000045.1:0-17358 GCA_964515915.1 uncultured Victivallaceae bacterium
AAATATCCTGCCGTTTAAAAGTAGTAAAATATTATTCCATTCTTTATTACTGGATCATACAAAATTACCCTTGACATTAAACAAACATGTATTATATTTTGTGAAAAGAAACACTTGTGCCTGGAGCAAAATAATGACTAAAGAAATGGAACAAAGCTGTAAGGATATGCCTTTTGAGCAGGCTCTGGAAGAACTCGAAAAATTGGTAGACGACATGGAGCAGGGCGAACTGCCGCTTGACGACATGATCAAATGTTTTGAAAAAGGTACGATCTTATCTAAACTCTGCCGGCAGAAACTTTCCAAACTGGAAAAGAAAATAGAGGTTTTGGTAAAGGATAACGGCGTCGGCGGCCAGTGGCGGGAATTTGACGATTCCTCCGAGCGCAAAGAAGCCGCCACAAGCCCCTCAAACGACGAATTCACCTTCTAAAGTCCGTGTGTCCGTGTTCATCCGTGTCAGTCTGTGTTCATCCGTGTGTCCGTGTCTCTAAAACAATGTACCTTGCTCTTTTTTTTTGTTTTCAACAGCGAATAAATCATCTTCCGGGATTTTCTGAGTGTTCCTGCCGGAAATTTTTTGCAGCCAATCATCCAGGGCCATTATTTCTATCCCTAATTTCCCGGCTTTATTTAGTTTGCCGCCTCCGGCTTCGGGATTTAAGGCGACTAATAATGACAATTCCCGGCTTATTGTTGAAGTCGCTTCATAGCCGTTTCGAGCCGCGAGAGCCTCGTAAAAAGAACGTTTTTCCGGCATCTTGCCGGTGAAGCAGATTGTGGGTAAAATCTCCTTGTTCCGCCCTTTGCTTTGTTTTATCCGCAAGGCTGAAATCAATTCGTTTATAAAGTCGCTTTGCGCCGCTAATCGCTCATGCAGAGCTTTGGCGCGTTCCGGGCCGATGGTGTCGATTTTTTCCATTTCCCCGCCAGTCATTTGCCGAAGCTCATTGAGAGTGTATTCATTCATTATTTTTTTGGCGATATTCGCGCCTACATTGGGGACATTCAGCGCCGCGAGCAACTGATAATCCGCGACTTCGCGGGCCTTGGAGATTTCTTTGAATAAGTTCGTCGCTGATTTATCCTTAAAGCCTTCAAGCTGAATGATGTCTGATGGTTTTAAAGCAAAAATATCTTTTAAAGTCATTACTCCCAGATGAGTCATCATTTTTTGAATATTGGGTTCACCTAAACGGTCGATGCCGATATTTTTCACCGCCGCGGCCAAAAGTTTCAGCCGGGTGGCGGAACAATCGGAATTGGGGCAGCAGAGCTCCGGGCCTTTGCGCACTAATGACTTTCCGCAATTCGGACAGGCGTCAATCAGGGCGCTTTTCCGGTTCTCGCCGGGCAGGGCGCTGATTATGTAAGGAATTACGTCTCCGGCGCGTTCAATTATCACCCGGTCGCCGATTTGAATATCTTTGTCAATGATGTTTTGCGCGTTGTGCAGAGACGCGTGGCGGATACTGACTCCGCCGATTTCCACCGGCTCTATTTCGGCTACCGGGGTCAGGCAGTTTTTGCCGAAACTCCAGTGGACGTTTTTGAGCAGGCTTTCCCTGCGGATACCACTGAATTTGAAAGCTATTTGTCCACGTGGATGATGGGCGGTACTGCCCAGGGTCTCACGGTAAGCTTCGTCGGCAAGTTTAATGACGATGCCGTCCATAGGATAGGGGAGCTGTTCTATTTTCTCAACTAATTCCGGCCAGCGTTTCTCCAGTTCACTGTACTTGACCGGATACGAGATCATTTCGTAGTCAACAAGAGTGAGTTTGGCGCCCTGGCGCAGCATGTCGCTGATATCCAGCAAGCCCATTATCCCCCCGACCGCGTTGCGGGAATTCTTGTATGTACCGCCACCCTTTCTGCTGATATTGGCGTAAATATTTTTAAAGTCATCGTTGCGGATAAGTATTTCGCCGCGCACCGGCCTGTCTACCGGGCCGGTATAGTTAGTGGTTTCCAGTTCAATCAAAGGAAGTTTGGATGTTATATTCTCGCCGACTTCGCCATTTCCGCGGGTGGCCAGAATATTATTGCTGTAATTAGCGGAAATGCCGTCGTACTTGGGTTCGATCAGAAAAAGTTCATCAGCAGAACGCTGGTTTTTCTTCGCCCAGGAGTCGATTTCTTCAAAGGAATATGCTTTGGCGAGTGAAAGCATTGCTTTGTCATGAGTTACTTTACCCTCACTGGCGACTTTGGGGGCGTTGACTGCGATAAGCAGTGAATGATCCGGATTTATTTTTTCGAGCGCGCGGATTAATTCATCGTAGCGTTCGTCACTTATTTCGAGTATCCCCTTTGCCCAATAAGCTTCATTGTGGTGCATGATGAGCTTGACTAAGTCGTGTTCATCGAGCTTTGAAATATCAAAATTAATCCAGTCGGTCACTATAATAACTCCTTTTGCATAATGTAGTACAAGCGTCCCGCTTGTGAATATTCTCATTTTAATTCTCAAGCGAGACGCTTGAGCTGCATTAATATAGTATGATCACGTGAGAATATCCAGTTGTCAGGGCAAAAAAAAAAAGCCCGTCAAAAGACGGGCTCCGGAGAATAGACTCTACTTTTCGACTGGAACAACAATACCGCGCATAATGATGTTCTGGCAAAAGGTAAAGACTAAAAATGTTGGTAATGCCGCGACTAACAGGGAAGCGAAAATAATTCCCTGGCAGCTGTTGGATTGTAATTGATACAACCACGGCATAATAGTCCACATATTTTCATCCTGGCAATACAACAGGGCCATCATAAAGTTAGAATAGGCCATTTGGAAAGTCTGCAAACCGATTACCGCCAGGATTGGTTTGGACAGGCTCATTGTGATCTGCAGGAAGATACGGCATTCGCTGGCGCCGTCAATCTGGGCACTTTCGTATAATTCCTGAGGTAATGAATCAAAGAAGCCTTTCAGCAGGAATATAGAATAACCGTTAGCGAGCGCCGGCAGAATCAAAGCTCCGTAAGTGTTGAGCAGGCTTAATTCACGCAACAGCAGGAATATAGGAATCTGAGTAACCATTGGCGGGAAGGCCATAGTTACCATTAAGAATAATAGTATTTTGTAGGTTGACGGCGGTTTAAAACGACTGAGGGCGTAAGCCGCGAGAGGATTCACTATCAAGGCGCAAAGTACAGCGGAAGCGCAATACACAAATGTATTCCAGATAGCGTAACCATGCAGTACGATGTAATTAAATACTGAAATAAAATTACGTATTATAAATTCCCATTTCAAGGCCGCGGAATTCTTTTTGATCCACAAATAATGCGCTGCCTGCTGCTGAGGTTTTATATCGCTCCAATCCTTATAATCAGTCTTAAGAATCTTGTTAGCGGCGGCAATTGTTTTATATTTGCCTTTGAGATAATCCCTGAAGTCATATATTGCCCCGGTAACCTCCAGATACTTAAGCGGAACTTGATAAAATTTACCATCGTCGGCGTCAGTCCAACCGACAATATACGAATTCCAGTCCCCGAGACGTGTTCCGAAGAACGGAAATTCTTTTAGCTGGGTAACTAATTTTATTTCATTAAAACTTTTATATTCTGACTTATACAGTTTGTTCAAATCAGCTATTTTATTATTATATCTGCCCCTCAGGTAGGATTGATAGTTTGGCAAGGCTTCAGGTTTGACAATGATCCAGAACCGGTTAAGCAAAGTCCGGACAAATTCATTCCAGTCTTTACGTTGAAGATCCGTGTATTTCTTTTTGTCGGCAGGATAAAAACGGGTGAGCTTTACTTCATCCCAACTTGCGTATTTTGTTTTATGCTTAGCGTTATACTCCCCTATTTTACGGGTATATTGGGCTCGCAGATAGCTTGTCTTGAAATAACCTTCAGGATTGATGAAATAACGATTAACCAGCGGCAAATCCTCCACCCTGCCGTCAAAGAATTTTTCTTTGAAAGCATAATATGTGTTATACAGCTCAGTGTCTGTATTAGGCATAATCCTGGGCCCGAGGTATTCTGCCGACTGCACATGCAGCACGTTCCAACTGACAAGTTCCAACTGCATCGCGCTGTTCATATCCTGAAGGCTGCCGTCAAAACGTTTGCTCAGTATGCTTTTAAAACGCCGCAAGTTGATTGGCGTCGTGTTTCTGGAATTTCCAACTTCAATAAAGCTCAATCCATAATAATAATGCTTATAATTCTGTTTCCTTATGAACTGATTCCAGTCTTTGACCAGCTTGGGATTAATATCTTTTTCGTTCGGCAGTTCAAGCTGTTTAAAGTCTGCATTCTGAACATAATAAGCTGATTGAAAAAGGTTGCTTTTTTCATTAAAGATAGCTTCGACGGACTTCTGGTACATGATCTTATCATCTTTTAAAAAGCCGGGAATAAGCTGCGATTCGGACATGTCGACACTACTTTTCGAGCTGCCGCTGATCATCAGGGCAAATGGATAAACCATGGTAACCGCACCAAGTATCAAGGCAATGGAGATAGACCAGATCAACAGCCGTACTTTAAAATTTTTTCTACCTATTTTGGAAATAATACCCATTATTCTAAAATCCTTATATTGAAATTTACGATTATTTAGTTTGGCCCGCGGCTCTAAACTCAACTTTGGACAGGATTTGCAATTGATAGACGGTAAAGCCGATCAGCATGAATCCCAGCATCCAGGCCATTGCCGTAGCCGGCCCCATCTGGAGATAGGTAAATGCCTTAAACCAAATACTCAGGCCTGCGGTTTCAGTATTGGCGCCACCGCCGGTCATAACCAGAATTTGTCCGGTTGAACGAGTCCAGGAAGCGATAAATACTCCGACAAAATTAATTATGATAAGTGCTTTCAAGGTCGGGAATACAACAAATAAAATTTTATCAATAAATGTTGCTCCATCAATGTCAGCGGCTTCATAATAGTCATTTGGAATGCCTTTGAGGGCGGCCAGATAAATCAGGCAGCCGGGTCCCATTCCCGCCCAGACCATGGGAATAACACACGCTAACATGGCAGTATCACTATTGCTTAACCACTGGTACGGCAGGGGAGTATAGGAAAATAGGCGGCTGGGTATCAATTTTATGCTATCCCAGAAAGCTTCATGTCCCTGAAAGAAAATTGGACCACTCAAACTGGCAGCAGTATAAAAAACAAGTAATCCTGCAATTAAACAAAGCCACATGGGAAGCTTTAATTCATAAAATTTTAAACGTCTGGCAAAAGCTAGGAAAATTAATAATAATCCCGCGCCTATCGCAATAAAACCTATCGCGGGAATGTTCATTACCACTTTGTTCATCATTCCATTTTCCGAGCCTTCATAAAACTGTTTCCACAGTACCATTGTAATCAGGCCGGTAACTACTGCCGGTAAATAGTAGAGGGTTCTCAACAGAATTTTGCAGCGCGGAACTTCCTGCAGGAAAATAGCCAGGATAATCGGCGGGAAAAAAGTCAGAGTCATGGTCAGCAAGCTGTAGCGCAAAGCGTTCCAGAGAGCATTCCACCATTCTACGTTCCAGAGCAGGTTCGCAAAGTTGTCAACCAGAACAAAAGTTGAATGACCAATAATTTTATAATCGAAAAATGCCATATAAGAACCGCGAATGAGTGGTACGTATCGCCACATGGCAATAGAAAGCACTGCTGGAATTAGTATAAAATAAGCCCAGAAATATCTTTTAAACTGCCATGACCCTTGAGTTGAACCATCATCTTTCGGAGGAGTAAATAATCTGAATACCTTGCGGAATACAAAGAAAAAAACGATTGCGATTACCGTAAGTGCTATCCAGGCGGTAAAACGCTGCCAGAAACGTCTCCGGTCAGAAATTTTTCCAATCATGATTTTGTTGGCGTAGGCACAGGCGTTTTTTAAAATCTTTTTTAATTGTCTTTCGCGCTCTTTAGTTCCTACCGCGGCGAGTTCGTTATTATATTCCATTTCTTCGGCAAGCTGCAACGGCTTAGTCATCATATTGTAAGCAAAGTTACTGTTTTTGCCATAGGGTTCAGGCTGGCCCGTTTTTATTGCAATCTCGAAAGTTTTTTCCCAGCCTTTGGGGACTAACTTGAGTATTTCAGTATAGCCGAACATTTTCAGGTATTTAGGATTAATGAATTTTCCTATTCCGCCTTCGACCATTATTTTGGTTCTAAGGCGTTGAGCCGGCCTGCTGTCATAATAAAACATATATTCCCAGGCGGCGTCACAAACCGCCGGCTCTTTTATCTGTGCATACAGTCCATACATTTTGGAATTCAACTCACCGCCGCGATGTCCGCCGGGACCCAATGGAACCGGAGCCATTCCGGTTACCGCAGGTTGTATTTTTGCTAAAAGAGTTTCCTCTATATAGCTGAACTGCATCGCAATATCACCACGCTCCCACTTTGTGCTGGCTTCCGCCGCGTCTTTGTAGGCATAGCCACGTCTTTTCTGGCCGTTTTCATCGGTCCAGAGCTCAGCGGATAATTGAGTATAAAAGTCCAATGCTTTTACTGCCGCGTCAGAATCAAATGTACAGAGCCACGCATCCTTTTTGGCGTCGTAAGTCATGATATCGCCGCCGGCGGACCATAAAAAAGTAATCCAGTACCATGATTCATCTCTACCGCGTCCAAAGCGGATGCCGTATCTACCCTTCGCCGGGTCAGTTAACTTTTTACATGCACTATAAAAATCTTTCCAAGTCCATTTGGCGTTTGGAGGTTCGATTTTGTATTCGTCAAATAAATCTTTACGATAAAGCAACACTTTTCCAAGCAATCCGCCATAGGGCATTGTCCACCAGTGTATTTTCCCGTCCGGCCCTTTACGGTGACAAACCGGCATAATTTTCTTATGGACGCGCGAGGCGATTTGCTCCGGCGTTAATTCTTTGAAATATCTGTCCAGCGGCTGAATAAATCCATTACGGATATAGTTATCAGATTTACGGAAATTGATATACAGAATATCCGCCGCCATATCACCGGCAATCGCCAGCAAGTCACTTTCCACACCTTCAACCCGGATACCGGAAAACTGTTCAAGGACAATTTCAACATTATCCCAATTGTGATTACCGTATTTTTCAGGATTGGCTTTATATTTTGCTTTGTACTTTTTCGCAAAAATCTTTGGGAATTCCTTGCGGAACTGCCTGACAACCGTAACCCCCGCACGCGTACTGGTACTAATATCAGTCGGATCCGGCAGGCCGCATACGGTTACGTGGATAATTGTTTTTCCGTCTTTTTCCTCGATATACCCGGCGCGGGTTGTCGTGGACACGAATAGTCCTGCCAGTGCCAGGCACAGCACTGACAGCAAGCCTGTCTTTTTCATGTGATCTCCTTTTGATCTTTATTATTTTTATGAAAATATGTTTGGTTTAGTCAAATGTAGAAACTGTTCCTTAAGTCCTGCTCACACTAATATAAGAGCACTATTTAAAATTACTAACAAAAAAAAAATTAACTTGTTTTTTTGTTGAATTATTATAATATGCGCAGTCTTATCTTCTTTACCAACAAGTCCTTGCAACATTATTTTTCGCGGAGAACTATATTTATGTACACTTAATTTTATTTTGGTATATCTTGGTACATATACACTAAATGATAACAGTTAACTTGTATTAGTATACCCGGGATAATATGAAAAAATATCAAGTATTTAAATTTAAAACTCATATTTTTTTTGAATAGCGCATTTTTTTAACTATATTAAGGTTCTTTTACGCGCAAAGAGTATGGAAAAATAATCAAACAAGACAAATATGCATAAGAATCTCTTACACAAATTAGAACAAGACATCGCTAAACTGTTAATTATAGATAAAGTGGAGTTAGAAAACCTGGCGCGGCGTATCCGCAAACATACACACGCGGATCAGGCGTCCGGGCATCTTTTAGAAGAACTGCAGCAGAAGCTTGAGCTTGCTGAAAAGCGTTGTTTCAAAGAAACTGCCGACGCCATAAAGTTTTCATATCCGGAAATTTTACCGATTAGCGCGTGTGTGCCGGACATAAAGGAAAGTATTGAAAATAACCAGGTAATCATAATTTGCGGCAGTACCGGTTCCGGCAAAACCACCCAGCTGCCCAAAATAGCTTTAGATTTAGGCCAGGGGCGTTCGGGCCGGATCGGCTGTACGCAGCCCCGCCGCATCGCCGCGACCGCTATGGCCGGCCGGGTCGCGGCTGAACTCCAGGTGCGGTGCGGCGAAGAGGTGGGGTTTCACGTCCGTTTTAATAAGCGCATCAGCGACCACACCGTCATTAAGTTCATGACCGATGGAATCTTGTTGTCCGAAACTCAACATGACCCGGATTTGCTGCAATATGATACTATAATAGTGGATGAAGCGCACGAGCGCAGTTTGAATATTGATTTTATACTCGGTTACCTCAAGCGGCTTAAACAGCGCCGCCCGGAGTTGAAAATAATCATTTCATCGGCAACGCTGGATGCGGAAAATTTTTCAGAATTTTTCGATAACGCGCCGATTTTAACGATTGAGGGTCGCACTTTCCCGGTGGATGATTATTTTCTGCCGCCAAACGAAGACGAAGAACTTTCAGCGCATATCGGGAGGGCGGTCCGCTGGATTTCCGACATTGACGATAAAGGCGACATCCTGGTTTTTCTCCCGGGCGAACGCGAAATCCGCGACACCGCGTGTTTGCTTGCGGGGAATAATATCGCCAATAGTGAAATACTGCCGCTTTTCGGGCGCTTGAGCATAAGTGAACAGCAGCGCGTTTTTGCGCCGAGTCAACAGCGGCGGATTATTCTGGCGACAAATGTTGCCGAAACTTCGATTACCATTCCAAATATTCATTATGTGATAGATTCGGGGAAAGTGCGGCTCAGCCGTTACAATCCGCGGACTCATATTCAAGGATTGCAGATAGAACAGGTTTCACAGGCCAGCGCCCGGCAGCGCCGCGGGCGCTGCGGACGAATAACTGAAGGAGTCTGCGTCTATTTATATTCCGAGGATATACTCGCCGCCGGCCCGGCGTTTACCGACCCTGAAATCCGCCGGACTTCACTGGCCGGGGTTATTCTGCGAATGGCGGTTCTGGGACTGGGCAAAATTGAGCATTTTCCTTTCCTTGATCCGCCGCAAAACGCGCTTATCCGTGAGGGCTACCAGGCTTTACGCGATATTAACGCCATAGACAAGCGCGGTAAAATCATTCCCGGCGGTCGAAAAATAGCCGCCATGCCGCTTGACCCGCATCTGGGCAGAATGATTATTGACGCGCAAAAACGGCATGTCCTGCCGGAACTTATTATCATCAGCGCTTTTTTAGGCATGCAGGATCCACGCGAACGCCCTTTGACCAGGCAGGCGGCCGCGGACCAGGCGCATTTGCAATGGCGCGACGCGGACTCGGATTTCATTGGAATTCTGAATTTATGGAATTTTATCCGGAAGGAACGCGCCGCCAAGCCGGCTGATAATGCCTTTAAACGTTTTTGCCGCAACAACTTTTTAAATTTTCCGCGAGTGCGGGAATGGTTTAACCTGGCGCAGGACCTGGCCGGGTCAATCAGTGAAATCGGCATGCCGCGCATTCAAATTTTAACACATCAACTGGGCGAAGCGCATTACGAGAATATTCATAAAGCAATTCTCGCCGGAGTTCCGGCAAATATCGGTATGTACGACAGGGAAGAAAAAATTTATATCGGCACGCGCGAACGCAAATTCTATATATTTCCCGGCTCATCTTTGTTCGGCAAAAAACCGCCATCCCCCTGGATAATGACTTTTGCCCTGGTCAGCACGACGCGGGTTTTTGCCCGGCAGGTGGCTAAAATAGAATCCGAGTGGCTCGAAGATGTCGCTCCGCATTTATGCAAAGCTGTTTACGACAAAGTAAAATGGAATAAGCAGGCCGGCTTTGTCTACGCCCGGGAGATGCTTAGTTCCGGAGGTTTGCTGATTAACGGGGGGCGCCGGGTTCATTACGCTTCAATCCGCCCCGCCGCCGCCAGAGAAGTTTTCCTTCGGGACGCAATGGTCTACGGCCGCCTGGCCTCTCAGGCAAAATGGCTCAAAAAGCATCAGCAAATGATACGTAATATCCGGGCTCTTGAAGAAAAAGTCCGGCGGTCTGATTCGATTTGGGACCCGGACGGGGTATACGGGCATTTCGATAAAATTTTACCTAAACATGTCTGCTCGGCCGATAGCCTGGAAACCTGGCTCCGTAAAAGCCGTACGGACATAAATATGGATATGGACGACGCGATGATTCTTCAATTATCGCCGGTTGAGACAAGTGATTATCCTGATACAATCAACTTTTCGGGGCACGATTTTGAATTACGTTATTCATTTGACCCGGGCGAGCCGGATGACGGCGTTTCCATCGTGTCCAGGGCGGGTGAACTTAATTTAATTCCCGGCTGGGGCCTGGATTGGCTGGTTCCCGGGTATTTGCCGGAAAAAGTCGAATGCATGATAAAATCCCTGCCCGTGGAACAGCGCCGGGCATGCAATCCCGCCGCGCTGACGGCGCAAAAGTTTATTGAGGCGTTGCGGGAAAATTCAATATTCAGGGAACAGGCATTAGCCGCGGCATTGGCGGATTTTTTATGCGACGAGACTGAGACTGTGATTAAACCGGGCGATTTTGATATGGATAAACTGCCTGAAAGCATGTTTATGAAAATTGCCGAACTGGACGAAGACGGCTACATCAGTGATTTTTATCGCGAACTGCCGCGCAATTCAGGTTCCGGTTCAATGTTGAGCGCGGCGGTAAAGGGGGTAGGGGAGTGGGCCGTTTCCGGCCTGCGGGAATGGCCGGACGGGGATATACCGGAGAACATTCAGCTGCCGGGTGAAAACGGCCCGGTGGCATATCCCGCTTTAACCGCCGGGGACAGTGGTGTCGGACGACAGGTGTTTCTGGATCATCGTGAAGCCGGATACGAGCATAAACGCGGCCTGGTTGCGCTTTTCCGCATCACCTGCGGGCAGCAGGTTGAATATTTAAAAAACAGTTATAAATTACCGTCCCGGGTTCAGCCGGTTCCGGGTGCGGCCGGCCGGGATAAACAATACGAGCAGGACTTCGTCAATGCTGTTATCCTGGCGGCTTTAAGCGATAAGGGAGTTTACGGGATCCGTACTAAAGTGGAATTTGACGAGCGCAGCCGGGTTGCCTTGCAGGAAATGGGGGCGGTTGCCGGGGAACGCATGGCGGTTCTTGAACAAATATTCGCGCAGTACGAAAGAATCAAAAGCTTATCGGAGCGGGCGTGGGAGCGTGCTGAAAGCGGATGCGCGGATGTTATTCAACAACTTAATTTCTTATTCAGGCCGGGTTTTCTGGCTAACGAGACAATCTGGCGGCGTTATCCCCGTTACCTGCGGGCGCTGGAAATCAGGACTGAACGTTTTAACAGCGCGCCGCTCAAAGACCGGGAAAAAATGCAGCCCTTACTGCCGTTTATTGAGCGTTTCCGGCTGGCGTTAATGGCCGTGGATGATTTTGAAAAGGCCTTTGATTTATTTGACTTCTGGCTCTCGCTGGAGGAATTAAGAATAGCGGGTTTCGCCCCGGAAGTGGGAACCGTGGAAAAAATAACGCCGCAGCGCCTGCAGAAAAAATGGGACGATTTGCGATTGTAATGCCCTAAAAATCACGTTTGCGACGGACTTTTGCAATTAACTCATTAATAAGGGATTTTTTTCTCCACTGTTTTTTTGCGAAAAATCTCATTCGGGAAAGCGTATTTTAAATCCCGGAGGGATGATTTAACCGTAGCCACGGATGCCAACCCGTGGAAAAACGGTTAAAAATAATTCCCAGCTCCGCAGGAGCGGCTTAAGCAGATTCATTTTGAGTCGCTCCTGCGGAGCTGGATTATGGTTCATACACAATTCCACGGGTTGGCACCCGCGGCTACGGTTAAGTCGCTCTTACAGAGCTCAATCCGGCAATTCAACGGAGTTTCGCCCGCCAGATGAACATCCGACTGTTAACTGCACTTTTCTGATTGTCGGTCTCGTCAAAAAGAACAGCCCCGGCATTCATCCTCATTTTTTCAATATGCGATTTCCAATTTTCGAAAAAGATGCTAACTTAGTCTCTTAGTAGTTTACAATGATTTAAATCGTTAATGGTTAATGGAGATTATGAATGCTTAAAGCTTTCGCGACATCCGTGCTGGATCGTTTTTTTTCATATCTTTACTGCTACATAATCAATCGCGAACCTTTAATTATCATTGCCTACTGGCATGATTTCATCACCACCCGGGAGGATTTCCTGGCCAGCCTCGGCAAGTACGAAAACGTCTATATCCTCATTCAACTCGGCTGGCAGCGCGAAACTCCCGAAAGAGCCCGGGAATTAGCCGATGCCCTCGCCGCGCTGGAACAAAGACGTGCGGGCCTGCATTTCACTTTTCTGTGCAATTCCCCCCGCGAAGAGGAAATTCTCAAAGCCGAAGGCTTGAATGCCGTATTCTGTCATCAGAACGCTTTCGTGGACGAAAGGCTTTATCCGCTTATTCCACACGCGAAAAAACTTTACGACGCGATTTATATAGCCCGGATAACTCCCTTCAAACGACAGGAACTGGCGCGGAAGATCAGGACTTTGCGTTTTATCGGGTGGACGAGCCCTCTCGAAGCGGATTATTTTAACCAGGTCATTACTGCCGTTCCCCAGGCCGAATGGACCCGCAATGTCGTTTCCCGCGCGATTTACCGTGAAATTAACGCCGCGCGGGTGGGTTTGTGCCTGTCGGCGGAGGAGGGCGCGATGTTTGTCAGCGCTGAATACATGCTTTGCGGCATTCCGGTGGTAACGACCCGCAGCAGCGGCGGGCGCGACGCGCTTTTTCCGGAAGCGGCGTTCTGCTATGTGGACGCCACCCCTGAAGCGGTTGCCGCGGGCGTGGAAAAAATGATTGAGCATTCGCCCGCCCCGGCGGAAATACGCCGGGCATACCTGGAAAAGATGTATGAACACCGGCGGATTTTCATAAAACTGGTCCAGGATATAATTGATTCAACCGGGCAAAGCTTGGATTTTCAAGAGCGCTGGAAGAGTGTTTTTATTCACAAACTGGGATTGCGGCGGCGCATACCGGTCCTGACTAAATTAAAACACGGGATTAAACGCAAATGAAGAAAAGTAATACCGCCGATTTGGAATTCGGCAAACGACTGGTCAAAAATACGGCCAGCAACTACCTGTCAACCGGAATCCGGCTGGTCAGTTCAATATTTCTCACCTACCTGCTGTATACCGGGCTGGGCAGGGAATTTTACGGTTTCTGGTCCCTGCTCTGGTCGGTGTTCATGTATTCCCTCCTCCTGGATATGGGTTTCGGGAAAGCGGTCGAAAAATATAGCGCGGAAGCGAGCTTTTCAGGCAACATGGATAAGTTCAACAGTATTATTTCCACTATTATTTTAGCTTATCTCCTTATGTCGGTAGTGATTGTCGCCGCCGGTTTCACAATGTCATTTTATCTGGATAAAATATTTCATTTAAGCGTCGGGGATTACACTCTGAATACAAGCTATTACCGTCAGGTTTTCCTGCTGTTTACAGTCGGTATCGCGGTAGTTTTCCCGACCGGGGTTTTTCCGACTATACTGCTTGGCATGCAGCGCGGCTACCTGCGGAATTATGTCCTCATCGCCAATAAAATAATTGAACTGGCGGGAGTCTGGTACATTTTTTACTCCGGATACTCGCTTTTCGCCTTAATCGTATTTACCACTTTAATCAATTTGTTAAGTAATGTCGCTATGGCGGTTATGGCTTTTCATTTTATGCCCGGTTTCAGAATCAGTTTTCGGCGCGTCAAGTTGAAAACCCTCAAATATATCTCCGAATTCAGCTTTTTTACCTACCTTATGACGATATGTGATTTGATAATATTTCAAACCGACCGCGTTGTCCTGGGGGTGATGCTTGGGTTGAGCAGTGTAACCATCTATCAGCTCGCGGCCAAAATACCACAGCTGATTAGTATTACGTCCACTCAATTTCAACTGAATCTCGCTCCCATAGCCGCAATTCTGCATAAAGCCGGCGACAAAGGAAAACTCCGGAAAACAATGTTTGACAGCACCCGTATAACGGTTTTCATCTGCAGCGGGGTGTTCACGGTATTCATTCCTTTGGTCCGTCCTATTCTGGCTGTCTGGCTGAAAGTCGACGACGCCCCCATAATCAATTGCGCGTACATCCTGATAGTTTCGACCTATATGTTCATAATTTTCCGGGATACCGCCAAGCATTTTCTATTAATGACCGGATATCACCGTCTGTTGACAAAAGTCGCGATAGCTGAAAGCATAAGTAATTTAGTTTTGAGTATAATCCTCGTAAAGCTGCTTGGCGTCGTAGGGGTGGCGTGGGGCACTTTAATTCCCAATTTACTGATAAGCTTACTCATAATGGCCCCCGTAGCCGCGCGTCACTGCGGGCTTTCCACCATTTCCTACCTGGTGAAAATATATTTGCCGATACTGTTGTTTGCCGCGCCGATAATCATGCTGGTTTTTTTTGTGCGCAATTCCATGCATCTGCACAACTGGAACCTGTATGCTTTGACGGTGATCGCGCCGGCAACCGGAATGCTTTATCTGTTAACCGGCTGGCTCGTTTACGTTAATCATGCGGAAAAGGTGAGAATGTGCTCATTCCTGCCTAAATTCGTGCCCCGGAAATTAATTGAATTCATTACGGACGAAGCCGCCGTTACCGATAAAACGTAGTATGCTGAGGCAATTGCAAAAGTCTCCACGAAAAAATCTGAAAAAAACGTAACGTTTCACTTTTTATTACGTCTATAATAAATAACCGTATATGAAGGATTAGGTGTCAAACCTTCATATAAAATAAAAGAAGTTTTAATTTAAAAGGAGAAATGAGTTGTGAAAAAGTCAACAATGATAATAGGAGTTCTGGTTGTAGCTGGAACTGTATTTGCCTCAGCAGCATTTGCGGGAAATCAGTCTTATAGTTGTTCGAGCAGTTCGTCTACAATGCGGGATAGCGCCAGCGACACCCAGTGTGCTATTGCAGCCGCGGATCGTTGTCCCTGGTACAAAAGATGGTTCGGCATACATGACACTGGATGTACACGGAATAATAACAGCAGTAGCAACAGTAACTGTACTGACCGCAACTGTTAGTAATAAAAATTATTTTCTCCTCTTTGATATTTGATACGGTTTGACGTAATTTAGTGTTAAGCCGTATTCTTATTCTTGCATTATAATAAAAACATTCTATATGCAATTTGACCGTAATATGTTTAAAGTATTGTAAAGATTTAGCCCAAAAAAGTTGAGCGGGGAAAGATATGAAACAGGGCAACAGAAAAATTGATGTTAGGAAACAACTGGAATTTTTTTTCACTAGTCCGGTTGGTATTTCGTATGACACAAAGACAGAAAACAACATAAACGAGTAACAAAAAGTAGAAGTCATTATGAAAAATAAGCGACATAAAAATCAACAAGCGACAAGGAACCTGTTCGGTTGTACAACCGAAATGAAGTTTCTGGACGGTGTTTTTGTGAAAAAATGTGTTGCTTCGCAAACTTTTTACGGAAATCAAGGTGCTTGCGGCATATTTTCAGGAAGCTCAAACTGCTTCAGCACCTTGGAAGTTACTCCCTTGGTGATTATAGAACGTAGTATTTCGATAGGATCAAGAGCTCTCCGCAGAGCAGTTCGAATGATTGTCATGGCGAGCGCCACATTTATTTTACCCTGTGCGGTCATGTTTCCGAATGTGATTTTTCGGAAGATAACGGCATTTCTAATTGCCTGTTCCGCCATATTATTTGTCGGATTTACAACAGTATATTTTAGAAATACGAGAAGCTCGTTTTTGAATTTTATCAGTCGTTTGCGGATATTGTCGGATTCATGGTGCGACAATGGTGCATTCCGGTATAATTTTCTAAACCTTTTAATGATGGCTTTTCTGCCGGAACGGTATTCATCAGGAGTTAAAGCAGAATGTTGATTATAAAGAAAAATAGCATCTTTAAAAAGTTTTTTGACAGCGCGGAGAAACACTTCCGCGTCCAAAGGGAGCTTGCACTTAAGCAATTTTCTGATGTCACGCAACAAGTGCACGCAACATTTTTGCTTGGCAAAAGCTTTTATCAAGCTAAGGTATGCGCTGTAGAAGTCGGAAATGAGAATACCGTGGTAAAATTCTCCAAGATGGTTGATAACGACCTTGGATCCCCGGCTTTTATCAATATGAAAGAAAGCAATTTTGGGATTAGTGAAAATCCAAAGCCAGTCTCGCTTCCAACCAGTTTCATCGGCGTGAATGAACGAATAACCGGGAAGGGAGTTTTTAAGCGCATCATAGAGTGGCATTGCTTTTCTAGTGATGTGCTTGTCGAATCCTACCAGGGCTCCGGGAGTCAACTTCAGATTCCCAAAACATTGCAAAGCCAGCAGTGTGCCGTTGTACGAAGCTTTAACCTCGTGCCGCATGAAAGATGTCTTTGCTCTGACATCGGGACCTATAAAAGCGTTGGGAATTTCATTCTTGCCCCAGCCGTGAACGACTTTTTTGCAGTGGGGACACCAGTAGTAGCAGTGGACAAAACGCGTGGCGGTCAGTTTGCCGTCCTCAAGGTCTTCCTGAATATGCTCAGTTGTGTGGTTACATGGGAAAATATCTTCACTTCCACACTCAGGACAGACATCAAGGTAAACATCAATGGTTTTATCGACTTGTTCAGGATTGCAGCGGAACCAGCCGGGATGACCAATCGGAGCACCCCGTTTTTTAGGATTTTCAGTAGGCTCTTTCTTTTCATATTTTTTAAAAGGAGCTTGAAGTGCTTCGGCAAGTTCATTGTTAAGTTGAGAGTTGACATCCTCAAGTTCGTTGATACGTTTTTGAAGTTTAAGTGCTTGATGATTAGCAATATCCATAGCAAATTCAAGCTCATTAACTCTTTTACTGAAATAATCTCTTTCAGCAAGAATACGGTCAGGAGCTTCACCGTTAAGAAAAATACAGAAATTTTTGAATGGACAATGAGGGCGTTTGACATGTTTAGAACTATAATTCTGTCTTTCTTGCCCCATGGAGTTATCTCCAGTGAATTAACAAAAAATAGAAGACCTACTATCAGTATAGCAAAAATTGCAATAAAAGTCAATAACTTTTTTACTATTAATAAATTTTTTTCGAGAAATCACAACAACTTAACAATGGAGGTCGCATGAATCAGCAAACGGTTCAAAGCAGTCGGTCTGAAAAAAATATGGATTTTTTTCAGAGGAAGCAACTTTTTAACACTAAGTGTTCGTCAATAAATAAAAGGTTATTTTGGGGGTAAAATAGTGTAGTT
>CAZEXM010000046.1:0-17322 GCA_964515915.1 uncultured Victivallaceae bacterium
CCTAGAGGCGCAACGAGCAAGCTGGGATTTTATGTCACAAAGTGCAGAAGATGCATTATTTTTTCTTTTTTTACAACATGTGCATAGAGTATAATTTCTTATAATACCCGGCCTTTTCCAATAGCTCTTTGTGGGTTCCGGCCTCGACTATTCTGCCGTTTTTAATACAATAAATATAATCGGCGCTGCGAACCGTTGAAAGCCGGTGCGCAATGACAATTGTCGTCCGGCCTGTACATAATTTTTCCATCGACTGCCGGATTAAAGACTCCGACTCGTTGTCAAGCGAAGATGTTGCCTCGTCAAAAATCAGTACTTTAGGATTTTTGAGAAAAACCCGCGCGATTGAAATACGTTGTTTCTGCCCCCCTGAAAGCTTGACGCCCTGCTCGCCGACAGCGGCATTGAATTGTTCCGGCAAAGTCATTATGAAATCGCAAATATTCGCGTTTTGGGCCGCCTCTATAAGCTCCGCCTCGGTGGCGCCGGGTTTGCCGAATAAAATGTTATCACTGATTGTTGAATCAAATAAGAACGGACTTTGTTGAACCACGCCGATGTTCGCGCGTAAACATTCCTGTTTCAAGTCCATGACGTTTTCCCCGTCAAGCATGACCGCGCCATCGCCGACTTCATAAAAACGCGGGATCAATGCCGCGATAGTTGATTTCCCGGCTCCCGATTCTCCTACTAAAGCAATTGTTTTGCCGGCATCTATTTTTAAGTTTATATCCTTGAGAATCCATTTTTGTCCCTCGTCCTGGTCGTCATATTTGAAATAAACATTTTTAAATTCAATATCCCCGGAAATCGTTTTGATATCCAAAGCGTTTTCCTTGTCCTCAATATCCGGTTTTTCTTCCATTATTTCACGAAAACGCTCAAAGGCGGCCAGGCCCTGCTGGAACTGTTCAGCAAAACCAACCAAACGGAAAATAGGCATGATTATAAAACGGGAATACAGTAAAAACATAAACAGCTGGGCAAAGGTCGCCCGGTCGTAATAAATCAAAACGGCTCCGGCTCCGACAAATAAAGCTGAATAGCTTTGCAGCAAAAACATTATTCCGGAATGAAAGCCCGCCAGCACCCCGAAAACACCTTCACGGGCATCGGTGAATTTTTTGTTTACAATATAAAATTTTTCTATTTCACCAGCTTCATTTGTATAGGATTTTACCTCGCGAATACCTTGAATAGAATTTTCAACGCGGCTGTTAACATTGGCTATCGTCTTGCGTATTTCGCGAAAACTCGACTTCATTTTCCGCTGAAAAACAGTCCCCCATAAAACAATAAACGGCAGGGGAATGAAAGTTATTCCGGCAAGTAATGGATTAACCCACAGCATTACCGAAAAAGCGCCAATAATAGTAACCATCGAGATTAACAGGTCCTCCGGACAATGATGGGCGCTTTCGGCAATCATGGTTAAGTCGCTGGAAATACGCGACATTATATGACCGGTTTTGGTTCGGTCAAAATAACTGAAAGAAAGTTTCTGCAGGTGAGAGAACATGTCCTGGCGCATATCCGCTTCCATACGGACTCCCAGTATGTGTCCCCATTTTATATTCACATAATCACATATTGACTGCAAAACGATAAGCACACACCAGGCACCCATACTTATATAAATCATTTCCAGTTGTTTACCGGGCAGATATACATTGAAAACTTTATAAGTAACCGCCGGAACGATGATCCCGAAAACAGCCAGGGCAACAGCCGTTCCCATATCAAGAATAAATAGTTTACGGTGCGGCTTGTAATACTTTACAAATTCTTTCAGCATTTATTTTTTCAAACCTTCCACAAAGATTTTGATTTTTTTTAATGCTTCTGTCAATTCTCCATAAGAAGTCGCGTAGCAGCAGCGGATATAGCCTTCCCCGCAAGCCCCGAAAGCGGTTCCGGGAACAACCGCCACTTTTTGTTCCTTCAATAATTTTTTGGCAAACTCCATTGACGAAAGGCCGGTGCTTTTAATTGATGGAAAAAGATAAAATGCCCCTTTGGGGTTAAAACATTTCAGCCCCATCCCGTTAAACCCTTTAACCGCTAAATCACGGCGGCGTTCATATTCTTTGCGCATTTCCTCCTTTGCCCCAATGCCGCTTTTCAAGGCCCCTTCAGCCGCCCTCTGCGCGATAATTGGCGCACATAGAATTGTATATTGATGAATCTTATTCATCGCGGCGATAATTTCAGGTGGCCCGCAAGCGTAACCAATGCGGAAACCGGTCATCGCGAAGGCTTTGGAAAAACCGTGTAAAAATACCGTTCTTCCACGCATGCCGGGCAGCGAAGCTATTGACGGTAAGCGCTCCACATAACTTAGTTCTGAATAAATCTCGTCCGTAAAAACAATTAAATCATTTTTCACCGCGATTTTCGCGATTTCCTTCATTTGTTCCATGCTGAGCGTCGCACCGGTTGGATTGCAGGGAAAATTCAACATCAAAATTTTACTTTTGGGGGTAATTTTAGCTTTTAACTGTTCTATATCCAGCGAAAATTCAGCTTTCTCGGTATTTTCAATAATCACCGGCACGCCGTGTACCAATTTGATTTCGGCGCCGTAAGAAACATAGCATGGTTCGCTGTAAATAACTTCGTCCCCCGGATTGACCAAAGCACGCATAGCTAAATCCAGACCCTCGCTAACCCCAACGGTTATCAGGCATTCCGTCTTGGGAGAATAGTCCACGCCGTAGTCTTCAGCCACATACTTGCAGATTTCCCGGCGCAAGGACAACAAGCCCTGGTTTGAGGTGTAAGTAGTATCCCCGTGTTGCAAAGAGGACACCGCTGTATCGAGGATCGTTTTCGGCGTTACAAAATCCGGTTCTCCAACGCCTAAGGAAATTACATCATCACAACCTATGATCAAATCAAAAAATTCCCTAATTCCGCTTTTCCCCATTTTCTGTACATGGAGAGCTATTTTATCACTGTGGTCAAGTTTTAAGTCGTTCATGTTTTTCTTCATCTTTTAAATATGTTAATTAGACGTTATTTTAAAATACTTATTTATAGTTGGCTTTGATCGAGTTGTCAAGCTAAAACCCAATATCATATAGAAAATATATCCGGCAAAAGGACAAAGAAGAGGAGTGGATATCAGCAGGGTTTGTTGAGGGGCGCTTCGCCCCTCAAACTCCCCCCGCGCCTTATGCAGGCGGCAGCAAGCGCAAGCGCCTGCACCATATATGTTTTTGCTTTTTCCGCTCGGGCTTTGCCCGCTTGAAGAAGCAAAAGATATGCACTTTTCCTAATGTAGCATAAGCGTCCCGCTTGTGAATATTCTCAAGCGGGACGCTTGACATTGCGTTCGTGCAGCAATTTCGCATTTTTTGCTGTCAAAAAGTTTAAAATTGTGGCGTAGAATTTTTATAAATATTCGGAATCAAGTAACTTTCTATACCCACTCACAAATTTAAAAGCGCAAGAGGACTTGCGCACTCCAAAGATGCTCCGCATCAATTTCTCCGAGCCGTCAGGCTCTTTGGACTGCGGCAGTCCCCTGCCGCTTTCATTATTCGATGTTCGATGTTCATTCTTTTCAAAGTTCTCAAATAAACCGAATGGAAATGCAAAAAGATGTATGACTCCGATTCAAAAATGTAGCATAACCGTCCCGGTTGTGGATATTCTCAAGCGGGACGCTTGACTTTCGCTGCGCTCAGTCTCATTGCATGCAAAGTCATAATTCTTGTGAATATTCTCAAGTTTAAAATATTCCCGGGACGTTCAGAATAATGCCTACCAGCCCAGGTTGTTGTTGCGGTTTGACGGCCTGTTCCTGTTGCGATTAGCGGAACGGCAGTTCCTGGCGTTGTTGTTCCAACTACCACCGCGGTTCACCCGGTTCGAGCCTCTACACCGTCTGCCTTAAATCAATAATTCATTTTCAGAAAATAAGCTCCCCATACAAAAATACCTTTTTGCTGCTATTATTGCGGTTGCCGAAGCAAACAGTTCCTGGATTGAAATGTTACCTTGCTGATATTGTGCCTCTTGTTGTTTCAATAGATTCCTTGACCTCTTTAAACGTTTTCTCTGCATTCTAATACATCCGGGATAAACAAGCATTCCCAGAAAATGGGTTCCTTCGGTTACCGGCTTGACAAATGAACCCGATAGTTTCAAGTTTAATTTCAATTCATCTAACAAAAATAATCGGATATCAGCCCATAACTCAAACAAAGAGTTTTTACTGTTGCTCCAAACGACAAAATCATCCATATAACGAACATAGCCATTACATTGCTTTTGTTCTTTAAGGTAATGGTCGAGTTTATCCAAATAATAATTAGCAAACCATTGGCTGGTTAAATTGCCGATAGGTAAGCCCCGTCCATTCTTTTGCCCAGGCACGGGATGCTCTATGATGGTCTCCAATAGCTTTTTTAGTTCAGTTTCCCTGAATTTATTTAAAAGCATTTTTTTTAAAACAATGTGGTCTATTGAGTCGTAAAACCTGCTGATGTCAGTTTTGAAAAAATATTTATAACGGAGACTGTAAGATTGTGCTTTTAGAACAGCTTTGTGCATACCCATGCTTTTGCGACAAGCATACGAACAAGAAATAAACTGTTTTTCCAGCAAGGGGGAAATGATATTGCATACGGCATGATGCACAACCCGGTCACGGAAAGGCGCGCAGCTTATCAGACGTGGTTTCGGGTCCATTATTTTGAACTGGTTATAGTTACCGGGGCAATAGCTGAGATTTGAGATATCATTCTGGATTGATAGCAGCTCTGCTTTCTGATTTTCTAAAAAATCACTTACTTGACGACGTTTTTTTTTGCCTTTTGCCGCCTGTTTCAAGGCTGTGTGCAGGTTTTCCATGCATACTATTTTGTCGAATAAGTTTCCGTATGACTTCATGCGTCTGCCTCTTTTTCTATGGGAGACAACATGTTGATAATATCGTTGCCGTATTTTTTACAGGTCGCCTCTCCAATACCTTCCAGCTCTTTCAGGGCAGCCAGTGAGTCCGGCATCTTTTGGCATATTTCGGCAACTTGCACATTGCGCAATATCAAATAACTTGGAATGCCTTCTGTTTTGGCTTTGTCATTACGCCATTCCCGCAATTGCCGATACAGTAATTGTTTATCCTCCGGCAATGTTTTACCGGGATCTTCGCGTTTTTCTCCGAAGTTTCGACTTGGCGACACATTTCCGGAATCGCTAAGTGTTAAGAGCAACAATAAATGCGGTACGCCGCCGTGCACAAAAAATTGGTCGCGAACATCAAGAATATCATGTCCGGCAGAAGCCTGTTTTATTATGTCTTCAGGAAATCCCTGTAATCCATCGCTGTAACGCAATGTCAATACTCTTACTTGCAAAATAAAATCCTCCTCTCAAAGAAATCGACCGCTACGCGGTAATATATAAAAGGGGAACACATTTCCCCTTAAAATCCCATTAGCTGCGCTTTTTCTTCCCAATGGCTGCCGCCGGAAGAAAGCTTCGCTTTATACTCACTGCCGTTCGTTATTCTCAGGAACTGTCCTCAGGAGGCGGAAGCCCAGGCCGTTGTTGCGGTCCGACGGCCTGAACCAGTAGCGAAAAGCGGAACGGCAGCCCCTGGCGATGTCGTCCCAACCACCACCGCGGATCACCCGGTTCGAGCCTGATGACGCACCCGTGGGGTCAGTGACACCAGTGCTACTGTACTTGCCATACCAGTCCCGGCACCATTCCCAGACATTACCGCTCATATCATGAATGCCAAGTTCATTAGCTGATTTAGTTCCGACTTCATGAGTTCTACTGCCGGAATTGGAAGTATACCACGCTACACTGTCAATATTATCGCTGCCGCTGTATTTATAGCCCCGACTTTTAGTTCCACCGCGGGCTGCGAATTCCCATTCCGCTTCCGTCGGCAAACGGTATTCTCTGCCGGATGCTAAACGTCCAGCCCGACGTTCACGTGCGGTTAGTTTTTCACAGAACTTAACCGCGTCATTCCAGCTTACCTTTTCTACAGGCTTGTCAGAGCCTTTGAAATAACTGGGATTAGTGCCCGTAATGGATTGATATTCACTTTGCGTTACCTCATACTTACCAATCCAATAGCCTTTACTGATTGTTACCCGGTGGACAGGCTTTGCACCACCATTATAACCATAACCACTGAATCTTGTCCAAAAGCCATAATAGCCCATTTGAAAAGTACCCGGCGCGACATAGACAAGCTTTATGCCTATGCCGGGAATGGTGTAAGGCTGACCTTTTACCGGCCCGTTCCAGAGCGTTTTACTGTAAGCATCAAGGCTGCTTTGCAGGCTTTGTAGTTTGCGTTTGTCGGAATAGGATAAATAACTCCTATGCGATGAAGAAGAAAAGGCTTTTAAGGCGGTCATGGCCTTTTGGCAATATTCATAAGCTTGCGGGGCGGATTTGCGCAAAGCACGGGAACGCCGTTCGTAAGCACGGACAGAAGCGAAAACTTGATAAAGAGCCGCTTTTGCCGCAGTCTTTTTCCGCAGGAGTTCCGCGCCGCCGCGGGCGCTTTTGATGCCGTCGTCGGCTTTGCCGTCGTATTCGTAGCCGGGGATTTTTTGCGCTTCTTTGAATTTGGCTTCCGCTTCCCGCCATTTACGGCTTTCCAGTAGTTTGTTCCCCTAGCTTACAGCCAACTCGTATTCTGCTTTGCGCTCGTTATAAATACGTTGCGCCGCGGCTTTTTCCGATGCCAGTTTTAGCATGTTTTCGGCGATATTTGTACGCTTCGCGCTCAGGGCGCGTTTGAAATACCTGATCGCGTTTTCATAATTACCGGATGAAAAAGCCGCGTTGCCTGCTTTTAAATATTTCGGGTAATTAAATTTTTCATTCATATATTTGCGCTTTTCGGCGTTGGACATAGCTAAAATGCCCGCCGCCTCGCGAATCATGTAATTGAAGTCGTTGACGCTGACCGCTGATACTTCGGCGGTCTGCCGTATCGCCCCGGTTTCTATGTGGAAAATCTGACAGGCTATGGTTATTTCCCGGCCCAGTTGAATTACACTGCCGGTAATCAGGTATTCGGCTCCCACCAGTTTACCAAATTGTTTTGCTTTGCTTTTGTCCGCCAGGTCAGAAGCTTGAAAACGCAATTCACGCAGGGCTTTGTTTACCTGGCTTCGCGTTACCAGACGGTATTTACTTCCCAAAGCCTGTTCCAGTTTGACCGCTACCGCTGAACCGGAAATTTTGACTACAACAGATTGTTTGTCGATGGTGAAATCAGCAACCACCGCCCACGGACGGATTTTCGCGAGAGCTTTTTCCACCTGTTTTTCCACTGCCGCGACTTTGGCTCTTTCGCTGTCGCTGTTGCATAATTGATAGGCTTGGTTAACCAGGGCTGCCGCTTCTTTAACGCGGTTTTCGTTGTTTTTCAGTCGCGCGGCATTGCGCAGACAATTGTAAAGTTTACGTTTCCGATTGCCTTCCGCGCGGGTCAGTTCGCTTGCTTCCTTCTGCCGCTCTCTGGCGGCCTGGTTTGTAATCCATTTGCCGTATCGGCCGATAAGTTTTACCCGCAACGCTTCAGCCTGCTTTACCTGTTCCGGGTTTGATTCGGTGTATTCGGAAATTATGTTGTCAAGTACGTTTTTAGCGGAATCAAAATCGTGTTTTACCATCATTTGCTGAGCGTCGCTCATCGCTTCTTTGATAATAGTTACGGCATTATTGCTTTTGTAAAGATTCCTGCCGATAAAACAACCAGCGACAATGATTATAGTCGCGGCTATAGTCAACCAGTTGCGTACTGGATTATGTTTTTTAGATTTTTTTGGTTTATATAATTTCAAAGGCACTTCACCGCGTTCGACACGGTTTAAATCCTCAATTAATTCCGCCGGGTTTTGATGCCGGTTTTCGGGTTTCTTCGCCAGCAGCCGGTCAATCACCTGCGAAAGATTCAGCGGGCAGTCAGGATTTACCGTGTGTACGGGGTCGGGAATGTCGTCGCAGTGCTGCCGGGCGAACGCCGAGGCGGTCGGCCCCGGGAACGGCGGCCGTCCGGTCAGCATGTGATAAGCGGTACAGCCTAATGAATAAAGATCTGAACGCATATCGATTTCTTTACTGCCTTCGTGTTGTTCGGGGCTCATATATGGCGGTGTGCCGATGCTTTGCCCGGTCATGGAAAGCATTGATACCAGGGCCTCCGTATCTTTAGCCAGGCCGAAATCCAGAAGTTTGGCGTTGCCTTTTTTGTCCAGCAGGATGTTTTGCGGTTTTATGTCGCGGTGCAGCAGGCCAATGTCCGCCGCCGCCTGCAGCACGCCGGCTAACTGGCGGATAATTTTAATGGTTTCCTTCGCGCTGAAAGTCGTGATTTTTGTCGGGGGCTTTTCAGTGCCGGTGCTCTGATGCCGGTGCAAGGCTGCACCCGGCACTACCTTTTCATTCATTCTGCTCGAGCGTTTTACCGCCGCTGAAAGCATGCCTTTGTCGTGCATGTATTCGGCCAGGGTTTTGCCGTCGATGTATTCCATGACCATATACTGCCGCCGCCCGTCCTGGTCTTCGCCGACTTCCAGAACCTTTACCACATTCGGGTGCGAAAGTTTTTTGGCGAGCGCGGCTTCACGTTTGAAGCGTTTTACGTATTCTTCTTCGTAGACGAATTGCGGGAAAAGTGTTTTGACAGCGACAATAGTTCCATCCGGCGCTTCAGCTTTTTCCTCCGACCCCATAGCTCCGTGCCCGATGTGAGCTAAAATTTTATACTTCCCGATTTGCTCCAAAATAGCTTTTCCCCGTTTTATATATATATGAATGTCAATAAATTAACATCTTAAATATAGTTTTCAATAAAGACAAACGCCTTTAATGATAATTCGTAATGAAAATTGAAATCTCACGCGGGATTTGAAAAAAATGCGGTTTTGCGGGACAATTAACAAAATAGTATGTAAAAATAAAACAAGGGCGCGTTAAAAATAAAACTGTCAAGTAAATCACAAACCCCCCCCATACCGGGAAGAATATTGCCGGCATCCTTGACCCCGCAAGTTCTTTTTAAGGCGGATTCCGCCAGATCCCCGAAAAAACCGCCCCAGAATAAAAATATACCGACGATAAGCGGAAGAAACAAGGAATTATCATTAAATAAATATTTATATAAAAAATAACTGCTGATTATTGAAAAAATCATTCCGCCAATCGTTCCTTCCCAGGATTTTTTAGGACTTATCGATGGTACTATTTTGTGGTTTTCACCTTTCTTTATTTTATTGGACAACACTCCGCTTATATAAGCAAAAGTGTCCCCCATTTTGGTAACGACCACCAGGAACAGCAAGAGTTTCGCCCCGGAATAAACATTAAGCCGGCCGCCCGTGTGATAATAGATTTTGGTTAAAAAGAATATCGGAACAAGTGCCAATAACATTCCGCTAAGCGATACTATCAGTTTTTTCAGGTTTTCTTTTTTTTCGTCACAAATCAACAAATACCCCCAGCATCCTGTTAAAAACAAAGCGAAAGGCGCTAAAGTATATTTTTCATCATTAATAAAAATAAAAGCTACTAATATCGCCGCGAAAACAGCGCTTATTTTTTTAAAGCTTTTATATTCTATTTTTTCCAGCATTTTAAGAACTTCACCGGTTGACATGAATGCCCCGAAAACAAACATAATTAATAAAATATACCTGCCGGCTTCTTTTATAAATATAGCAGCAAAAAATAATCCAACTAAAATAATCCAACTTATTAATCTTAAAAAAAACATTATTCTTTTCCTTTTTAAAATACTTCTTTTCTGCCGCCGAAACGTCTTTTTCTGTTTTTAAAACTATCGAGCGCTTTGATAAATTCCGCCTTGTCAAAATCCGGCCATAATACATCCGTTATGTAAATTTCACTATATGATAATTCCCATAATAAAAAATTACTTAAACGAAACTCCCCACTGGTCCTTATCATTATATCCGGATCAGGAATACTTGGGTCATATAAATTATCAGCAAATAATTCTTCGTTGATTTCGTCTATTTCCAATTCTTTGTCAACAATCTTTTCAGCTATTTTCTTTGCTGTGTCAACTATTTCCGCCCGGCCTCCATAATTTAAGGCTAAAATCAATGTCCCTGCCGTATTGCCGCTGGTGGATTCAAGCGCCTCCTGTATTTTTTTAAGGGTGGTCGCGGGAAATTCATTTATCCTGCCGATGGTTTTGAGTCTAATATTATTTTCATTAAATTGCTTCAAATTATTCTCTATAAACTCTTCCAGCAAACTCATTAAGCCGTCTATTTCCTCTTTGGAGCGCTTCCAGTTTTCTGTACTGAACGCGTAAAGGGTAAGATATTCTATTCCTAATTCCTTGCTTGTCTGAATAGCTTCTTTTACCGCCTCCGTTCCCTTGCGGTGACCTTCTAAATGTGGAAGATTTCTTTTTTTAGCCCAACGCCCGTTACCATCCATTATAATGGCCACATGCCTTACTTTTTTATTTTCCAGCATAAAAGTAATCCTCTATAATCAAACACAAAGTATGATAAATACCTACATGTTTTTCTTGGATTAAAAATGTTTCCGTTTCCGGAACTTTAATTATACAATCCGCGAACTCAGCACACTTACCGCCGCTTTTTCCGGTTAAAAGTATTGTTTTTACCCCTTTCACTTTCGCGCTGATAAAACATTTTTTAATATTTTCCGCATTGCCGCTGGTTGAAATACCCATCAGCACATCACCTTTTTTCGATAAAACCATAAACTGTTGGGCAAAAACCAGCGAAGCGTCCACATCATTAGCAAAAGCCGTCGAAAATGAAGGATGCGAAGTTAAAGCAACAGCCCTCAAACCACATTCCAGTTTTTCAGCTAATCCTTCGCCGTCCGCGCCAAATTTTTTAAATTTATCTTTCAAATCAAAATTTAATTCTCTTTTGCATTTAAAACTCTTGAGCAATTCCCCGACAATATGTTCGCAGTCAGCCGCGCTGCCCCCATTACCACAAAGATACAAAAAATTATCATTCTTAAAAGCGCTAATAATAATTTTTGCTGCTTCTTTTAAAGCGTCAGCTGTTCCGCTTAATTCCGGAAATCTTTTTATAAAATCAGAAATAAAATATTTCATTCTTTTTATACCTTTAAGATTGTTTATTTATTAAACTAATATAATTTAGCTTTAAGAGATGTTTTTACCAATAAAAAAACATTTTTAAAGCTTGTTTATAATCCTGTTAATATAAAAATAATAAAATGTTAATAAGTTTTAAATGTTAACAAAAGAGATTTAAGCACAAAATTTTAAACATAATTATAAATAAGTAAAAAAATGAAATATTATGCTTAATTGAGGCTTTATTAACAGAATTAACAGGCTATAATAAGAATAATAAAATTAATTTTAAAGAATATATAAAATTAAAACTATAAAAGCTGTGTATAACATAGGAGAAAGAAGATGAAACTGACTTTAAAGCGCGAAAAGTTTATGCAAGCTATTCAAAAAGTAATCAACATCATTGGAACCAGGTCTACTTTACCTGTTTTAGCCAATATTCTCCTCGAAGCAAAGGACAATTCTTTAATTCTGACGACTACTGATTTAGAAATAAGAATAACTAACTCAATTGAAGCTGATGTCCAGCGTGAAGGAAAAACAACAATACCAGCTAAAAAGCTGGCGGCTTTAGTATCTCGTTTTTTAGCTGATGACGTTAATCTTGACTGTAATGAAAAACATCATACTCAAATTACCTGCGGAACCTCGGAATTTAAAATTTTAGGTTTAAGTGATGAGGATTTTCCGCCTGCTGCTGAATTTCCTTCAAATTGTCATATTAAGTTTAAAGAAATTGATTTTAAGAAAATGCTTGATAGAATTTCTTATGCTGTAAGCCTTGATGATACACGTAAAGTTCTGCATGGAATTCTTTGTTCGGTCAAAGAAAATACTGTTACCGCGGTAGCTACTGACGGAAAACGTTTAGCATTGGTTGAAAAGGTACCGGAAGAATTCAGCGGTGATGAAGGAGATACAATTATTCCTCTCAAAGCGGCAAATGAAGTCAAACGCATACTCGAGAACAAAGATGGAATAGTTAATTTGGAGTTTGGAGAAAAACAAGCTTCTTTCAGAACCGACAAAGTTTGTTTAACGACAAAGCTTATTGAAGGAAATTATCCAAATTACCGGCAGGTAATTCCCGTTGGTTTCACTAAAACGGTAGATGTTCATTCAGCAGTATTGCTGGCCAAACTTGAATTGGTTTCATTAGCTTTAGCCGATGACGGCAGTTATATAATTATAACTTTCAACGAAGGTAAATTGAATTTACAGGCGTCAAGCGTTAATATTGGAGAAGGAAGCGATTACCTTGATATTGATTATGATTATTCTAAAATAGACATTTCATTTAATCCAAATTTCCTGGCGGATCCATTGAAACATTGTGATAACGATAAAATTAAAATAAAACTCAATGACGGATTCAGCCCGGTTGCTCTTGAAGCCGACGACGGTTTCCTTTATGTGATTATGCCTATGCGTAATCGCTGAAGATGAGTGTCTGATAAATATGGAGTTGCTTAATGATAAGACGTTTAGTATTAGGCAACTTCAGGAATTATAAACAAGCCGAAATATCTTTTAATTCGCAAAATACAGTTTTCACCGGCCGCAACGGGCAGGGGAAAACTAATCTCCTGGAAGCTATCTTTTTCCTGAGTGTTCTACGTTCTTTTCGTACTTCTAAAAGCAGTGATATAAAAAAAATTGGTCAAAATTCATTTTACCTGGCCGCCGAAATAAAAAAAAGGAAATGGACCGAATTTCTGGAAGTCAAATATGGTGAAGGTAAACGGCGGAAGTTAAGTATTGATAATTCTCCAGTACTCAAGGCCAGTGAGTTTATAAATCAAATCAGGGCTGTCGTTTTTTCACCGGAAGATATAAATATTGTAAGTTCAAATTCTGGTTTGCGGCGGCGCTTTATGGATATACTTATTTCAGTGGTTGATCCATTTTATCTTAATGCATTAAGGAACTACAGTGTCGCTCTTAAAAACAGAAACGCACTTTTAAGAGTGTCTAAAGCTGATTTACGGTCCATGGACGCGTATGAGACAATAATGGCTGAGAATTGCTTTAAAATTATTAAAGAACGGCAAAAATACAGCGATATTTTAATAATGGAAGTTAACGATTTATTATGTGATTTATGCAGCAGCAAAAAATTTAATATTCGTTATCGGGTGGAAATAAAGGAAATTTCGAAAAATTCTATAAAAAGCAAGTTTGAGCAGGAGCGGGAGCGGGACTTCAAGCGTGGTTTCACTGGTTTTGGTCCTCAAGCCGATGAATTTGATTTATTTTTCGGCAATAAATTAATGCGTAATTTTGCTTCAACAGGTCAATGCCGTTTAATATCTTTGTGTTTAAAAATGGCTAAATTAAATATTTTATGTGAAAGCAACAGTTCTGATTTGGAAAACGTTTTAGTTCTGGTGGATGATGTTACCGGGGAACTTGATGAAATAATGCGCAGGATGTTTTTTAAAGTAATAAGCCGGGCGGGGCAGGCATTTTTTACTTTTACCGAAAAGCCGGATTTTGCTTTTTTTAAAAACTGTGAGTATTATGATATTATAAATGGAGCAGTAAAAAAAATATAGAGGGCTGAGATGAAAGCGATAAATGTTAAACAAATGTGTGAACTTGACCGCCGTAGTATTGAAGAAGCAAAAATTCCAGGGTTTATTTTAATGGAACGTGCCGGCTTGGCGGGCGGCGAAAAAATAATTGAATTTATTGACGAGCGAATTCATTTTACACATGTCAAACGTTTTGTCATTCTTGCCGGTAAAGGAAACAATGGCGGCGATGCTTATGTGGTGGCAAGATACCTTTATCAAAACACGGATATTGAGATAATTATTTATTCGATTTGTGATCTGGAAAAACTTGGAGATGACGCAAAAAAACATGCCGGATTAATTATTGAAGATGTCGATTATTGTATAAAGAAAAAACTAACGGACAGCGATTTCCGGCATGGCGATATTATCATAGACGGTTTACTGGGAACGGGTGTAAAAGGTTCTCTTAGAAAACCTTATGGCAATTGGATAAAAACCGTTAATGCGTCGTTGTTAACTGTTGTCTCCCTGGATATTCCGTCAGGGTTAAACGCCGATAACGGACAGTTAAAAGATGATTGTATAATGTCGGATATGACGGTTACTATGGCTTTGCCAAAGTGTGGTTTAGTGCTTGGAAGAGGCCCTGAATTTTGTGGTTTGCTGCGTTGTGCGGATATTGGTATTCCACAGAAATATGTTGACGAAACAGAAAGTGATTTTGAAGTATGCTTTGCGTCTGATGCCCAAAAACATTTGCCGAGACTGCCGATGAAATCTTATAAAAACAGCGTCGGTTCCGTGTTGATTATTGGTGGCAGTAAAGAATACTACGGGGCTCCTTTTTTGTCCGCCTTAACGGCCCAGCGTGCCGGGGCCGGAGTGGTCAGGGTGGCGGTTCCTGAATCTATCGAAAGGATTCCGGACGCGGCTTTATCGCTGATAGTAACGAAGATTAAAGATAATGGCAGGGGATATTTTTGTTTAGAATCTTTAAAAGAATTAAAACCTTTAATAGACAAAAGTGACGTGCTTGTATTGGGGCCGGGAATAGGTACGGAACGAGACACCTTTCTTTTTGTAAGGGAAATATTAAAAAGCCAGAAGCCTTTAATTATTGATGCGGATGCTTTAAATATTATCGCCGAGTCTCCGGAAATTTATCAGCGGAAGGATTCAAATATTTTAACTCCTCATCCTGGCGAGATGAAACTCTTGCTGGAGGCTTTTGAATTAGAACATTTCAATGATAAAAGCCGGGAGCGTAAAGCAGAGGCTTTAGCTGAATGTCTGGATTCAATAATTGTTTTTAAAGGTTCGCGGACAATAACCGCTTCTCCAGATGGACAAATCACAATAAATTCATCCGGCTGTCCAGCTTTAGCGACAGCCGGCAGCGGCGACTGTTTAACGGGCATAATAGCAGCTTTAAATGCGAAAGCGCAGGAAGATTATTACACCGCCACGGCGGCGGCGGTGTTTATTCATGGGATGACCGGGGAAATAAGTCCGTTTGGAAACCGGGGTTTCACAGCCGACGACATTCACAAATTAATTCCCGAAGCAATGTTGAGAATTTCGGCGTTTGCCTGATAAACGGTTTTATTTTTTTATCCGTCATCATCCGTTATCTTGCGCAAAACAACCGTTATTTGGATTCGGGTAGTTCTGTTCAGGGGCCGGAACCAGACAATGTCCGTTATTTAATAATCTTCTTTTTCTTTCTTGAATTTCTCGTAAAATTCTTTAAATTCTTCTATTAATTCAACACCTTTTTCTTCTTTATCGCGAACGAATGAAGCAAAACCGGAAAGACGTTCGCAAAAATCCGTATCGACGACGTGTTCAACTTTACAGGCAATAGTTTGCGCTTCCGAGGCAGGACAGCCGAGGATTTTAGCATAAAAATCAGCGAGAACTTTATGGCGTTTATTGAGTTCTTTTGCTACTTGTTTGCCATAAATGGTTAAAGAAACGTTTTTGCGCACATCGTAGTTAATCAATTTTTTTTCAGCCAGTTTATGCATTGCCTCAGTTACCGAAGGCATACGGTTGGAAAGTCTTTCAGCAATTGATTTAATATGAGCGTGACCTTCCTTTGAGCTAAGATCATAAATCGTTTCCAAATATATTTGCTGCTTTAAAGTTATATTTTTAAATCTCTTTGCCATTATTTTTCCCTATTATATGAAATATAATATAATACATATAATACATAAAATATCAAATTTATAATATTTTTCAAGTTTAAGCAAAAAATTTCATCCAGACTGGTAATTTTTTGTCTTCGTTATATTGTGGTTAAACGCCAGGGAGGTTTAAAACGTGGAATTTAAAGATAAAGAATTAGCAGGGATATCAGGATTACTTGAATATTTGGAACGTTTTATTACGCCGCGCCGCAAAGAACTTCTTGAAAAGGTTTTAGCTGAGCGAAGCCGTTATTTAACGCTTGTACTTGAGGACGTATGGCATTCCCCCAATGCCAGCGCGGTGATCCGCACTTGTGAGTGTTTCGGGCTTCAGGATCTGTATGTAATCGAAAACAACGCGAAGTTTAAAGCCAATGCGAACGTCGTGCAAGGTTCCGCAAAGTGGATAAATTTACAACGTTTTAACCAGAAAGGCAGCAATAACACCGAAAGCTGCTTTAAGCATTTACGTCAAGCTGGTTACGCGATTGCCGCGACGACTTTAAGGCGGGAAAAACATACTCCGTTGAATGAAATTGCGCTGGATAAAAAATTAGCTGTTTGTTTTGGTTGTGAGGAAACTGGTTTAAGTGATTTTGCACATAAAACGGCGGATTATTTTATTCAATTGCCTATGTATGGTTTTACAGAGAGCTTCAATATTTCCGTGAGCGCGGCATTAGTCCTTCAAACCCTTTGTCAACGCCTGCGGCAAAGCGGTTTTTCCGTAAATTTAAGCGAAGAAGAAAAAGCTGAACTTAAAATTAACTGGGTTAAAAAAAGCATAAAAAACAGTGATTTGCTGATTAAACGTTACTTAAACGAACATTAAAAAGTAGTGCAGCGTTCAATATATGTATGTTATACTCCAGGTAATGCCTCAGTCAATTTTGGTTGAAATAAGCAATGAAATGATTTTTTCAGCTCCGCAGGAGCGGCCTAACCGTAGCCCCGGGTATAACCCGGGGAAACATGGTATCGCCTCATAATTGAGCTCCGCAGGAGCGGTTGAACAAGTGATGATTAAGCCGCTCCCGTGGAGCTTAATTGGGTTTGTACGATTAAACCCCGGGTTGCACCCGGGGCTACGGTTAAATCATCCCTGCGGGATTAAAAATCATCATGTATTTACATAAACCAATATTCAGTGAGGCATTACATACTCCAGAGAAATATATCTTAAATTTTGTTCATAAACTCTTTACTAATCTATCGTATCGTTGTATATTCCGGATTATGGAAAAAGCACCTGCACATCTTCCAGACAACAAACAGAACGAATTGAAACGAATTGTTTCAGCTCTTACTGGATCTAACTAAAAAAATCTGCAAACAAAAGATCGAGAGTTTTACAAAACAAATACACTATGCATGAGTATGGCCTCTTCAAGCTGTAAGCGCCAGGCCGGGAAACAACACTTAGTTTTGGGAATTCCATAAATTTTAAAGTTCATATTTTGTTAATGTCCCAAATTCTGTGAAATAATCTTATAGTTTCCAATGTCAATGA
>CAZEXM010000047.1:0-14102 GCA_964515915.1 uncultured Victivallaceae bacterium
GCCTATAGGCAAGCCTGCTTCGGATTTTAACTCGGGGATGCTTATTTCACTTTGACGACTATGGTGGGCAAAAAGAATAGCGCGTTCGTATACTTCACGCTCATTGGTGAGCAGGATACCCGCTTCCCCAATAGCGAAAGTCTTAGCACTCATCAGAGAATAACCGGCAGCGTCTCCAAATGTACCAGTCATTCGTCCTTTATAAAGTGAACCATGTGCATGAGAAACATCTTCAATAATTTTCAAATTATGTTTTTTCGCAATTGGAACAATACGATCCATGTCAGCAGGATGTCCCAGATAGTGTACAACCATAATCGCTTTGGTGCGTGGTGTGATACAACGTTCAATATCATCAGGATCAATGCAAAGCGTCCAGGGATCAACATCAGCAAAAACTACTCCGGCTCCGAGAGAAAATACTTGAAGACAGCTTGCCCAGTAAGTGATGGATGGACAGATTAATTCATCTCCGGCACCAAGCCCAATCCCATACATGGCACATTGCAATGAAGCCGTTCCAGTGTTGTGTCCAAGGGCATATTTTACGCCATTCCAATCAGCAAAGGCACGTTCAAATTTATTAGTTATCGCAGTTCCAGACATGGTGCCTTCGTCTAAAACCTTAATTACGCCATCACGCATTGCCTGGGAGACTATCGGCCATTTGAACATCTTACTTCCGGTGGCAAACATATTACCACAGTCAAGTGGTGCTTTTTTTCCGTTGCGGCTAAGGGCAAGTTTACTCATGGTTTTTTTATTCCTTTTCTAGTAATTAATTGATTTTTTATTGACTTTCACTTTGCTCACTCTCATTGCAGGCAAAGTCAGCCAAAGTTTATGGATTCAGGTATTATTCAAGAACAACTATCATATACCTGAAAAGCTTGTCACAAGGAATAACAACTTGCAACTTATTCTTGTCCTGTTTGAATGATATTTTATATTTCCCGGGAAAGTCTGGTGAAATTAAATACGCTTGGCTGATTTTTCCTTTTGGTTTATTAATCGTAATTGTCCCGTTGATGCCTTTGGGCATGGCTGGATAATTAATATATTTCCGGGCAAACTTCTGTCCCATCTGCAAGGTGTCATTATCAGAAGCATTGATTACGTGACAAGTATATCCGCCATTTGGATTATTAAGCACATTGACAAACACGCCTTTGGGAAATCCGGATATTAGCCATGGCGGATTGAGCATGCCATACTTCTTTACAATATCAGTGAATAAAGCAGTGATTGATTTATCCGGTAATACATAAGCATCTTTAGTTGAAATTTCAGGTGTACGAATTGTTTCAAGCGAAAGTTTGGCTGACATATAGTAAAAATTACCTTTACCATATTTTCTATATATAATTGCAGGCATGGAGTTAGCAAATGTTGCCAAAACTTTTATGCCTTTATCTGCCAACTTAGCAACTGGGGTAATATGCAAAATATAACCATTGAAATCAGTAGGGGGCAAAATTTCTTTATTGATGGATATAATTTTTTTGATCAACGCTGAATTATAATTGATTTTGCCTTTATATTCCGTCACATAAGATTTTGCAGACGATACGCCCATTAGATCACTTAACTGGAAGTTCTTAAGTTTACTCCCCTTTTCATTGTAATGGGAGGTTTCGTAAGTAGCGACAACCGTACCACCATTTTTAATATATTTTTTAATGCTTGCAACATCCTGTTTGCTGAGATAACCGGAGTTCGGGAAAATCAGCAAACTGTATTTTTTCAGATTCTCATAGCTCAGGGATTTTTCCAATAAAACATCAAAAGGAATATTTTCTTTGGTACAAAGTTCTCCCCAGGCACGCATTTCCCAGTAATAAATACGATGCCAGAAACTCTCTTTTTGGTGATAGGTCATTTTCATCGCTTCAGAATAATAAATTCCGACTGAGCCGGGGATATAAGTTTCTCTGGGAGTTGCGTCGAACAGTTTTTTATATTTTCGTTCAAATTGAATCGCAATACGGTTGTTGGCGTGGAACCAAACATTGGAATTTATCGCCTTGAGCATTGCCCACATAAAAAAGTCTTCACCTAACGGGTGCCCTTTGGCTGGGAAGTTATCTTCGTAAGGGCGGCGTTTTAAGCCCTTGCAAGGCAATAAAGCGTCTTGCGGCAAGGCCCAGGATAAATTATCATATTTACGGGATACCGCCTGCACATATTGCGACTGTACCCAATAATCTTTCCAGTTATAATAGAATAGCCAGGGTTGTTTAGAACTCATTCCGTGGAGCTCATTTCCATTCATGCGAGCATATGATGCTTGTTTTTCATAAGAAGCGTTAGAATGCTGGCTGCCATAGGTGGCTGGCGGCATTGAATGATACGTCAACATATAAGCATTTTTAGCGGCCTTAAAAACTACGTCTTCATAAAAGTCATTTATACTATTAATCTTAAAATCAACCCATTTCTGATATCTTGCATCTCTATCCTGCCAAAACGCTTTATCGTCGGCCGGGGGAATTTCAAGCCCATATTTTGCTTTGAATTTTTTTCTGCAGTACTTACACCCGCAAAAATCTCTATTGAAAAATTGTATCTCATCAATATTTATGCTGTCAAAACCTGATTCAGTAAATAATTTGCTGAGGTTTTTACGATATTGAGCCCTGAATTCCGGGTTGTTAATGCAAACTACACCCGGATTTTTATACCGCTTATTAGTGTATCTGGCTCCAGTTCTAGCACTAAACATTTCCCATTCCGGATGTTTTTTTATAAATTCTGGATGTACAAATGCGGTTGTCAGATGAATATTTGCCAACATGCCTAATTTATGTATAGCGTCTACAAACATTTTAGCTTTTCTGTAGTTTACCGGCCAGTTCCATAAATTTCTAATTGCGGGATTATAATTGTCACTCATGATCTGCCGCATATTATCAATCTTAATAAAATTCAAGCCATTTACTAAAGCTTGTTTAAAAACTATCCTGTCAATCTCTTCCTTGCTATAGTTTTTGCGCTTAACGCGTATATACCCCATGCGCACATTCTTTAAATTATTTTTGTACTCGTCTGTAATTTCAACAGCTGGTCTTTGCTTAAAAACCTTGTACAATTTTTCATATTTGTTTTTGTATACAGGATAATATTTTTTATAAATTGCGATAACCTCATTATAGTATTGGTCTTGACTGCGATCTTTGAATGACAATCTGGCAGCAATGCAGGTTTTGATAATTGTTTCCAAACCTGATTTATCCAATTTGACATTCCATTTTTTGTAATAATCAATTAGACATTCTGTACGAAGCTGAAGATCCATGACCGCATCAAGATAAAGATATTTTTTGTATTTAGCTTCTGATTTTTGGATGGCTTTAAGAGTATCTGCCCAATCATCATCAACATCAGCATTTGAAACGTTGAAACCGCCTTTAGAATTAGAAGTTACCAATATTTTACTTATGTCAGCACTATATTTATTAAAGAAAAACATTACATTGCCTTTTTGAATAAGTTTTTCAGAATCCTCATATGTTGCAATTATCTTGTTATTTGCTTTTACAACAATTTTATAGCCGGATATATTTATTTCAATTGTAGTATTTTTATCTAAAGGCAATTTATATTTCACTCTTGTCATCATAGGCTTATACTTCTTGCGCAACCTATAGCCAATTCTTACTTCGCTGCCTACAAACCATACCTGATAGAATTTTCGTCCCAAGGCGTATCTGGGACGAATAAGAAAATAAGCTTTCGGATTTTCATTAAGATTTTTTACAACAAACTTAATTTTGCAACTGGTCCATGATTTATTACCGGAATAACCGATTACTTGTCCCCCTCTGGCTTGCAGGACATCATCTTTTATTGTAAAACCTTTCCCCTGCCACTTGACCGCACCTTGATTAGCAGACTTTGTTTTAGCGTTGGATATCAAACAGTTTAATGACAAAGCAATAAACAGTAGAAAAGAGAAACATGACAATATTCGGCAACAGCGTTTTTTCATATCAGAACCTTGTTTTCTGCAAGCAAATTTTATGTTCTCGCTTGCTGTTTTTTAACTTTAATTTAACTTGAAAATCTGTCCGCTATGGAAATACCATAAGCGGATAGATTTAAAACAATTTATTAGAATTCTATTTTTGTTGACTCCATGGCTGATGTTCCAGCCTACAAATTAAAATTTTCCTTTAAGAGAAAGTCATTAGTTTGCTGCATCCAGACCAGCAGTTCATTTCGGAATTTCTGCAAAACATTGGCATATTCTGGATCATCTATAATGTTAATCATTTCATCCGGATCATCCTGCAAATTAAACAACATGTCTTTATCGTTGTGATGATAAATATATTTATGCGTACAGGACATTACCGCGCGAGAATAAATTCCGCCGTTAATATAGCCGTTAAATTCGATAAATTGATTATCACTGGCTGTCGTCTTTAAGTTACTAAGCATCGGCACCAAACTTTTGCCCTGAACATTATTCATTGGCGGCTGTTGTAGGAGATCAAGTATGGTTGAAGGCATATCAACGTGTGAGCCCAGCTGTGAGCATCGTCCATTTTCCCCGATATTGCTTACAATAAATGGTAAACGTATAGCACGGTCGTACAACACGCCTTTTTGATAAAGATTGTGTGCTCCAAGCATTTCACCATGGTCAGCGGTAGCAATGATGATTGTGTCTTCGTACTGCCCCGATTCCTGTAATACATCCAACACCTTTTTCATGCAATAATCAGCAAACGCGGTAAAAGCATAATATCCAGCAATCGCCTTGCTCCAATTTTCCCAGTTCCAACCTTTTACGGACTGACATCCTGGTGCCCATTCTGTAGTGGTTTTCGGCATTTGGCTCATATCTTCGCCGAATCCCGGGGGCGGTATCATATCTTCTGATTTATAAAGATTAAGAAATTCTTGAGGCGGCATGATTGGCGGATGAGGAGCACCTAAAGAACACCACGCGGCAAAAGGCTTGTTCTTGTCAGCGTTCTTAATAAAATCAATTATTCCTTGAGTAATTAACATATCCGGGTGTTTTTCAATAGATCCCGTCCATGGTAAAGGAGCCGGGACACTAAACTTCCATTCCAGAGGACCATTTTCTGATGGTATACATACAGTTCGAGAACCTTGTGCAATGTCAAGCCCGAATTCTTTGCACATCGAGGCGTAATTCGAATATGAAAAACTTCTCTCGGTAAAATATGCGTAATCGTCGATGCGCTTATCCTCTTCATGCTGATTTATGTGCCAGATACCATCATATGCTACCTGATAGCCGTGGTCATTAAGGTGAGTAATTAACAATTCTTCACCTTTATTCAAACAGAAATAATCATCCCCAAAGCAAATCGATCCATGACTGTGAGGCCATTTCCCGGTCATCATTGAAGGTCGGGTGGGAGCACAAAGCGGAGACGCGCAATAAAAGTTATTAAAAACCACACCGTTGTCCGCCAGTTGTTGCCATGCACGGGTTTTGACCGGACCGCCATAGATATCCAGAACATTACGCTGGAGTTGATCACAAAGCAAAACCAGTAGATTCTTTTCCTTCATTTACAATCCCTTTTTAAGTTTATTATGCACTTTTTTGCTCAAGATAAAGTCATGTTTTTAAAATCATTTCCGGTCAAAATGGTTATCCGGATCTCCGTCAACATTACCCTTAAGGAAAGGAGCAAATAGATAACAGTTATAAGTTGAAGAGTATGATTCCGGTGCTCCTTTTATACTCTTGACAGACTTTGCATGTCCATCAATCCAAAGCGTATTGACACTGCTGTTATGCCGGGCGGAAACTATTCCAAACCAGCTTGTAGAGAATTGGAAATACAAAGTGTAGTATCCTCGAAGAAGTGCAGGAGTCTTAGCATAAGCAACATCAGTTACTAAAATGGTACTTGATGGTTTAGTTATACCTGAAAACTTAGCTGATTTGTATGTGCCTCCGGCAATCGTTCTATTTCCACCTATATATGCATAATTATAACCGTAGTCACAATATTTTGCAGCATTGTGGGATGCATTATTTGCTTTATAATATGTCCCATATTGGTTATTACTACTTGGACACAAAAGTACACTCCAGGAGATATAACCGTTTTTTTGCAAGGTCTCATTCCAATACTCCGTTGCCGCAGGACTAGAGATATATGGAGGAAAATATGCATGGTCATCTGTATACATGGTAAACGAAAGACCCTGTTGTTTTTGATTGCTCAAGCATGATATACTTTTAGCTTTGTCACGTGCTTTGTTCAATGCCGGTAACAACATGCTGGCAAGGATTGCTATGATAGCGATCACCACGAGGAGTTCAATAAGTGTAAAAACTTTCTTTTTCATTTCGTTCATTCCTTGGTTTATATTCTTTTTGTTCATCGACCCAGAAAGAGATTTCCTCCTAAAAATCAATACTTCTATTTATTTTTTTAATACGACTGTACTTTATTCTTTTATTTACAATTAATATATAAATGTTATTAAAAATTTATTATAGACTCCTTCACGCCTACTCGCGGCCGCATTAGGATATCTTCAATAATTAGTGATGCACCATATACAATCTCCTTGTGCTTCCATTGAGTTTCGGGAACTATATCATATTGCAAATTATATAAATCAAGATCAAGATGATCTCTGATAACGCGGTTAATTACGCCGTTAACGTTGTCCCATATCTCTTTTGGGATACCGGAAATTATTATTTGTCGGGGATCATAGAAAACCATAATCTGAAGTATCATATTGGCAAGATGAGATGAATGTTCCTCTATTTCACTTGCTGAACTATCTTCAAAATGCTTTATTTTTAGATGCTGATAACGACGGACCGGAGATCTGTAGGCATCTTGCTGAAAATCCTTGACAATTGATATTTCACCTGCAAGCCCGTGAGTCCCTCTAACTATATTACCGTTGCCGTAGCAAGAAACACGATGTGCGGTATTTCCCAGTTGCAGAAGCGCAAAAGTATCTCTCCCTTTTGCCTGCCCAAATAATAATTCTGCCTTGGCTGCTGCATTTGGATAATCATCAACAAGTAATGGAACACCTGTAGGGATATTAGAATAATCGCCTTTGGGAACCAGACTTTTGTTGCTCTCATTGAAATAACCCCCAATAGCCATACCAACTCCTAAAATATTTTTTCCTGAAGTCTGTACCTCATCTACAGATTGCTTTATCATGTCTGGAAGTTTTCCCCATTTAGATTTATCAAGCTTACTGCTTCTAACATCGTAGAGATCACCATGAAAATTCATCAGCCCGTAATGAAAATACCCCCCCCTGACAGCTAATCCCAATATGACTGACTTTTCATCATCCAATCCAAGCAAGACAGGTCTAGTTCCCGGCACCCGACGTTGTTCGGGATTAACACCAAGCTTTTTTATCAGACCAGATTTTACCGCATTTTTAACAATGGAACTAACCGTCGCTTTCGGTAACCCAAGACGTTTGCAAATATCAATCTGAGAAAGAGTTCCATTACTATGAAGAAGATGTAATATCTGGGATTTATACATTTTCTTTTTCAAAGTTTCATTTAATACTTTCATACTTCAATTGCCTTACTTTTGATTAATAGTTCCGACTTGGAACTGTTATAATTATACACTGTTTTAACAAAAAAGTCAACCCGTAATTAAAAAAATCAAAAATAATTTTTCCAAGCTTAGTAATCGGACGAAACCGACAAAAGTCGTCAAGTCAATACTCGAACGCTCAACATTCTCTAAAAATTCGCTTCCGGAGAACATCATCCAACCCACCAGATGACTTATTACCTTGACGGCAAACAGCATTCTAAATATATTGGTCCGACACAACTTGAGGGTATTCGACAGGCGATAGCCAACGGACGCAAACTCGAAGATTTGATGGTTCGTTTCGGGTTGGAGTATCTGGATATATTGAAAGAGAAAAATAAGAAAAAGTGAAAAGTCATTACAGTAAACGCTACAAAAAATGTATTGCGGAACTTGAATCTCAGGTAGAAATGTATAGCCGCGTGGCGATTGAAGCTGAAAAAAATCCCAGCTAAATCTTATATTATTTAAAGAAGAGCAAAGAAAGCGACAGACACTAGAAACTGAACTGGAAAACCAGCGACATACTAATACGGAATTTTGATTTTTAACTTCTATCGCATAATTATATTAAAAAATAATTGACTGTTCTTTAGAATATGTTAAATTAATGCATGTAAGTTAAAATTGAAAAATGCGCATCTAATAGGTACTGAAAAATACCGTTTGTGAACAAAAAATGGAAATAAAATGACAAAGACAAAAGAAATTATATTGGACAATGAATATAAGCTGTGGTTGCAAGATATAAAGAAAAAGATATAGAAAATCAACTTATAAATAAGAACAAGATAAATAGAAAACAAAGTCAAAATTTTTTTGACAGAACCAAAAATCTCAGAAGGATTTAATAATAGCCGCAGGTTTTAAGCTGCGGAACAACGGGAAATAATAATTCAACCCCGAATGGGTAAAAACAGGTGATGTTATGAAAATCAGCAATATAGATTTGGAAAGGGTTAACGTCTTAATTGATTTGGCATTGACCGAGGATTTGGGCAGGCTCGGGGATGCCACCAGTAAGTCCGTGATTCCCGAAAATACCAAAGCGGTGGCCGTGCTGCGCTGCAAAGAAGATTTGATTTGCGCCGGGTTGCCGGTTGCTGAACATGTTTTTAAAAAAGTTGTTTCCGATGTGAAATGGACTCCGCTGGTCGAGGAAGGGGAATTTTGTAAAGCCTTTACGGCACTGGCTGAAGTTTCCGGATGCGCGCGGGATTTACTGACCGCGGAACGTATCGCGCTGAATTTTCTACAGCGTCTCTGCGGCGTTGCCACTACTGCGAGAAAATATGCTGACGCCCTGGAAGGTTCAGCGACGAAAATCCTCGATACCCGTAAAACCACCCCCGGATGGCGCAATTTGGAAAAATACGCTGTTTGCCTGGGAGGCGCGGCCAATCACCGCATCGGGCTTTATGACCGGATCATGATAAAAGATAATCATCGGGAACTGGCCGGGCTCGAAGGCGCAAAGGGAATTACCCGGTCAGTCAAACGCGCCCGCAAAATGTTTGCTTCCCTGGAAGTCGAGGTTGAGGCCGATACTCTTGAAGAAGCCGCTGAGGCAATTGAAGCGGGGGCGGATTATATTTTGCTTGACAATATGACTAACGAGGAAATGCGTGAAGCCGTCAAAATGAACAAAGGCCGCTGTAAATTGGAAGCCAGCGGCGGAATCACCATTGAACGCCTGCCGGATATCGGCAGAATAGGGGTGGATTTTGTTTCCGTCGGAGCCCTGACGCATTCAGTTAAAGCCGCGGACATTTCGATGGAAATAAAGCTCTCAGGCAAATAGGCGGGGCAAGTGTTGCTAATCTTTTAAAAAAGGAAGGAAAGAATGATTGCTGGATTAACCGGGAAATTGGCGGATATAAATTTCACCCAATGTATAATCGATGTCCATGGCGTTGGTTATCAGGTTTTTATACCGATGAGCACTTTTGATAAACTCCCTCGTGAAGGAGAAGAAACCAGCTTGTTTATCTGTACCCAGGTTCGTGAAGATGCGATTAATTTATACGGATTTTCGACGATGCCGGAGAAACAACTGTTCGAGATCCTGATCGGCACAACCGGGGTGGGGCCCAAATTGGCTTTGAGTATTTTGTCCAGTATGCCTGTTGAAAACTTCTCTTCAGCGATAATTAACGCGGATTTAACTGTTATTAAGCGCATCAGCGGAATCGGCAGAAAAACAGCTGAACGTCTCATCGTCGAACTAAAAGACAAACTGGCGAAAATTATGCAGCCCTTTGGCGCTGACCGCAGCTTAGCCGTGCCGGACGAAAAAGCAATTGCCGTGGAAGATGCTGTCGCGGCGCTGGAACAACTTGGTTTCAAACGCGACACTGTCCGCAAAGCTTTGGACAAAATTATTAACAATATTCCGAGTGAAGAAGCAACGAGTGAAAACTTTATCCGTAAAGCCCTGCAGGCATTGAACAATTAGCTTTGTTGAGCTAAGGAGCCGTAAAAAAAGCAGTTTTTTTATTGCTTAGGAGTCGTAAAAAAATAAAGTTTACAAGTTTTTATAGGAGTTTTGAGATGATTTTTGATGCAATTATAAGGAGCATAACAAGTTATGTAACGAATAATTGCGGCAAAAATGGCTCAAAAAAACATGAAAACGTAAAGGTTATTTTTCTACGGCTCCTTATTGCAAAAAAGGCTTGTTAATATCAAAAACCATGCTATCTTGTATAAGTTCTTAATAACTTGCTGTTAAACAACTTTTGGGGGCCTCAGGGAACAAACATGACAAACGGAAAAAAATTAACGAAACTTCGTCGATATTTCAATACCAGTGGCAAACGTTACACGGTTGAACGCGAACACATGCTTGATGTAATTGCGGAAATGAAGGGTAAATTTACTATAGTTGACCTGTTTAAGGCGGCGAAAGCAAAAGATTATGTGCATGCTGCTTCGACTCTCTATCGCAATTTATACATTTTTATTGATTCCGGTTTTATCACTGAACTGCACCTTAGCGGCGGCAGAGTTGAATATGAGGCCGATACCGGAAAAAATAGTTTTCTATTGTGTGTCGGCTGCGGAACCCTGAAAAAGATTCGTTTTGCAAAAGAATTTAAAGCTATGCAGGAAGAATTATGTGAAAAACATAAATTTATGCCGCTTACTTATAATTATCAACTAAAGGGCTATTGCTCGAAGTGTCAGAAGAAAATAGCTAAATAAAATAAGGAGTTGTAAAGAAATAAACTTGACAAATTTCGCAAAATATCCCGCGGTAATTTTGGGGTTTGCCGATGAGGCGCATACCCGAAGGTATGTAACGAATCGACAAACACAAAGGCATCCGGGAGAATTGCGGAGATGTAAAGCTTATTTTTGAACGGCTCCTAAGTTCATATTAAATAAAAAGACACCGTATAAAATCAAAAATCGCTTGTGGAGACTTTTGCAATAGCCTCTTATGAAAGATAATTGTTTATTTCTTTTGCGATGAGACGGCTGTTGGCGATCGCGCGCACTACTAAAGACGCACCGCTCGCACAATCTCCCGCCACAAAAACTCCGTTATCCTTGTCGGATTCCAATATTCCACGCCCGCCAATATTTAAGCCCAAAGCATCAGGCCTTGAAACTCCGGTGAAGCCCAGCGCCAACAAAACCAGGCCGGCGGAAATTGTTTCTTCCGTACCGGGAATTTCTTTGAATTTCAATGGACGGCCGTCAGGAGTAAATTCCCATTTTACCTGGACAACTTCCAATGCCTCAACACAGCCGTCTTTGCCTTTAAAAGCTTTTGTCTGGATATTCCAGCGCCGGCTTCCGCCTTCGAGTTGACTTGATGAAGTGCGCAACAGGTAGGGCCATTCCGGCCAGGGTGTTGAACTTGAACGTATTTCCGGCGGTTCCGGCATGATTTCCAATTGAAAAACGCTTTTCGCGCCCTGACGTAAAGACGTTCCAACACAATCACTGCCGGTATCGCCGCCGCCGATAACGACAATGCGTTTGCCGGCCGCGGAGAGCGGCGGAGCAGTTAATTCCCCGGCAATAACCCGGTTTTGTCCACTCAGGAATTCCATCGCGAAATGAATATTGGCTAATTCACGGCCCGGTACGGATAGGTCACGGGCTTGCGGTGTTCCGATAGCGATGACGACCGCGTCAAAACGTTTTTGCAGATATTCTATCGCCACATCAACGCCAATTTGCGTATTGCATTCAAATTTTATCCCGGACTTTTTCATTAAATCAATACGGCGGTCGATTACCCATTTTTCCAGCTTAAAATCGGGAATGCCATAACGCAGCAAACCGCCGGGCGCGGCGTTTTTTTCAAACACTGTTACCGCGTGTCCCTGACGCATTAATTCATCCGCCACCGCCAGGCCGGCTGGCCCGGCACCCACCACAACTATTTTTTTACCACTCGGTTTTTCTGCCTTGAAGGCGCTTACATAACCCAGTTCAAAGGCTTTTTCCACAATAACTTTTTCCAGTTGGCGCACCATCACCGGGTCGCCATCGACTCCGGCGGTACAAGCTCCTTCGCAAAGCGCCGGACAAATCCGCGCCGTGAATTCCGGAAAATTACTGGTCGAGCTGAGAATCCGCCAGGCTTCGCGATAATTGCCCGCGAGAAGCGCCGCGTTCATTTCCGGGATGACGTTTTCAAGCGGACAGCCGGAACCGTGACAAAAGGGGATGCCGCATTCGGTGCAACGATCCGCCTGTCGCTGAATCTCGGCGGCAGTCAGATTTCGTTCAACTTCCTTGAAGTCTTTTTTTCGTTCCTCGACCGGACGATAAATATTATGCAGTCTATGTTTCACTATATTATATTCCTTTATAATCAGGAGAATTAAATTTTAAGTTTTAAGTTTTTTTATACTCACAACTTTTTTCAGTTATCAGTTATCAGTTAGCAGTTAAGAATGCCGGTCTGGCGACCAGCGCTCCCAGCTTTTTTTGCTCACAACTCACAACTCTTTTCAATCTTTTTTAAGCCGTTCAAGAGCTTGACGATATTCAACCGGGAAGACCTTGACGAATTTATCCCGTTCATTCACCCAGTTAGCCAGAATGTCCTCAGTTAATTGACTGCCAGTCGCGGCCAGGTGCTCTTTCAGTAAAGCAAGCAGCTCAAGTTCAGACTCTGAATCAGGAAGGACATTTTCCAAATCCACGGTTTCGACATTGCAGCGCAAATCAAAGTCATTTGACTGATCGTAAACATAAGCAATTCCGCCGGTCATTCCGGCGGCGAAATTCACGCCGGTACGTCCCAGTACGACTATCAGGCCGCCGGTCATATACTCGCAGCCGTGATCTCCAAGCCCTTCAACCACCGCGCTTATTCCACTGTTGCGGATGGCGAAACGCTCACCCGCCTGGCCGCAGATAAAAATTTGCCCGCTCGTACCGCCGTAACCAATTACGTTACCGGCAATGACATTTTCACAAGCCGCGAAAGCCGCTTCCGGTTCCGGTTTAATAATTATCCGGCCGCCGGACAGGCCTTTGCCTATATAGTCGTTAGCCTCGCCGGATAACTCAAAAGTTATACCCGGCGCCAGAAAGGCCCCGAAGCTTTGCCCGGCACAGCCGGTGAAACGCACTTTGATCGAATCCCGCGGCAATCCGCCCGCGCCATGATGATCAACCAGCTCACCGGAAAGCTCAGTTCCGACCGTACGGTTGACATTGCTTATAGTCAATTCAAGTTCCGCTTTCTTCCCTGAAACGATGCTTTCGCGCAAAGCGCCGAGCAGATATTCGCGGTCATAATTTTCCAATTCTTCGGCGCCGTCGGGATTATAGCGGACTTCTCCTGACAGTATTGGTTCCAGGATCCGTGAAAAATCCAAATTACGTGTTTTATAAAAATCAATCGCTTTATTTACCCGCAGCAAGTCACTGCGCCCGACCGCTTCATCCAGCGAACGCAAACCGAGCCGCGCCAGGTATTCGCGAACTTCCGAGGCGATAAAACGCAGGAAATTCTCAATATATTCAGGTTTTCCGCTGAAACATTTCCGTAATTCAGGGTCTTGCGTCGCGACGCCGAAAGGACAACTGTTGTCATGGCATTTACGCATCATCAAACAGCCTATGCAGACTAAAATAGTTGTCGCGAAACCAAATTCCTCCGCCCCCAGCAAAGCGCCGATTATGACGTCCCGCCCGGTTTTGAGCTGGCCATCCACCTGCAGACGAAGCTTTGAACGCAATTTATTCAATACTAAAGTCTGCTGGGTTTCGGCCAGGCCGAGTTCCCATGGCAGGCCGGCGTGTTTAATGCTGGTCAGGGGGGACGCTCCGGTTCCACCGTCATGTCCACTGATTAATACCATATCCGAGTGGGCTTTAGCCACCCCGGCGGCAACCGTGCCGACCCCGACTTCGGAAACCAGTTTTACCGAAACCCGGGCCTTGGGATTGGCGTTGCGCAAATCGTAAATCAACTGCGCCAGATCTTCAATCGAATAAATATCATGATGCGGCGGCGGTGAAATCAAACTCACATAGGGCATTGAA